>JBIKMC010000351.1:0-3536 GCA_044359405.1 Burkholderiaceae bacterium
CAGTTGTTTTGCGCAATTTGAGCACTGATGCGCTGCGCGAGCCCTTCGGCCAGCCGCTGGGTCATTGCCTGACGCTCATCGGCATCACCGGAAGCCCCCTGAGCGGACTCATCGCCCCCCACGGACAGCGGCTCAACGAGCGATGACGCCGCACGATGCCCGCCGGAATGATGACCATGCCCTGAGGTCTCTGCACCCTCGGACATAGCCTGGGTCATCTGTTCGCTGAGCATCCCCTCAAAATGGCCTGGCTCAGACACGGGCTCAAGGGCGTCAAGGCCCGCATTCGGCTCGGACGCCAGCGCCGCGAAGGCCTGACGCGCGAAGACCGGATTCACGGGACCACCCGCCTGCAGCGCCGATAAACCGCCGACGCTGAGCACACCGCCCACGCCCGGAGCGATCGCTGTCTGAGCCGAATTTCCTAGGGTCGCTCCAATAAGCGGCACCCCCGCGCTGGCCGAGGTCGACCATGAAACGCCGGGCTCGCCAGAGGCCGCGCGCGCCCTGCCCATTCCAGACAGTATCTGGGAAGCACTGGGCATCGTCATTGCGCCGGGCAGCCCAGACGCAACAGGTCCGTTCTGCGATGGCGCAAGATCAACTCTGGGCGTCGCGGCGGCTGCCGCAGCCTGCGCGCCCGCGCCTGACAGCGTCGCCGCGCCGACTGTTGGCGACAACGTACTATCAGACCCGAGCTTGTCGGCGCCGGGCGCACCAGCGCTACCCAGCGCGCCGGCGATAGCCGAGGCCAAAGTACCAGCCCCGGCACCTGAAGCGGCCGACACCAGCCCACCCGCCACACCCAGGCCTGGCGTCGACTGTCCATCTACCGTGGACATGCCCACCGTCGACATACCCGCCGCGTCACGTCCTCGTGCCATCAGCATTTCGGCCGTCAACGAGGCGGGCGATGCCAACGCAGTCGCCGAAAGCGGTTCGCCCAGTTTCAATCCGAGGGCATTGGCAGCGGCCCCCAGTGCATCGGCAGCACCAGCGGGTGTCAACGCCAAAACGGCCGCCGCGCCAGCGACACCACTGGCCGCCGCTCCGGTCACGCCACCGGCCGCTGATTCACCGGATAGGCCCAGACCGTCAATCCCTGCGGCCAACAGATTCTGACCGATCGCACCCAGCTCTGCCGCACCGCCGCCAGCACCCTGTCCAGAACCTGGCCCTACGCCCGAGCCGGGTGAAAGTCCCACACCTGCGCCGAGGCCCGGCGGCACTGCCATGCCCGGCCAAAGAACCGCCGCAACGGTAGCCGGGTCCATTCCTTGCTGAAGCGCGAAGGCGTACAAGGAATCGTCGCCTGGCGCTTCACCGTCGGCCGACATGACAAGACGCGTTTCCTCACCCAGCAGTTGGGTCTGCAGCTCGGAGACCGGCAAGGCCTTTCCGTCCGCGCTGGCCAGCGCCCGCATTTCAGGGGTGCTCATCGCCCGGGCCAGAAAGGCACTGAAGGACCCGGGCGCCGCTGCCTCACCGGACCCGGAGCCCTGGGCCGATCCGGGGCCTGTCCGAGGAGAATCGACCGCCACGGCGGCCAGTTCAGACGATCCGACCTCAGGGGTGCCGGGCGCGGAAATAGAGAGGTTGAGCATGGTCGAGAGGCCTCACAGCAGCGGAAATGATCTGCCTTGAAGCAAGATCCGTGACAGCTCAAGACTGGGCTGTCGGGAAATGCGTGGCACGCCGGTTGCTTTGAAGGACCCGACCCTTGCGGTTTAGTGCAGGCCTTCCAAAACCTCAATCGAAATCAAACGCTTAGAAATTTTATGGCCGCGTTGAGCTTGTCAGATTTTCGACAGAACCTGGTTCGATTAGGCAGCGCCGGGCTGGGCCTTCCCGCGCTGATCCTGCTGATCGTGGCAATGTTTGTCCTGCCACTGCCGCCCATTCTGCTCGACCTGCTGTTCACCTTCAACATCATCGTGGCCCTGGTGGTGGTCATGGTCGCGATCGGCACCTCCAAGCCGCTGGAGTTCTCATCGTTTCCGGGCATCCTGCTGATTGCCACCATGCTCAGGCTGGCGCTCAACGTGGCGTCGACCCGGGTGGTTCTGGTCAACGGGCACACGGGCCCCGACTCCGCCGGCAAGGTGATTGAAGCCTTCGGCGAGTTCGTCATCGGCGGCAACTATGTGGTCGGTTTCATCATCTTCGTGATCCTGATGATCATCAACTTTGTGGTGGTCACCAAGGGCGCGGGGCGGGTTTCAGAGGTGATCGCCCGATTCACGCTGGATGCCATGCCCGGCAAGCAGATGGCGATTGATGCGGATCTGAGTGCTGGCCTGATTGACCAGAACACCGCCCGCAAGCGCCGGGAAGAGGTCTCGCAGGAAGCCGACTTCTTCGGCTCAATGGACGGCGCCTCAAAGTTTGTCCGCGGCGACGCTATCGCGGGTCTGCTCATTCTCGTCATCAATATCGTCGGAGGCCTGGCCATCGGGGTTGCCCAGCACGGCCTGCCCTTATCCGAAGCGGCGCGTATCTACACCCTGCTCACCATCGGTGACGGTCTCGTTGCTCAGATTCCGGCCCTGTTCCTGTCGCTGGCGACCGCCATCATCGTGACTCGCGTTACCACCGCTGAAACCATGGCCGAGCAGGCGTCCATGCAGTTGGGCAACCCCACTGCCCTGTTCATTTCAGCGGGAATCCTGGGCATTGTCGGCGTCGTTCCCGGCATGCCCCATCTGATGTTTCTCAGTCTGGCAGCTGCTACCGCCGGAATCGCTTACATGCTGCTCAAGCGTTCCGCCAAGCCCGCCGAGGGCCCCTCCGGGAGCGATGTCGTCAGCACCGACGGTCAACCCGCCGCCGCGCCCGAAAAGAGCGGCGAAATCAGCTGGGAAGACGTCGAGCCGGTCGACCTGATTGGTCTTGAAATTGGCTATGGCCTCATTCCACTGGTCAACCCCGAGTCAGGTGGTCAGCTCATGGGCCGGGTCAAGGGCGTGCGCAAAAAGCTGTCGGCCGAACTGGGCTTTCTGGTGCAGGCGGTACGAATCCGCGACTCGCTCAGTCTGCCGCCTGATGTCTATCACATCGTGCTGAACGGCGTGGTGCGCGGCAAGGGTGAAATCAAGGTCGGCAAAGAGCTGGCCATCAATCCCGGACAGGTTCATGGTCGCCTCGAGGGCATGG
This sequence comes from Burkholderiaceae bacterium, assembly GCA_044359405.1. Taxonomy (GTDB): domain Bacteria; phylum Pseudomonadota; class Gammaproteobacteria; order Burkholderiales; family Burkholderiaceae_E; genus SYIM01. Next base: position 3,154 of record JBIKMC010000351.1, read on the forward strand.
CGACCAAGGAGCCCGCCTTCGGTCTGGATGCGGTGTGGATCGACCCCTCGCAGCGCGACTATGCACGCACGCTTGGATACACCGTCGTTGACCCCAGCACCGCGATCGCCACCCATCTGAATGCGCTGCTGCGCCAGAACGCGTCAGAGCTGCTCAGTCACGATGAGACCCAGCAACTTCTGGACAAGCTGGCTGGTCGCTATCCTAAACTGGTCGAAGATCTGGTGCCGGGCAAGCTGTCGCTGGGGGTCATTACCCGCATTCTGCAGAACCTGTTGAGCGAATCGGTTCCCGTCCGTGACATGCGCACCATCGTCGAGACCCTGACCGAGGGCGCCAGTCGCACGCAGGATCCGGACGTACTGACCGGCATGGTCAGACCG
>JBIKMC010000352.1:0-3533 GCA_044359405.1 Burkholderiaceae bacterium
CCGCGGCTATGCCCGCCTGATAGAGCGCACCGCAGAGGAGAAGACGCCCAAAATCCTTGAAGCGTCGGGCTTCAGCGATGGTCTGCAGCACGCGTCTAAACGCCTCAGCCGCCTGCGTACGAACGGAGTCTCCCGCCCGCACGCGCGGAGCTGAGCGCTCCTTCAGCAGCAGGAAAGTCGGCACACAGGCCGCTGCGAAGATGGCCGCCGTAATCAGCAGGGTGACCGGAACAAAATCCGTCGCGGCCTGCCCAAGGTTTTGAGCGTACAGCACCCAGGCAAGACAAAGCCCCAGCGCGAGCATTCCGCCGAAGTAGCCAAAACTCCAACCCCAGCCAGATACCTTGCCAAGCGCCTGAGGTCGTGCCAGTTCGGGCAGAAACGCGCCGATCAGGGCTTCTCCGACCGAAAAAAAATAATTCGATGCGATGATCAGGATGACCGCCAGTACGAGCGTGCCCGGACCACTCAGCGCCAATAGCGCCGTGCTGACCACGCAGCCCACCGTGGCCACCAATAACAAACGCTTCTTGGCGCCGCCAATATCGGCCAGAGCGCCGATGATCGGAATGGAAATGATGACCATCAAACTCGAAAGCGCCAGCGCAGCCGTCCACGCAAACGTGGCCCAGTCCGCCCGTTCAGCCACCACGCTCACAAAATACGCATTGAAGACGGCCGTCAGCACGACGGTGGTATAGCCGGAGTTGGCGAAGTCATACATCGCCCACCCGAACACCTCGCGTCGCCTGACGCCGTCATTGAGCAGATCAGACCGCACTGCTGCCGCCTCAGGCATCGGGTCGTACCACCCGCTTCAAAGCGTCAAGGGTTGCGGGATCTTCGATGGTGGTGAGGTCACCAGCATCGCGTCCCTCGCACACCGCCTGAATCGATCGACGCAAGACCTTACCGGATCGCGTCTTGGGTAGCGCATTGACAAAGAACACCCGCGAAGGCCTTGCCACCGCGCCAAGCTGGCGATCAACCGTGGCCATCAGTTCACCCTCGAGGGCGAGCCGTCTTGCGGGATCAGTGACCGCATTGGAATCCTTGAGCACTGCAAACCCGATGGCAACCTGGCCCTTGAGCGTATCGGCCACACCAACCACTGCGCACTCGGCCACGGCGGCATGACTTGAAAGAGACTCTTCGATCTCACGGGTGCCCAGACGGTGTCCGGCTACGTTGATGACGTCATCGGTCCGGCCCAGAATGAAATAGTAACCGTCGGCGTCACGCACACCCCAGTCAAACGTCGAATAGGCAAGCTTGCCAGGTATGCTCGAAAAATAGGTATTCACAAAGCGCTGATCATCACCCCATACGGTCTGCAGACACCCTGGTGGTAAGGGCGGCATGATCGCCACCACGCCTTTCTCATTGACCCCGACCGGCTCGCCGGTCTGCTCGTGCAGCAATTGCACATCGTAGCCATACATGGGCATGCCAGGGCTGCCAAAGCGGGCGGGCGTGGGCTCAATGCCGTGGGCAAGTGTCATGATCGGCCAGCCCGTCTCGGTCTGCCAGTAATTGTCAATGATGGGGCGTCCAAGGCCCTCACTGATCCAGCGGGCAGTGGGCTCGTCAAGCGGTTCGCCCGCCAGGAAGAGCGCCCTCAATGACGAGGTGTCATAGCGTGTAAGCCAGGCGGGATCCTGCTTCTTCAGAACCCGAATCGCAGTGGGAGCCGAGAACATGACGGTGACACGGTATCGCTCAACCAACTGCCAGAGAATCCCCGCATCCGGCCGGATGGGCACCCCCTCGTACATGATCGTCGCCATTCCTGCGATCAGTGGACCATAGACAATGTAGGAATGACCGACTACCCAACCAATATCGCTGGTCGAAAAATAAGTCTCACCCGGCTGACCACAGAAAATGTGTTTCATCGAGGCCGCCAAAGCCACGGCGTACCCACCCACGTCACGCTGAACGCCCTTAGGACGTCCGGTAGTACCTGATGTGTACAGCGTGTACGAGACAGAGTTCGACTCAAGCCAGGTAACCGGAACCTGCGCGTCCATGAAGCGGGCACGAAGCGTCTGGTAATCGTGATCGCGCCCCTGCACAAGGGTCATAGAGGCGAGCCCCCGGTTGACCATCAGCACCGCGTCGGGTTTGTGCCCAGCCAGAGCAATACCCTCGTCGAGCAACCCCTTGTAAGGCACGACCTTGCCCGCTCTAGAGCCTGCATCGGCGCTGACCACCAGCCGGGGGGCAGCGTCGTCGATGCGTGAGGCCAGACTGTGCGACGCAAATCCGCCAAACACAACGCTGTGAATGGCACCGATTCGGGCACAGGCGAGCATTGCGAAGGCCGCCTCGGGAATCATGGGCATGTAGATGAGCACGCGATCGCCGCGCGCGACGCCGAGCGACTGCATGACCGCCGCCATGCGCATCACCTCCTCATGCAACTGCGCGAAGGTGTAGACCTCTTCTTCACCTGTTTCGGTTGAAACGAAGATGAGTGCCGGCTTGTCAGCATGACGCGCCAGGTGACGATCGACCGCGTTGTGACACAGGTTGGTCTCGCCACCAACGAACCAGCGCGTGAATGGGGGTCGGCTGTAATCGAGTACCTGATCGAAAGGCTTGTGCCAGTCAATCAGCGCGGCCTGTTCTCGCCAGAAGCCCGGCCTGTCCTGAATCGAGCGCTGGTGAAACTCAGCCAGTGCTCCAGTTCCGCTCTTATTGTTCGAGACCACCTTGCTCTACCCCTCTTTTAAGACGCGCTTCGACACCCGCCTCTTGGCCAGGATCAAACACCGCACCAGGAAGATGACCAAACAGCATTTCGATTCCAGTGTAGCGCCCACGCCAGATTCGGTCACGAGTCACACCGGGGTTCTTACTCGCGTTTCGGTGGTTCAGTCCGCCGCCAATTCCGATCTATTCGTGCTGGAGATTGGCCACTATGAATTCTTATTGCGAAATATTCTCATTTGCATTAAAGTCCAAGGCTTGACGACCTTAGACCCGATCAGAACATGCCCCGCCTCCACTGCCCTCGCATTGACTTTCGTCAAACCGTCGTCTGTGCCCTGATGGCGCTTGTCGTCGCGCTGTCCTTGCCGACCCCCGCCTTTGCCGATGATGAGATCAACCTCTACTCGGCGCGCCACTATCAGACCGACGAGCGGCTTTACTCCGAGTTCACTCGCAAGACGGGCATTCGCATCCGACGGATCGAGTCAGGCGATGAAGCGCTACTCGAGCGGCTGCGCAGTGAGGGGCGCAACAGTCCTGCCGACGTGCTGCTGCTGGTTGATGCGGCCCGCCTCTGGAAGGCAGATCAAGAGGGGCTCTTCAAGCCCATACGGTCAGACATTCTCGAATCGCGGGTTCCGACCGAGCGACGTGCGCCACCCACTGCGGATGGCACGAGCTGGTTTGGTCTGTCCAGCCGAGCCCGCGTCATCGTCTATAACCGATCAAAGATTGATGCCGCCAAGATCAGCACCTACGAATCCCTGGCTGACCCGAGCCTCAAGGGGCTCCTGTGCACGCGATCAGCCGCACACCCG
>JBIKMC010000089.1:0-12181 GCA_044359405.1 Burkholderiaceae bacterium
CAAAGCCTTGCCGGAGGCGTCGGGAATCCAGGTAGAGGCCCTGTCGCGTGCTGAGGCTGTCGCGCGCTTCGCACGCACCGTTCGCGACGCTCAGCTCGGCGACATCCAGATTCGATGGGATGGTCAGCGCCTTCTGGCGCGCGGAGAACTGTTCGCCAGCCGCCTGGCCCGCTGGGAGAAACTCTGGCTGTCGTTTGCGTCTCGATATGGCGAGCGTCTGAAAGCAAGTGTTGAACTCAGCGTGCTTCCCGATCCGGCCAGCCTCGTTGCCAAGCCTGATCCCGTCCTGCCCGACCCTGAGGAATTGCCGGTGACGATCGTCGCACTGGCCGACCCACCAGCCCGCCTTGCGCCGCGTATTGTTCTGCCACCGATCGCTGCCGTGGTCAGTGGCCCGCGCGGGCATGTGATGCTGCGTGATGGCAGCCTTATTCTCACCGGTGGTGTTGTGAATGGATTTCGTCTGATGGCCATCGAAGATGCCGTGCTAGTATTTGAAGACAGTCGGGGCCATGAATTCAGGGTTTCTCGTTAGGGTTCAGCGGTGTGGATGCGTCTAACGCGCTCAGCTCACTACATGCGCGTCTTCTGGGGCCTCGTGCAGAGCAGGAACGCCTTGAGGCGCTTCAACGACTGCAGGCGACGCGAGTGCGCCTTGCCGCCCAGGCCAGACAGGGGTTTCCGGCATCCCGGTACGCTGAACTGGAAGCTGCCATGGCTGCGGTACAAGCCGGTATTGATATTCTCGAGCGCCTGTCGGTTGGTGCAAACACGGCAGGTCGGCACGGTTTCTGACCGTTTTCAAACCATCGTTCACATGACGAGTGGAGGCCTTCAATCATGATCAGTTCCAATCCGGTCACCTTCGATTTTGTCAACAGTACGCTTCAGGTCGGTCTGAATGACCGCGAGTCCAAGCTGAGGCAGGCAATCGAAGCCACCTCTAAAGATTCCTCTCCGGCCAGTCTCATGGTGCTGCAGCAAGAGTTGCAGCAGTGGTCCATGATGGTCCAGATCCAAAGTACGGTCATCAAAGATATTGCCGACGCCACCAAGGGTGTCATTGCCAAGGCCGGCTAAAGGGCGCGTGCTTGTCATTGCAGCTTCCTGAGCCGCTCGATGACGACTTCATGCGCCTGGCGCTCGCGCAGGCCGAGCGCGCGGGCAGCACGGGTGAAGTGCCAGTTGGTGCGCTGGTGGTCTTTCAGGGTGAGGTGATTGGAGCAGGGTATAACCGCCCGATTGCAGACTCAGACCCGAGCGCTCATGCCGAAATCAACGCGCTGCGAGCCGCTGCCCAGCGGCTCGGAAATTACCGGCTTCCAGGCTGCGAACTGTATGTCACCCTTGAACCCTGCGCCATGTGCTCAGGTGCCATTCAGCACGCGCGCATTGGCCGCCTGGTTTACGGGGCCCAAGACCCCAAGACAGGCGCCTGTGGCAGCGTGCTTGATCTGTTCGGAAACCCGCAACTGAACCATCACACCAAGGTCGTGGGCGGCGTTCTGGCCGACGAGTCGGCCCGTCTTCTCAGAAGCTTCTTCGCCGCGCGTCGAAAACCCGCGAGCGCTGACTGAAACCCGCAAGCGCCTACTGAATCTTGGCAGCCCCGCGCAGGTCGACCTGAAGCTTCTCAATGCGGGCCCGCTCAAGCTCCTGCCTGATCTGGGGCGCCACCTGACCCATAGGCGGCGGTGGCGCGACTCTTACGTCATCCAGGCGGATGACATGAAATCCGAACTGAGTGCGCACTGGCTGCGGGGTGAACTTGCCTTTTTCGAGGGCGACCATGGCGTCAGAGAACTCGCGCACGAAAGTTTCTGCGGTGTTCCAGTCAAGGTCGCCGCCCTGTTGGGCAGAGCCTGGATCTTTAGACTGCTTGGCGAGGTCTTCAAAGCGGGCACCCTTGCCAAGCTGCTCAATGATGGCCTTTGCCTCGTCTTCGCGCTCAACCAGAATATGGCGTGCCCGGTACTCCTTCTCGGCCGCACCGGCGTGGCGCTTGTCAAACTCGCGCTTGATCTCTTCATCGGTAACGGGCGATACCTTGGCGAGGTGATTCGAGATCAAGGCCCGAATCAGGACGTCTTCGCGAGCCTGCTCAAGCTGCAGCTGTACATCAGCGTCCCCGGTCAGGCCATTGCGCTCGGCTTCCTGAACAAAGACGGCCCGCAGAATAAGCTGGTCGCGAATGGCAGCACGCAGCTCGGGCGTGTCTGGACGCCCCTGGCTGACCATCTGCTGCACAACCCCATCAAGCCGCTTGATCGGAATGGGCTTGTTGTTGACGACGGCGGCGTTTTGCGCCGCCACGAGAGCGGGTGAGAGTAAGGCCGAAACTACAAGGGCAGACCCGGCAAGGCGCGCGAATCCCCTGCGGACGAGCCCGCGGGTGAGACCTTGAGCGATAAGTTGACAGGCGTCCGCGCGGGCGCTCTGGGAGGAGGCAATCATGAGGAGTTCCTGGCTGGGGGGCTCATCCCTGGGCACGGTCGATCTCGACGGCCAGGGCGTGAATTCGGTGAGGCATCCAATCGGCGACGGCATCATACACGAGGCGATGGCAGGCCAGCAGCGGACGACCGACGAACGCTGCCGCTGCGATGCGTACTCGGTAGTGCCCGGCACCCGTGCTGGCGCCGGCATGTCCGGCGTGAAGGTGGCTTTCGTCAATCACCTCAAGTGTCGACGGACTGAGATGGTCGCGCAGCCGGGTTGCAATCTCGTCGATGCTGGGTCGGGTGGTGCGAATAGTCATGATTGCAGTGCGCCGGGGCTAGCGTGGGCCGGGTTGATCGGGCGCATCACTGGGAGGGGGGTCTGACGCATGACGACCCATGTAGAGCGCCTGGGCAAGCACGAAAATGAAGGTGAGCGCCATGGTTCCGAAGAGCTTGAAGTTCACCCAAATGTCAGTGGAAAATCCATAAGCAACCCACAGGTTAAGGGCGCCCATGGCCGCAAAAAACACAATCCACGCGCTATTGAGCCTGTCCCAGATCGCCTGGGGAAGGCTGACCTGCTTGCCCATCATGCGTTCGATCAGATTAGCGCCCGCGAACCATCGGCCGATAACGAGAGCGGCCGCCAGGCTGAGGTAAAGCACGGTGGGCTTCCACTTGATGAAGGTCTCGTCGCGCAGGGCCAGCGTCAGTCCACCGAACACCACGATGATTCCCAGACCGGCCCACTGCATGGGCTCAATGGCTTTTGAGCGCATCTTCAACCAGAGGATCTGGGCGATGCTGGCCAAAATCGCGATGCCCGTTGCCCAGTAAATGTCGCCAAACTTGTACGCGACGAAGAACAGCACAATGGGAAACAGGTCAAAGAGCAGTTTCATAAGATGGCTTTAGCTATACTTACTGGTTTACTTCACCACGAATCGGATTGATCACCATGGCCGAACGCACCCGCACCCGCCGCAACACGCTTGAGCGTCGCTGCCTTCCCAAAATGCTTAAGCGGCTGTTCAACGGCCGCTCGCGCCCTGTTTTCCGCATGCTTGAAAAGGTCAAGAAGGCCTAACCGACCCAGTCATCCCGCGGGAGCGGCGTCAGATCCGCCTGCCACCCGCGGGTCCTCAGGATTCTTTCTGGAACCTGAGAGACGCCGAGTTGATGCAGTACCGCAGCCCGGTAGGTGGTGGCCCGTCTTCAAACACATGGCCCAGGTGCGCGTCACAGCGCGCGCACAGTGCTTCGATGCGAATCATGCCCCAACTGACGTCTCGACGAGTGGCGATCGCTTGATCGTCGACGGGCTCCCAGTAACTGGGCCAACCACTGCCTGAGTCAAATTTGGTCCCTGACGAGAACAGGGGAGTGCCGCAGCAGATGCACTCGTAAACCCCCTTCTCGTGGTGGTCCCAGTAACACCCCGTAAACGCCCGCTCTGTCCCGTGCTCTCGGGTGATACGGTACTGCTCCGGGGTGAGTTGTTCGCGCCACTGCTCTGCACTCTTCAAAAGCTTCTTGTCGCTCTCGCTCATCGCCTGCCATCCACTCTTGAACGAAGCCTGGAATTGTACGCAGGCCATCATAGGGGCTGCTTTCAGGCCCCGAGACCGACGCTGGTATCCTGCTGGAAACTCATCGCAACAAGGAGGAGATCATGCAGGGCCTCATGATGGACATGCCGTTGCTCACGTCGTCCATTCTGCAGCACGCGGCCCGGCATCATGGCGACGTCGAAGTCGTCTCCCGCCGGACCGAAGGTGATCTTCATCGCACCACCTATGCACAGATCGAGCAGCGCTCGCGCCAACTTGCCAGTGCGTTCGAAAAAGCAGGGGTCGTGGCTGGCGATCGCGTCGCGACGTTGGCCTGGAATGGCTATCGACACCTTGAGCTTTACTTCGGCGTCGGCGGAATGGGGGCCGTGGTGCACACCATTAATCCGCGCCTGCACCCCGACCAGATCGCCTGGATTGTCAATCACGCCGGCGACATCCATCTGGCTTTTGATGTTGGCTTCCTGCCCATCATTGAAGCGATCGCAGCGCGCTGCCCAGGCGTGCGAAGCTGGATCGCGATGGTCGACGAATCGCGTCAGCCGAGCTCGGCCACGCTGACCACTCTGGTCAACTACGAGCGCTTCCTGGCCAGTGGTTCGGTCGACTACCCATGGCCTCAGTTTGAAGAGTCACGGGCGGTTGGCCTTTGCTACACGTCAGGGACCACAGGCAATCCCAAGGGCGCGCTTTATTCGCACCGTTCAACCGTGCTTCACGCGTATGGGGCCGCGCTTCCCGATGCCATGGGCGCGTCGGCGCGCGACGTCATTTTGCCGGTCGTGCCCATGTTTCATGTCAACGCCTGGGGCATCCCGTATGTTGCACCTCTGGTGGGCGCCAAGCTGGTGTTTCCCGGCCCGCAGCTGGATGGCAAATCGCTGTATGAGCTTTTTGAAGCCGAGGGGGTCACGTACTCGGCGGGTGTGCCCACCGTCTGGCTGGGGCTGCTCGCGCATGTTCGCGAGCACGGGCTTCGTTTTTCGACGTTCAAGCGTACCGTCATCGGCGGCTCGGCCTGTCCGCCTGCCATGATCCGCAGCTTCAACGATGATTTCGGAATTGAAGTCATCCATGCCTGGGGTATGACCGAGATGTCGCCGCTGGGCACGCTGGCCAAGCTGCAGAATCGTCACCTTGCGCTTTCACCCGATCAGCAGCAGCGCATTCTGGAGAAGCAGGGGCACGTGATCTTCGGCGTTGACATGAAGATCGTCGATGACGAAAACCGCGAGCTGCCCTGGGACGGAAAAACCTTTGGCAATCTGCTGGTCCGAGGCCCCTGGATCATCCGGGAATACTTCAAGGGCGATGGCGGCGATCCGCTGCGCTATGACGCCCATGGCCAGGGCTGGTTTCCAACCGGAGACGTAGCCACGATCGACGAGCAGGGCTACATGCAGATCACCGATCGCAGCAAGGACGTGATCAAGTCGGGTGGCGAGTGGATCAGTTCAATCGATCTTGAGAATCTTGCCATGGCGCATCCGTCGGTCGCCAATGCCGCGGTCATCGGAGTGCCGCACCCCAAATGGGACGAGCGGCCCCTGCTCATCATTGTTCGACGTCCGGGCGCTGCGCTCACTCGCGACGAAATGCTGTCGTTTTATGAAGGCAAGATCGCCAAGTGGTGGCTGCCCGACGATGTGCAGTTTGTCGATTCAATTCCCTTGGGTGCTACCGGCAAAATTCTCAAGACGCGACTGCGCGAGCAGTTCCGCGATTACCGTCTGCCAACCGTCTGATCGGTGGCGCAATACGTCAATGTTAGGGGTAGCCTTATGAGCGAGGCGCAGTACGCAACACACGGTGACGTGGCTGTCATCACGCTGAACAATCCGCCCGTCAACGGGCTGGGCCATGCTCTGCGAATGGGTATCGTCGAGTCAGTGCTGCGCGCGCAGGATGATCCGGCCATTCAGGCCATCGTGATCACCGGTGCGGGCAAGGCTTTTTCGGGCGGTGCCGACATTCGCGAGTTCAACACGCCCAAAGCGCTTGCCGAGCCCATCCTGCTCTCTGTGATCCGCGAGATCGAAATGTGTCGCAAGCCCGTCATTGCGGCAGTTCATTCCGTGGCGATGGGCGGCGGCCTTGAACTGGCGATGGGGTGCCACTTTCGGGTCGCAAAGTCAGGCGCACAGATCGCGCTTCCCGAGGTCAAGCTGGGCCTTCTGCCCGGCGCTGGAGGAACGCAACGCCTGCCGAGGCTGGTTGGTCTGGAGACCGCGCTCAACATGATCGTATCGGGCTCCACGGTCGCGTCTGAACAACTCGCGCATACCGCTTTGTTTGACGCCATGATTGAAGGCGATCTGCTGGAGGGCGCGATTGGGTTTGCGCGCGGGGTAGTCGCTGAAGGGCGTGGACTGCCCAAGGTACGCGATCGCAAGCTTGAGCACGAAGACGCCGCTGCGTTCCTGCAGTTTGCGCGCAACACGGTGGCCGCGGTTGCTCGCGACTATCCGGCGCCGGCCCGCTGCGTCGAGGCGGTGGCTGCCGCGGTCAACAAGCCGTTCGATGAGGCCATGAGGCTCGAGCGCACATATTTTCTTGAGCTGCTGCAGACACCCGAATCGCGCGCTCTGCGCCACGCGTTTTTTGGCGAGCGCGCCGCCAGCAAAATTCCCGATGTGCCCGATGACACGCCCGTTCGCAACATTGGCTCGGCAGCAGTTATCGGCGCTGGCACCATGGGCGGCGGCATCGCCATGAACTTCGCCAATGCAGGGATTTCCGTCGCACTGCTCGAAGTGAGGCAAGACGCGCTCGAGCGCGGGATGGCCAACATCCGTTCAAACTATGAAAACTCGGCTCGCAAGGGCCGCATGACGGCTGAGCAGGTCGAAAAGCGGATGTCGCTGATTAAACCCACGCTATCGTACGACCAGATTGCCGATGCCGACATCGTCATTGAAGCTGTGTTTGAAGATATGGCTGTCAAAGAACAGGTGTTTCATCAGCTTGATCAGGTCATGAAGGCTGGGGCCATTCTGGCGACCAATACCTCTACGCTGGACGTCAACCGCATCGCGGAGTTCACGCGCCGCCCCCAGGACGTCATTGGCACGCATTTCTTCAGCCCGGCCAATGTCATGAAGCTGCTCGAAATCGTGCGCGGAGCCAAGACCGGCAAGGATGTATTGCAGACCACGCTGCAGTTATCGAAGCGAATCCGCAAGACCGGCGTGGTGTCGGGCGTGTGCGACGGCTTCATTGGTAACCGCATGATCGAGCAATACGTGCGGCAGGCCGGCTTCATGATCGAGGAGGGCGCCAGCGTTCAGCAGATTGATCGTGCCATTGAAAAATTCGGCTTTGCGATGGGCCCATTTCGCATGAGCGATCTGGCTGGTAACGATGTCGGTTGGTACATTCGCAAGCGGCGCTACGCAGAGCGTCCCGACATGGTTTACCCGCGTCTTGCTGACCGCATCTGTGAACTGGGTCGCTTTGGGCAAAAGACGGGCAGCGGGTTTTACCGGTACGAAAAAGGTCGTCGCGATCCGGTGACTGATCCGCTGGTCGACCAATTGGTAATCGATCTGCGCAAAGAGCTTGGACTGACACCGCGCAAACTGAGTGAGGAAGAAATTGTTCACCGGCTGGTGTTTTCGCTGGTGAACGAGGGTGCGCGCATTCTTGAAGAAGGTATCGCCCTGCGGTCCTCCGATATCGACATGATTTACCTCACCGGCTATGGCTTTCCCGTATTTCGGGGTGGTCCAATGCTGTATGCCGATCAGTACGGGCTTTACAACGTCGCCAATCGCATGCGGGCGTTCGCGGCCAATCCTCACGGCGATCCCGCCTTCTGGCAACCGGCGCCACGTCTGGTTGAACTGGTCAAGGCCGGCCGCGGCTTCAATTCCTGAAGGAGACTGTCATGCGTGAAGCGGTCATTGTTTCGACGGCGCGTACGGGGCTGGCAAAAAGCTGGCGCGGCGCGCTCAATATGACGCACGGCGCCACGATGGGCGGGCATGTCGTCAAAGCGGCGATTGAGCGGGCGGGTATCGATGCGGGTGAGGTTGAAGATGTGCTGATGGGCTGCGCCAATCCCGAGGGGGCGACCGGTGCCAACATCGCGCGCCAGATTGCGCTGGCTGCGGGTTGCCCGGTGACGGTGTCGGGCCTTACGGTCAACCGCTTCTGCTCGTCGGGTCTGCAGACGATCGCATTGGCTGCTCAACGCATCATGGCTGGCGAAGGCGATGTGTATGTGGCGGGCGGCGTTGAATCGATCTCCTGCGTCCAGAACGAGATGAACCTGCACATGATTCAGGACAAGCATCTGGCACGCAGCAAACCCGAGATCTACTGGAATATGCTGCAGACCGCTGAACAGGTGGCCAAGCGTTATCAGATCACTCGAGAGCGGCAGGACGAGTACGGGGTGCAGAGTCAGCTGCGTGCCTGTGAGGCTGCGACCGCGGGCCGCTTCAATGAGGAAATCGTTCCGATCACGGTCCGCATGGCGGTAGCTGATAAAGCCAGTGGTCAGATGCTCACCCGTGAGGTCACCCTGTCGGAGGATGAGGGGCGACGCGCCGACACCACGCTTGAAGGCGTGGCCAAGATCCGCTCGGCCATGCCCGGCGGAGTCATCTCGGCCGGTAACGCCAGCCAGTTCTCTGACGGTGCCGGCGCCTGTGTGGTCATGGATGCGGCCCTGGCGGCGCAACGCGGCCTCAAACCTTTGGGTGTGTTCCGCGGCTTTGCGGTGGCCGGATGTGAGCCCGATGAGATGGGTATCGGGCCGGTATTCGCGGTGCCCAAATTATTGAAGCGCGCAGGGCTCAAGGTCGACGATATTGACCTGTGGGAGCTCAACGAGGCTTTCGCGGTTCAGGTTATTTACTGCCGTGACCGCCTGGGCATCCCCAATGAGCGACTTAATGTCGACGGCGGCGCTATCGCAATCGGACATCCCTACGGTGTCAGTGGCCAGCGACTGACGGGTCATGCGCTGATTGAGGGACGTCGACGCGGCGCGCGCTGGGCTGTCGTCACCATGTGCGTGGGGGGCGGCATGGGCGCCGCCGGTCTGTTTGAGATTGTCCGCTGATCGCGAGAATTGACCATGCCACTGAAACAATTGTTCGACCTGAGCGGTCGTAAAGCCATCATCACGGGTGGATCACGCGGTCTGGGTTTGCAGATCGCCGAGGCCCTCGGCGAAATGGGCGCAGAGGTTCTGGTGGCCGCACGTAAACAGCCTGAGTTGGACGAGGCGGTTGAGCATCTCGCCGGCTTGGGCATTCGCGCAAGCTCGCTCACCTGCGACATGTCCGATATTGGGTCTGTTCGTGAGTTCGCCGGTCGCGCACTCGATCGACTGGGTCACTGCGACATCCTGGTCAACAACGCGGGCGCCACGTGGGGTGCGCCTGCTGAGTCCCATCCTCTTGATGCGTGGCTCAAACTGGTCAATATCAACCTCACCGGCGTGTTTGTGCTCACCCAGGAGATTGGCTCGCGCTCGATGATTCCGCGTCGCTCGGGACGCATCCTGATCGTGGCCTCGATCGCGGGCCTGCGGGGTAATCCGCCCAACACCAACGAGATGATCGCTTACAACACCACCAAGGGCGGCCTGGTGAATTTCACCCGGGCACTGGCCGGTGAGTGGGGCGAGTTTGGCATCAACGTCAATGCGCTGGCGCCCGGTTTCTTTCCGTCAAAGATGACCCGCGGCGCGCTGGCGCAGTTTGGTGACACCATTACCGCCGCAACGCCTTTGCATCGACTGGGCGGCGAGGAAGACCTGAAGGGCCCCGCGCTGCTGCTGTGCTCTGATGCGGGTCGGCATATCACCGGGCAGATTCTCGCCGTCGACGGTGGCGTCACCGCGGTTTGATAGTCGCCGCGTGGCGGCTTTTCTCCCCTCAAACATCATCACACACCTATGTCCAGCGTACGTTCCTCGGGCTTTCCCAGTGAGATTCCTTTTATAGAAGGCCTCGGGATCCAGCTGACCGAATTGGGAGATGGCTTGGCCGTAGCCACGCTCGAGCTCGATCGGCGCCACATGAACTCGTTCGAAGTGGCGCATGGCGGAGCAGTCATGAGTCTGCTCGATGTCAGTATGGCCATGGCCGTGCGCGGAATGGTCCGCGCAGGCGGCAGTGACACCCGCTCGATCGCCACCATCGAAATGAAGACCAGCTTTATGCGACCGGGCTCGGGTCAGCTCAGCTCGAGAGCCTCGGTAGTGCATCGCACGCGCAGCATGGCTTTTTGCGAGGCTGAGATTCGCTCGGCTCAGAATGAGCTCATCGCCCGCGCATCGGGCACGTTCAGCTACAAACTTCAGGAAGCAACATGACTGACCTCAACCGTGCCTGGATTCTCTCTCGACGCCCCGCCGCTTCGCATGCGCTGGAAGCGTGTTTTGAACTCGTCGAAAAGCCGGTGCCCGATCTGGCTGATGGCGAGGTGCTGGTGCGCAATCATTTTCTGTCGGTTGACCCCTACATGCGCGGGCGTATGGACGACATCAAGTCGTATGCCGAACCTCAGGCGCTGGGCGCGGTGATGCAGGGCGGCACAGTGGGCGTGGTTGCGCGCAGTCGCAATCCGCGCTTCGCGCAGGGCGATGCCGTGGTCGGACGCATGGGCTGGCAGGAGTGGGGCGTGTCTGACGGCTCGGGCATGGGCCGCGTGGACGCCAGTCGCATCGCGCTGTCGGCTTACCTGGGCGTTGCCGGGATGCCGGGTATCACGGCCTGGATTGGCCTCAAACACCTCATTGAGCCCAAAGAGGGCCAGACGGTGGCCGTGTCAGCGGCCAGCGGCGCGGTGGGCTCCGTGGTGGGTCAACTGGCCAAGCAGATGGGTTGTCGCGTGGTCGGGATTGCCGGTGGCGCCGAAAAGTGCCGCCTCGTCACCGAAGGCTTCGGCTTTGATGCCTGCATCGATTACAAAGCCGGAGGCCTGGACGCCGCCCTCAAGGCGGCCTGTCCACAGGGCATTGACGGTTATTTTGAAAACGTCGGCGGTCCGATACTTGATGCGGCACTCAAGCGCATGAACGCGTTCGGACGAATCGCCGTCTGTGGTCTGATCGCCGGTTATAACGGCGAGCCCATCCCGGTCAACAACATCCGCTCAATTCTGGTCAACCGGCTGCGCATGCAGGGATTCATCGTGACCGAGTTTCCCAAGCTGTGGCCGGTCGCGCAGGCTGAGCTCGTTGAGGCTGTCGCCGCAAACCGGCTCCGCTATCACGAGACCGTGGCTCAGGGGATTGAGGCTGCTCCGTCGGCATTCACAGCCCTGCTGCGAGGCGGCAATATCGGCAAGCAATTGGTGAAGCTGATCTGACCCCGACGACGGCCCGTCCCAGACCACTTCCCGGCGAACTCATGCACGACTTTCACAACAAGCTGGCCGTCATCACCGGTGCAGCGAGCGGGTTTGGCCGCGAGTTCGCCCGCACTGCCGCAGGGCTGGGTATGCGATTGGTACTGGTCGACATCGAGTCCGAGGCGCTCTACGCCTTCGCCGACGAGATGCGAGCGCTGGGAGTTCAGGTCGAGTGTCAGCGGCTTGATGTGCGGGATGGCCCGGCCATGATGCGTCTGGCAGAGCGTTGCTACGCTGAGCAGGGCCCCGTGCATCTTCTCTTCAATAATGCCGGGGTTGCCATGGGCGGTTATCTGTGGGAACACACGCAGCAGGACTGGGAGTGGGTGCTTGGGGTGAACACCTGGGGCGTGATTCATGGCATACGTGCCTTCGTGCCGCGCATGATTGCAGCGGCACAGCCCGCGCATATCGTCAACACCGCCTCGGTGGCTGGGTTGCTGTCAGCGCAGATGATGGGCGTGTACAACCTCAGTAAGCACGCCGTCGTGAGCCTGTCCGAGACGCTTTTTCATGACCTGCGACATGCCGGTGCCAATATCGGGGTTACGCTGCTGTGCCCCGCTTTCGTTCCCACCGGTATCAATGCCTCTGCCCGAAATCGCCCGGCTGATCTCTCGTCGCCGGCATCACCGACCGAATCCATGCAGGCCGCACAGGCTTCGCTCGCCAAAGCGGTGGATTCGGGCCGCATCAGCGCTGCGCAGGTGGCACACATGACCTTTGAAGCGATTCGTGAGCGCCGCTTTTACGTGATCACCCATTCACGCATTCTCGACTCGGTGCGCTTGCGTATGGAAG
>JBIKMC010000353.1:0-3510 GCA_044359405.1 Burkholderiaceae bacterium
GAGGGCGGTGACTTCCGTTGGAACCTGCGCGAGGGGGCCAAAGGCGTACAGCTGGTTGAAGCCGGCTTGCGCTCCTGGAAAGAGCGTCGCTGGGTTGACCTGGAAGCACTGCCCAGCTGACATTCCATTCGCGCCCCGCGGAGATACCCTATGCCCAGTTTGTTGCTGCCCAAAGCCGACGGTGGTCTTGTGCGTCACGCATTAAGTCAGCGTGCGCCGCTCAGACCCCTTGTCAAGTCCTGGAACCGGGTTGCGTTTGCGGCCGCCCACGTGGTGGCCGATGCGCGATCCACCGTCGACCCGTGGCTGGCTCCCGCCATCGATTGGGACAAAACCATCGCCTACCGCGAGCATTTGTGGCGAATGGGCTTTGGCGTGGCTGAAGCGATGGACACGGCCCAGCGCGGCATGGGCCTTGACTGGACCAATTCACTCGAACTCATCCGGCGCTCGTTATCGGCGGCACGTGCCTTTGGAGGCAATCCGCATGGTGGACTTCCCCGGGTGGCCAGTGGTGCAGGTACCGACCATCTGGCGCCGTCCCCCCAGCTGACTGTTGCCGATGTGATCGCCGCCTACGAGATGCAGATCGAAGCCATCGAGGGGTTGGGCGGACGGCTGATTCTGATGGCCAGCCGAGCCCTGGCCGCCTGTGCTCGCAGCCCTGATGACTACGCAGGTGTCTACGACCGTCTGTTGGGCCAGGTGCGAGAGCCGGTCATCATCCACTGGTTGGGTGACATGTTTGACCCCGCCCTGGCCGGCTACTGGGGCCACGCCGACGCTGATGCCGCGATGAATGTCGCGGTCGATGTGCTCAATCGCAACGCATCCCGCATTGACGGCGTGAAGATTTCCTTGCTCGACAAGGACAAGGAAATTGCCATGCGCCGCCGGCTGGCACCCGGCATCCGCATGTACACCGGCGACGATTTCAATTTCGCCGAGCTGATTGCCGGTGATGATCAGGGCTACTCGGATGCGCTCCTGGGCATCTTCGATTCGATCGCACCGGCAGCGGCCTGCGCGCTTGACGCGCTGGGTGCGGGCGATGTGCAAAAGTTTCATGCGCTGCTTGAGCCCACCGTGCCGCTGTCGCGGCACATCTTCTGCGCCCCCACCCGCTTTTACAAGACGGGTGTTGTGTTCATGGCCTGGCTCAACGGACACCAGGATCATTTCGTGATGGTGGGTGGTCAACAGTCTGCGCGTCACATTCTGCACCTGGCTGAGATTTTCCGCCTGGCCGATGCGGCCGGGCTGCTCGATGATGCGGCGTTGGCTACGCAACGTATGGCCAGTCTGCTGGCCGTTCATGGCATCGATGCGGCTGCGCAGGGGCAGTCCTGATGAGTGCTCAAGTCTCGATCAGCGCTCGCGCGCCGCTATCACTCAATACAGCCACGGTGCGCGAGCAGTGGACGCTTGCGCAGATGATCGAAGCCTGCGCACGTCACGGTGTCACCGGCATTTCGCCCTGGCGCGACAAGGTCGACGCCATGGGTGTCTCGCAGGCGGCCGCCATGATTCGAGCCCATGACCTGACGGTCACCGGTCTCTGTCGGGGCGGCATGTTTCCGGCTGGCGATGAAGCGGGCCGGCGAGCCGCTATCGATGACAACCGGCGTGCCATCGACGATGCGGCCACTCTGGGTGCTCGCTGCCTGGTACTGGTCGTGGGCGGTATCCCCTCTGGCTCGCGTGATCTGCCGGGGGCTCGTCACATGGTGCAAGACGGTATCGCCGCAGTGCTCGAGCATGCGCGCGCGGCCGGTGTGCCGCTTGCCATTGAACCATTGCACCCCATGTACTGTGCTGACCGCTGTTGCGTCAATACGCTTGATCAGGCGCTTGACCTGTGCGACGCGCTCGACCCGCGGGGGTCTGTTGCCCGCGCTGATGGCGGGCTGGCTGATCTGGGTGTGGCGGTCGATGCCTACCACGTCTGGTGGGATCCGCACCTGGCGGCTGCGCTGGCCAGGGCGGGTGCGCAGCGTCTGCTTGCGTATCACATCTGCGACTGGCTGGTACCCACCACCGACTTGTTACTCGACCGGGGCATGATGGGCGATGGCGTCATTGATCTTCCAGCCCTTGGTCGACTGGTGCGCCAGCATGGCTACACAGGCTTTGATGAGGTCGAAATTCTTTCGAAACGCTGGTGGGCGGTTGAGGGTGACGAAGTCATGCGCACCCTTTGCGTGCGGCATCGCACGCATTGTTAAGCTGCGTGCGGCATCGCATGTATTGTTAAGCTGCGTGCGGCATCGCACGCATTGCTAAGCTTCGCGTGGCGTGTTGGTCGGCTGATCGGCCTGGGTCAGGTGGGGGCGGGTCAGATCGGCAAGACTCAGACCCTGTTGAGCCAGCAGCGTTTCAATTGCCGGAAGCAGCGGACCCAGCCGTTCGTCGATGGCACCCCGAACGGTGTCCACAAAAACCTGAGTCTGACGTTCGATTTCGATGTTGACGGGGTGGCCCACCTCGCAACGGCTGAAGGTGGTGACACGCAGGGTTTCGGGGATCAACCACACCTCGAACCAACCGCTGCCGTCTGACTGCCGCGACGCCTCTGATACTGTGAGACTGGCGCCATTGATGGCGATGTAGCCCCGAGCGAAGATGTATCGCATCCAGGGTGCGGCAACCGCGAAACGCAACACCCGGTTATTGAGCGGGCTGCGAATCTCGCTGATACCTGCCTTGAAATCAACATGGCCTGATAGCGGATGGCCACCAATTTCTGCGCCCTCCCGTGCGGCGCGCTCCACGTTGACCCAGTTGCCCAGCTTGAGCGCACCCAGCGTGGTGGTATTGAGCGACTGCAGCATGACGTCGAAGAAAGCGACATCTTCAGGCAGCACCCGTGTTGCCGTCAGACAGACACCATCGACCGCAACGCTGGCGCCCACGCTTAAGTCATGGGTGAAGCCCTGGGCAAATTGCAGCTGGAAACTGCGCAACCCGCTGTGGTCGGAGATGGACTTGACCTGAGCCTGGCCTTGAACGATACCGGTGAACATCGCTTGATTATAAGGCGCCCGTCAGCAGGTGATCCCGCGCGTCTGTGGCGGCCTGTGTCACCATGTGTGCATGAAGCGCATCGGTCTTATTCTCGCTCTGGCCCTGCTGGTGGCAGTCTTTTTCGCTCTGGATTTAGACCAGACCCTGTCCTTGGATGGTGCTCGTCAGGGTTTTGCGTCAGCGTCGGGCTGGCGCGATACCCATCCGGCGCTCTTCGCGCTCGGGTTTTTCGCAGTCTACGTGTTCATCGCCGCAGCCTCGCTACCCGGAGCCACGGTACTGACGCTGATGGCCGGAGCTTTGTTCAGCTATCCGCTGGCGGTTTTGCTCGTGTCGTTTGCCTCCAGCCTGGGGGCCACGCTTGCTTTTGCATTGTCGCGGTATCTCTTCGGACCGTGGGTGCAGGCGCGCTGGGGCGATCGGCTGCAGTCGATCAGTCGTGGCATTGAGCGTGAAGGTGCGTTTTACCTGTTCGGACTGCGCCTG
>JBIKMC010000090.1:0-12120 GCA_044359405.1 Burkholderiaceae bacterium
CGCTTGCTCGACGCCTTGCGGCGCGCGCACGGCGCAGGCACCGAAGCACCCAAGAAAAAAATCACACTCACCCGCAAGCAAACCTCCGAGATCAAGCAGGCCGATGCCACGGGCAAGGCTCGCACTATCCAGGTTGAGGTGCGCAAAAAGCGGGTTTTCGTCAAGCGTGAGGCAGGCGAGGCCGAGGCTACGCCAGTGGCGGCTGCTCAGGCTACGGCGGCGCCGGCTATCGATGAGGCGCAGATGCGCCTGCGCGAGGACGAAGATCGCCGCCAGCAAGAGCTGCTTGAGCGGCAAGCGGCTGAACTGCGCGAGAAGCAGGAGCGGCTTGAACTCGAACGCATCCGCGCCGAAGAAGCGGCCGCAGAGGCGGCCAGACGTGAGGCGGAAGCTCTGCGTGAGCAGGAGCGACTGGCCGCCAGCCGGGCGGCGGCAGAGGCGGAGCAGGCCGCGCAAAGCTCGACGGTCGCGCAAACCGCACCAGCTGAGGCTCAGGTCGATGCGGCGGCCCTCGCAGCCGAACAGGCCCGCGTCGCAGCTGAAGCCAAAGCAGCGCTTGAGGCCGCGCAGGCCGCCGACGCGCGCCGTCGGGCTGAGGATGAGGCCCGGGCGCGTAGTGAAGCACGGCGCCGGGCCGAGGCTGAGGTTGCCGAGATCAACCGGTTGATGTCGGCATCCCGTAAACCCGTGGCCAAGGCCGCGCCCGAGGTCCCGCCCCCTGCGGCGGCGGCACCCGCGGCGGCGGCTCCCGTTGGGGCGGCTTCGGCTGCGACCGTGGCGGGCAAGCCTGGCGTGTCCGGCACGCTGCACAAGCCTGCTGCTGCGACGGGTCGTCCCGCAGCGCCCGCACCGGCGGCGCCTGGTGATGGCGCCAAGAAGCATGTCAAGTCCGAGAAGCTGTCGTCGACCTGGTCTGAAGAGGCGGCAAAGCGGCGTGCGATCAAGACGCGCGGCGATTCAAGCGGTGGCGCAGCTGGTTGGCGCGGCCCGCGTGGCGGCGGCGGGCGCAGTCGCGACCGCAACGCCGAGGCCCAGGTTGCAGCACCCGCGCCGGCTGAGCACGTGTCGCGCGAGATTCACGTGCCAGAGACAGTCACGGTGGCCGACCTGGCTCACAAGATGTCAGTCAAGGCGGCCGAAGTCATCAAGACCTTGATGAAGCTCGGTCAGATGGTCACGATCAATCAGGTGCTCGATCAGGACACCGCCATGATCGTGGTCGAAGAGATGGGCCATGTGGCCCTGGCGGCCAAGCTCGATGATCCTGAGGCCTTTCTTGAACAAAGCCCCGAGCAGGGGGAAAGCAAGCCGCGTCCGCCGGTGGTCACCGTCATGGGACACGTCGACCATGGCAAGACCTCCCTGCTGGACTACATCCGCCGTGCCAAAGTTGCTGCCGGTGAGGCGGGTGGTATCACCCAGCACATTGGTGCGTACCACGTCGAGACGCCCCGTGGCGTGGTCACTTTCCTAGATACCCCTGGCCATGAGGCCTTCACGGCCATGCGTGCGCGCGGCGCCAAGGCGACGGACATCGTCATTCTCGTTGTCGCCGCGGACGACGGCGTGATGCCACAAACGATAGAAGCCATTCGCCATGCCAAGGCGGCGGCTGTGCCTATCGTGGTTGCACTCAACAAGATGGATAAGGCAGACGCTAACCCTGATCGCGTCAAGCAGGAGTTGGCCGCCCATGAGGTGGTTGCTGAAGACTATGGCGGCGATGTGCCGATCGTGCCGGTGTCGGCCAAGACGGGCTTGGGCATCGATGAGTTGCTTGAGAATGTCCTGCTGCAGGCCGATGTGCTCGAGCTCAAGGCGGTTCATGAAGGCGCTGCCAAGGGTCTGGTCATTGAAGCCCGCCTTGATAAAGGCCGCGGTCCGGTAGCTACCGTGCTGGTGCAATCAGGCACGCTGCAGCGTGGCGATGTGCTTCTGGCTGGATCAGCCTTTGGCCGAGTCAGGGCCATGCTCGATGAGCGCGGCCGTCCAGTGGCTGAGGCTGGACCGTCGATTCCCGTCGAAATCCAGGGCCTGGCTGAGGTGCCTGCCGCGGGCGAAGAGGTCATCGTGCTGGGTGACGAGCGCAAGGCACGTGAGATTGCGCTGTTCCGTCAGGGCAAATTCCGTGACGTCAAGCTAGCCAAGCGTCAGGCCGCGAAGCTTGAGAACATGCTTGAGCAGATGGCCGAGGGCGAGGTGAAGACGCTGCCGCTCATCATCAAAGCCGACGTGCAGGGTTCTCAGGAAGCCCTGGCGCACGCCATGCAGAAGCTCAGCACCGAAGAAGTCCGCGTTCAGGTTGTGCATCAGGCAGTGGGCGGTATCACCGAGTCGGATGTGAATCTGGCGATGGCATCCAAAGCTGTCATCATCGGCTTCAATGTTCGGGCCGATCAGCAGGCCAAGCGGTTGGCGGAGGGCAATGGCGTCGACATCCGCTACTACAACATCATTTACGAGGCGGTCGACGAGGTGAAGGCTGCCATGGCTGGCCTGCTGTCGCCGGAAGAAAAGGAAGAGATCGTCGGACTGGTGGATATCCGTCAGATCTTCCGGGTGTCGAAGGTGGGTACGATTGCTGGTTGTATGGTGCTCGAGGGGCTCGTTCGACGTGGATCGCGCGTCCGCCTGCTGCGCGACAACACCGTCATCTGGACAGGCGAGCTTGATTCGCTCAAGCGCTTCAAGGACGATGTACGCGAAGTCAAAGAAGGCTTCGAGTGCGGCTTGTCGCTGCGCGGCTACGATGACATCAAGGAAGGCGACCAGCTCGAGGTCTTTGAAGTCAAGGAAGTGGCGCGAACCCTCTGATGGCCAGTAAAAGACCCACAGGTGCCAACCGGTCCACGCGAGTTGCCGAGCAGATTCATCACGAACTCGCGGTGCTCATTCAGACTGAGCTTAAGGACCCGCTCTTGGGCATGGTCACCCTCACTGGGGTCGAGCTCACCCCGGACTATGCCCACGCCACCGTGTACCTCACCGTCTTTCCTGACGATCAGTCCACCGTCACAGCCACCCTTGATGGGCTGCGTCGTTGCGCAGGGTTCCTGCGTTCGCAGATTGGTCGGCGGGTACGTATTCACACCACCCCCGAGTTGCGCTTCGCCATCGACCGATCGGTGGCGCAGGGCATGCAGATGGATCGCCTGATTGATGAGGCGAACCGGCGGCGGGCTCAGGAGTGAATCACCGGGCAGGTTCACCGCAGGTTTCGTCCGCACAGCATTCACCTGCGTCGCATGCGTGTGCGCCGCATGCACCCCCAACCCCGCATACGTCCGCATCGCTTTCACCCGCGCAGCGTGTGCGTATAGCCCGCGAGCGTATCGATGGCATCTTGTTGCTGGACAAGACCTCGGGTCTTAGCTCCAACCACGCAATGCAGGCTGCGCGACGGCTCTTCGCAGCGGCCAAGGCGGGGCATGGTGGCACGCTTGATCCCATGGCGGGCGGTTTATTGCCACTGATGTTCGGCGAGGCAACCAAGTTTGCAGCTGACCTGCTTGACGCCGACAAAACCTACGAGGCAGAGCTCACCCTGGGTGAGACCAGCACCACAGCCGATGCCGAGGGCGAAATCAGCCGGCAGCCAGGGCTTATTCCTGATGCCGACGCTATGGCCGTCGTTTTGCGCGGCTTTGTGGGGCGTATTCGGCAACTGCCGCCGATGCACTCAGCGCTCAAGCATGCAGGGCGTCCACTTTACGAATACGCGCGTGCCGGTCAGGTCATTGATCGCGAGCCGCGCGAGGTTGAGATTAAGGCCATTGAGATGCTTGGTCTCGAAGGTTCCCGTTTGCGTCTTCGTGTTCTGTGCAGCAAGGGAACCTATATCCGAACACTTGCCCAAGATATTGGTGCAATCGCTGGCTGCGGCGCCTGGCTTTCATCGCTGCGGCGGGTGGCGGTCGGTGAACTGCGTATTGCCCAGGCGGTCGGTCTGGACGAGCTGCAAAGTCTCACGCCCGAGCAGCGCCGCACGACGCTTTTACCGATTGACGCTCTGCTCAGCAGCCTCGAGCAGCTTGAGCTTGACGCGGAAACCGCGGGTCGGTTCATGCACGGACAGCGTATTCGCTGGAGGGCGACCGGCACTGATCTCGAAGCGCGGCGCGTTGCCGTGCGCGGACCCGGCGGCCTGCTCGGCCTGGCCCATCTGGACGATGGCCTCCTGACGCCGGTACGCCTGATTGCACAAACCTCGTTGCCCGCCTCACCCGCCGGGGTCGCTACCCACGTTTAACCCTGATCACTCACGAGCCGATGCAGCCCATGCCGCATCGCGTTTTCAAACTGGATATTTGTCATGAGCATGAGCCCCATTCGTAACATCGCCATCATCGCGCACGTCGACCATGGCAAGACCACCCTGGTCGACCAGCTGCTTCGCCAGTCCGGAACCTTCCGGGCGAATCAACAGGTCGCCGAGCGGGTCATGGACAGTAACGATCTCGAGCGCGAGCGCGGCATCACCATCCTCGCCAAGAATTGCGCCGTTGACTATGACGGAACCCGTATCAACATCGTCGACACCCCTGGCCATGCCGACTTCGGGGGCGAGGTCGAGCGAGCGCTATCGATGGTTGATGGCGTACTGCTGCTGGTTGATGCGGTTGAGGGGCCCATGCCGCAGACGCGCTTCGTCACGCGCAAGGCGCTGGCCCTGGGTTTGCGCCCCATCGTTGTGGTCAACAAGATTGATCGCCCCGGTGCGCGACCCGACTGGGTCGTGAATCAAACCTTTGACTTGTTTGATCGCCTCGGAGCCAGCGAAGAGCAGCTGGATTTTCCCGTGGTATACGCCTCAGCTGTCAACGGCTACGCGCTGGACCGTGTCGACGAGCAGCCCCCATCCCGCGACGACGACACAACGGTTGGCATGGCGCCGCTCTTTCGGGCCATTCTGCGCCATGTGCCCGCCCGTGCCGATGATGTCGACGGTCCGCTGCAGATGCAGATCTCAGCCCTTGATTACTCCAGCTATGTTGGCCGGATTGGAATTGGTCGTATCAATCGGGGACGTATTCGCGCCGGGCAGACCGTTTTGTTGATCAACGGTGAAGCGGGCGGGGCACCTGTCCAGGCGAAGGTCAATCAGGTGCTGCGTTTCAAGGGTCTCGAGCGGGTAGTGGTTGAGGAGGCCTTGGCAGGCGATATCGTGGCCATCAATGGGATTGAAGGTCTCGGCATTGGTGCCACCCTGACCGATCCGGACGTGCCACAGGCGCTCCCCATGCTCATGGTTGACGAGCCCACCATGACCATGGAGTTTCTGGTCAATACCTCGCCCCTGGCCGGTCGCGAAGGTCGATTTGTCACCAGTCGGCAGTTACGCGAACGACTCGAGCGCGAGCTCAAGAGTAACGTGGCCCTGCGTGTCGAGTTCACCTCTGACTCTGATACTTTCATTGTGTCCGGGCGCGGTGAGCTTCATTTGACGATCCTTCTCGAGAACATGCGGCGTGAGGGCTATGAGCTGGCCGTCTCTCGACCCAAGCCGCGCATACAGATCGTCGATGGTGAGCGGCTTGAGCCGTATGAGGCCTTGACCGTTGATGTTGAGGATGTTCATCAGGGCGCGGTCATGGAGCAGCTTGGCCGCCGACGTGCTGAGCTCGTGGGTATGGACCCCGACGGACAGGGGCGGGTTCGCCTCGAGTATCGGGTGCCTGCCCGTGGTCTCATCGGCTTTCACAATGAATTCCTCAATCTCACGCGCGGAACCGGCATCGCCAGCCATGTGTTCGATACCTATGGTCCCTGGGCAGGCGAGCTTGAGGCGCGGCGTAACGGCGTTCTGGTCTCTCAGGATGACGGAGCCGTCGTGACTTATGCGCTTTGGAAACTGCAGGAACGCGGCCGTATGTTTGTAAAGCCCAATGACCCTGTTTACGAGGGCATGGTCATCGGCATTAATTCCCGCGATAACGATCTGGTGGTCAATCCGATCAAGGAAAAAAAACTGACCAATGTTCGGGCGTCTGGCAAGGATGAGAACATTCAGCTTACCCCGCCGATTGAACTCACGCTGGAGCGAGCCGTTGAGTTCATTGCCGAAGACGAGCTGGTCGAGATCACGCCGCAATCGATTCGTTTGCGTAAACGCTTTCTGAAAGAGCACGAGCGCAAGCGCGCCCTGCGTGAAGGCGAGGCGGCCTGATCCGCCAGGCCCGGCCGGCGTTGATCAGGCGTCTGGCTTAACGGCCCTGAAACTGGGGCGGGCGTTTTTCCAGAAATGCATTCACGGCCTCCTGATGGTCTGCGGTGTGGTGAGACAACGCCTGCATGGTGGCTGACAGTTCAAGCAGACTGTCCAGCCGGCTGTGCTGTGCCTCCCGAAGCAGGCGCTTGGTCAGTCGCAGTGCATGCGCAGGGTTTGCCGCGATACGGCTCGCCAGCGCTCGCGCTTCGGCCATCAGGTTTTCAGGCTCTGCCACCTTCAGGACCAGACCGCAGGCCAGTGCCTCAGAGGCATCAATGGTGTCACCCGTAAGCGCCATTTCGTAGGCTTTCTGCTGACCGATCGCGCGTTGCAGCAGCCAGGCTCCGCCGTCGCCAGGGACGATACCCAGCTTGACAAAGCTCTCGGCGAACCGCGCCTGCGTCGAGGCGATTCGGAAGTCGCACATGCAGGCAAGGTCGAGTCCTGCGCCAATGGCGGGGCCGTTGACGGCTGCGATGGTAGGCACCTCGAGCTGGTAAAGCGCGAGCGGAATTTTCTGGATGCCAGTGCGATACGTGTTGCGGATGTCGTAGGGGGATCCCGCCGCGATGCCCTGACGGTCGCGCATATGCTTGACGTTGCCACCCGCGCAGAAGGCTGGGCCCGCACCCGTGAGGATGACGGCACGAATCCCTGGGTCGGCGCTGATCGCCGCGCAGCAGTCGACGAACTCCTGCCATTGTGCCGGGTCGGAGAGCGCATTGCGGCTCTCGGGTCGATTCATGGTGAGCGTGGCGATTCCCGCGTCAAGCTGCACATTGATAAAGGGCGAACTCAAGGGTCTCTCCTAGGTGAGCGCACTGCGAAGGGGTGCTGCGTGCGCAGTATGTCGACGCTTGGGCATCGGTGCAAACCCCATGATGATGGGGTGCGACGGCGTCTCGGCAGCGAGACAAATCCCCTGCAATGCAAGTTCCTGTTGGCGTTGACGCGAATATGCGGCATGCTTTCGATCCGTGAGCGCGCGTGCCCTCGGGTATGCGGGTCGCACAAGCGATTTATGTAGAGATCAACTCAGGATCCACCCAGGAGAAATTCGTATGGCTACTGCCAAAAAGCCTGCCAAGAAACCTGCAGCCAAGAAGCCCGCAGCCAAGAAACCCGCCGCCAAAAAGCCTGCCGCCAAGAAAGTCGCAGCGAAGAAGCCCGCTGCAAAAGCGGCTCCCGCCAAAAAGCCCGCAGCCAAGAAGCCCGCGGCTAAGAAGCCCGCGGCCAAGAAGCCTGCCGCCAAGCGCACCCCCAACGCCGCCTTCATGAAGGCGCTCGCCCCCAGTGCTGCTCTGGCCGCGGTCGTGGGCGACAAGCCCCTGCCGCGTACCGAGGTGGTCAAGCGTCTTTGGGACTACATCAAGAAAAACGGGCTGCAAGACAAGGCCAATAAGCGCGAAATCAACGCTGATGAGAAACTGCGTGGCGTGTTCGGTAAGGCCAAGGTCAATATGTTCGAAATGACCAAACTGGTCGCATCGCATTTGAAGTAATCGACCCCTCAGGGGTCTGCGAAGGCGGCCTTGCGGCCGCCTTTTTTTATCGTCAATCTCGCGCGGGAGTTCATGTGCAGTCGCAAGGTCCACGCCGGATCAGAATTCAGGTCAAGGGTCGACCTGGCCGCCCCCTGGGTGTGCTGGGAACCCTGGTCGTGGCCGTGATGGGTACGGTGGCGCTGGTGGCCGGCCTTTTTCTATCTGTGTTTCTGCTGGCTGCCTTCGCTGGCATTGCCGTGGTGGCCGGGGCCTGGTTCTGGTGGCGAACCCGAAAGTTGCGTCGTCAGTTTAACGAGGCTGTTCGAGCGGCTCAGCAGGCGCCAATGTCGCCACCTGATGATCGCGTGGCGTCCGGGTCGGCCTCTCGGTCAGATGCCGGGTCGGCCACAGGCTCTGCAACTGGACGGAATTCAACAACAGTCATCGAAGGCGATTACATCCGGCGCAAGGACGGTTGACCCAACGGTCCGTCATGGTTCGGGCTTTCGTCGTGGCAACCCGACCGTCCAGCGCGGCTCTTTCAGGCTTCCACTCAACTCAAACGGAAGCTGCAGTCTGCGCAGCGTGTTGCTCAGGCTGTCCTTGGTACCGGGCACGTCGACGGCTGCCTGCAACTGCCCTCGCCAGGCGAGGCCGCCGTCATTCAGATCAATGACCCCTTGTCCGCTTGCCGCAAGCCCAAGTGCTGCAATGGATAAATCGTTGCTCTCGGCGCGTCCGCCCCGGATGTGAAAGTTAGCCGACAGCTTCGTGAATCCGGTCTGGCTAAGGTCGGCCTGGGTGATCTCGGTTCCTTTTCGGGGGATGGTCAGGGGGCGGGGCAGGGATAGTTTCAGCAGGGCCGCAAGATCAACCCCAGACAGTGCGCCGTCTCTCACCCGTAGGCGCACACGTCCGTCCAGGGCCGAGCGCAAAGCATCCGCAGACCATTCGGCCACCGTATCGATATCCGCATTGAAGTCAGCTCGTCCGTCCAGCAGCGATACGTCACCGGCGCTGCGCAGTAGTGAACCGATTGCGATATCGCTGCCGCGTAGCCGCACGGCGACACGTTCTCGATCGGGATCGAAGCGGCCATGTCCTTCGAGCTGACCGCCGTAGAGGCGAGCCTGCAGCGTGTCGACCGAAATCCGGTCTTTGCGAACGCTGAGGGTTGCACTGACCGAATCGGCCTGAAGCCGCGCCAGCCGCAGGGCATCGGCCGAGAGCTTTGCATCCCATTCGTAGGCCATTAGCCTATCGAGGGCCACGCCCTGGCGGGGTGCAGAGGCTGTGTCAGCTGGTTTTCCATCGGTGGGTGTAACGACTGCCTTTGCCAGCAGGGACTCTCTGAGTGCGTCCAGATCAAGACGATCGGCATGCGCCGTGAGCTGAAGCGGCGGATCACTCTGCGGGTCAATCGTTAGGCCCAAGGAGAGCTGACTGGAGAGCAGGCGCGTCTGAAGCGCCGCGGCAACGCTGTCGTTGTCCCCGTCGAGCCGCACCTCGCCAGCCAAGGGAAGGCGGATTCGTTGCGCCAGACGCGGGTCTTCGACCTCAATCTGGCCAGACAGCTGGCTCAGACGCAGGCGACCCGCACTCAGGTCCGCCGCGGCGGCAGAACTGGCTCGAATCGCCATGCTGCTGGTGGCCGAGGCGAGCTCGGCGCTCAGGGTGGTTTTGGCGGCGTTTAATTCGCGCACGTGACCGCTCCACCCTTCAACGGTGAGTCGAACGTCCAGGGGCGAGGCGCCGGTGCGCTTGAGGCTGCTCTCAAGCGCCTTGCCACGAGCCTCGAGTTCGCTGATCACAAACTCGGGAATGGTCAGCGAAAAATCGAGCGACCCGCCGGACTCGCGTGCGCGGATGCTGGCTTCCAGGCCCGAGGTTTCGAACCGGTTATTGCTGGGGTCGATAATAAGGCTGGCGGTACGAAGGTGGGCGAGGTCAACCTGAAGGTCGGCGGCTGAACCTTTGAACGCCAGGGCCATCGCCTCGAAGCGAACCGCCGGGCGGCTGCCACGCGCATGGACGGCGGCGTATCGAGCGCGGGCGTTCAGATCGAAGGCACGTGCTGCGCGCAATCCGCGCAGACTTGCTTCCAGGCCACGCATTCCGATGCGGCGTCGGTCCAGATCGACATCAAGCGAGCCTTGTACGCGCAGAGTTCCTTGAAGCGGTGACGATCCCCCCAGTCGACCTTGAAGCGTCAGGGGGCTGACCACCCGGCTACCCAGGCGTTCCACCTCGAGCGAGAGATCGTCGATTACCCAACGGGAGTCGCTAGGCTCGTCAATGAACTCCAGTCGGGCGTCGCTCACGCTGATCTGTCCGATGACAACCGGAGGAGCAGCTTTGACCAGATCGTCGGCACTGACGCCGGTGCGATCGGCATCAGGACGACTGAACAGGTTGTCCACGTTCATACTGCCGTCGGCATGACGTTTCACACGTGCGCGCAGGCCCGTGATCTGCAGTTCGTCGACCACGATACGACCGGTCAGCAGGGGCAAAAAAGACAGACTTAGCGTGGCTCTATCCAGACTGGCCGCCACACGCGTGGAGCCGGGTTCGGATACGCTGGCGTGCGGCACCGCAATTGCCAGCACTGGCCAGACCGACACTCGCAGCGGTCCCTCGAGCCTCAACTCGCGCCCGAACTGGTCCCTGACATAGCGCTGCGCCTCGCGCGCGTACGGCTGAAGGTCGATAAAGCGCACGATGGCCGTGAACGCGGCGATCAGTCCCAGACAGACGAACAGCGCGATGAGCGCCACGGTTCTGACGCGGCGGGTCGGGGAATTGTCCAAGGGATGTTGGGGCACGATCGGTGGAGATATCGCTTCAGTGGGAGCGTGCAGCCTACTCTTTTCCGTCGTTCACTGACAGATGACAGACCCGAGGGAGAGACGGTGGCGGACTGATGTTGCCGATCAAGGCGGATGCGGGCGTTTGCGTGAATGCTGATGGATCGTGTCGGCAGATCAGGAGTGGGCAATGTCGGATGAGTGGTGGGTATTGGTGGCTGATGGCGGCAGCGCCCGCTGTTTTGCCACCGCGAGGCTGGGCGGGGAGTTGACTGAGCTCGAGGATTGGGTCAATCCTGCGGCCCGGCGCAGCCAGCGTGATCTTGATCGAGATGCGCGGGGCAGAACCTTGACCCAGGCCAGGGGGAGCGGGCATGGGCTGGAGCCGCCGTTAAGTGCCCACGATAAGGCCGATGCGCAGTTTGCGCGCCGGCTTGCTGATCGACTGGATCAGGCCGTGACCGATCATCTCGTGCGCCAGCTGGCGCTGATAGCACCGCCAGCGTTTCTTGGTGAACTTCGAGCCGCGATGTCGCCGCAGTGCCGCACCCGCTGCCGACTCGAGATACCGCATGATCTGGTTCACCACCCCGTGCAGGAGATCCGTCGCTGCCTGCATGAAGCGCTTCATCCCGTTTAAGCGTCGGGGGATCGGAGACTGGGGGCAGGTCGATCATGTCATCATCCGGGGCATGATCATTGTGCTGTCACCTGCCAAGACGCTGGACTTCGAGTCCCCGGTCACGATTCGGCGTCACACCCAGCCAGAATTTCTTGATGAGTCGGCCGAACTCGTGGCCGACTTACGCGCGCTCGATGCGACTGCGTTGGCCCGTCTGATGTCGGTGAGCCCGGCCCTGGCCGAACTCAATACGCAGCGCTTTTCCGACTGGAGCCGGCCTTTCACGAGCGCGAATGCCAGGCAGGCGCTGCTCGCTTTTGCCGGCGACGTGTATGAGGGGCTGCAGGCCAACACCTTGGATGAAAAGAGTCTGCTGTGGGCCCAGAGTCATGTCAGGGTTCTGTCGGGTCTTTACGGCTTGCTCAAGCCGCTTGACCTCATGCAGGCTTATCGGCTTGAGATGGGCACGCGGTTTGTCAACGCGAGGGGCCGGGATCTTTATGCTTTCTGGGGTGACACCCTGGCGCGAAAACTCAGTGAGGCGATCGCCGCACACACATACCCGGTGCTGGTCAATCTGGCCTCTGAGGAGTACTTCAAGGCGGTGTCGCCCCGGGCGCTATCGGTGCCGGTGGTGCAGCCTGTGTTCCAGGAGCGGCGCCCCGATGGCTACAAGGTCATCAGCTTCATGGCCAAGCGTGCGCGTGGCCTGATGACCCGTTACGCCATCGATCACCGCCTGGATGACCCCGAGGCGCTCAAGGCCTTCGATGGGGATGGATATCGCTTCTGCGCAGAGCCATCCGATCAGTCCACCTGGGTATTCCGGCGCGACTGATTCTCGGCAGCGCTCGGCGTAAGCCTGGGCCGAACCAGGGGTGGTATCAGTGCTCGACGATCACGGGTTCAGGTTCAAGCATGAGGCCGAAACGCTCATGGACCGAGGCCTGGATGCGCCGCGACAATGCCAGTATTTGCGCGCCGCTCGCACGCCCGTGA
>JBIKMC010000354.1:0-3496 GCA_044359405.1 Burkholderiaceae bacterium
TCTCCCGTGCATACAAATTTTGCTCTGCCAGCGAGTGTTCGGCAGCAGGGCGTTCGGCGTTACGGCTTTCACGGTTTGTCTTATCAATCCATCGCTGAACGTCTGCCGGGTGTGCTGGGCGAGCGGGCTGACGGGCGGGTCGTAGTGGCGCATCTGGGCAATGGGGCCAGCGTGTGCGGACTACTCGAACGACGCTCGGTGCGAACCTCCATGGGTATGACCGCGCTCGACGGTTTGGTCATGGGCTCACGCCCGGGCAGCATTGACATTGGCGTTGCCCTCTACGCCCTGAGCACTTTGGGCATGGATCTGGACGCCTTGACGCACATGCTCTATCACGAGTCGGGTCTGCTGGGACTATCGGGTATCAGCAATGACGTGCGTGCACTCGCCGCCAGCGACGACCCCAGGGCTCGCTTTGCCCTCGAAGTTTTCTGCGAGAGAGCTGCTCAAGAAATCGCTGCAACTGCGGTCGCTTTGGGCGGTCTCGACGCCCTGATCTTCACCGCTGGCATAGGCGAAAACAGTGATGTCGTGCGTGCCGGTATCGCGCAGCGCCTGGCGCTGCTGGGTCTGTCTATCGATGAAGAGGCCAATCGCAGTGGCCGTCAGACCTTGCATGCTGCCGATAGTCGTGTCGCGGTGCACGTGATGGCCGCCGACGAAGAGGTGGTGATTGCACGAGCCACCTTCGAGGCCCTGTCGAGCCGATGATGGCAGCTTTGTGTACTCAGTGTGGGCGCGCAGGCGCACGCTGTGACACACGCTGGTCAGGGCTTGGTGGTCGTTTCTGAGGCCGGCGGAGCAGACGAAGAGGGCGAACCGACGGCGCTGGGCGGCGGCGCGTAGCGTCGAGCCAGCGTGCTGTAGAGAGGCGGGCTGATAAGTCGCGATATCCAGCTGGCGAAAAGCGCCACGCTCATGAGCGCGATGATCTGCGAGTAGCCATCCACCATCTCCATCACGATGATGAACGAAGTCAGCGGCGCCTGCGTGGCTGCGGCCAGAAAGCCGGCCATCGCCAGCACGAGCAGGATGCCGGCGTTGCCCGGCTCGGCGGTGATCTGTGCCAGCGCGTGGCCCAGGCCAGCACCGATACTGAGCGAGGGGGCAAAGATGCCGCCGGGCAGACCACTGAGGTAAGACAAAAACGTTGCCGCCAGTTTGAACACAAAAAAGTACCACGGCAGCTCAGCATCGCCCTCGAGCAGCGCCCGGGTAGGCTCGTAGCCGGTGCCGAAGACGGCGCCGCCGGTCAGTGTGCCCAGCACCGCGATCAGAAGCCCACAGACGCCCGCAAACAGGTAAGGGTGTGTGCGGCGAAAGTCAGCAATACGCCCCTTCCAGCCTAAGGCTGTGCCGATAAGCATGCGCGCGAAGAGACCACCGGCAACGCCGCAGGCCAGCGACGCCACCATCACCCACAGAAACAGGTCGCTGATATCGGATGCAATCAGAATATGGCCGAAGTAATGCCCGCCCCCCATGAAGGCCTGCGACACCACACCGGCGAACACAATGGCGGTGATGATGAGCCCGCTTAGCCGTGTTTCGACGCTGCGGGTCATTTCCTCAATGGCGAACATAATGCCCGCCAGCGGTGTGTTGAAGGCCGCAGCGATGCCGGCCGCGCCACCCACCACCACCAGATGCTCGCGGCTGATGTGCAGTGACTTGGGCAGCAGCCGGTGCAGCTCGTGCATGAGCGAGGCGCCCACCTGAACCGTGGGCCCCTCACGGCCTACCGAGAAACCCGCGCCTACCGCCGACGCCCCAAGAAGCATCTTGCCCACGATGATGCGCAGCGAGAGCAGCGGGTGAGGGCGGTCGGCGGTCGGATTGGACAGGTGGGCCAGCGTTTGTGGGATGCCGCTGCCCTCTGCGCCGACAAAGTAGCGTCGGGTGATCCACAGCAGGCCCATACCGCCCAGCGGCGTCAGCAGAAACACAATCCAGGGAAAAGCCTCGTACAGATAGTGAAACTGCGTGCCGAACCAGTCGGCCATCTTGGCGAAGATGACTGCGAGAAGGCCCACACCAGCCGCACCCAGCCAAAAGACCAGACGGCCCGCCCACAGACGGCGATAGGCCGCAGGACGACGACGTGTGAAGCTCAGGGCGTCATTGGCGATTTTTGTGCCTGCAGCCTGACTCGCGCGGTGCGTTTCGGTCGCCTGGGCGGGGTCAGTCGCTTGGGCGGGGTCAGTCGCTTGGGCGGGGGCAGTCGCCTGAGTCGTGTCGCTCGGCTTGGCCGGGGCAGTCGCGTCCTGCTCGCCCGCCCCCGAGTGGGTCGAGGGCAGCGGCATTGGCTTGGGCGCGAGGGGATCAGGGTTCATGGCGGCTGGGCGCAAGGTCGGCGTCTGGGGGCGTCTGAGGCTGTCTGAAGTGCTCTGTTTTCGATTATGCGCCGACATCCGGCGCGCCGAGGCAACACTCGGACAGAATTCGACGGATCGCCTCTTGATTAAGACACTGTGTCGCGCCAATAGCCACCAGGCCGGACCGATGGCGTGGTGCCGAGCAGGCTTTAAGCTCCCAGTGCCCTCCCGCCATCTGCACGCTGTGCCATGTGTTGTCCAAGCCGCGCAGAAGGGCTTTCAGTCGCAATACGCCAAGGGTGGTGTCAGTCAGCATCCGGCAAAGCCGCTCCAGGTCAACCCGCTGCGCGCACGCCAGCGCCACGCTGTCGAATTGCGCTTTGGCGCCCGCACGGGGCCGGCGTTTGAGTGAAGTGGCCCGCATGGCTGCCGTCCGAATCGACGGCTGTTCAGACATGGGCTGCTCGGCCAGCAGGGCCTCAAGGGATAGATCGCCTTGTGTGACGCGTTGCAGCGGTGCGCCGGGAGCCATCTGGCGCAGCCATTGCGCGAGCGCCTCGAACTCGGTTGCAGCCAGGTCTTCGCTTTTGCTGACCATGAGGCTTTGTGCCTGACGCAGCTGCTCGATTACGGTGTCGCCCACGTAGCGATCGGTGACCTGAACGCGGATCGCCCGGGCGTCGACCATCACGACGACACGCCTGATCTGCAGCCCGGCCAGCAGGCGTGCGCTGGCGGCGATCGCACCGGGAAGACCCACACCGCTCGTTTCGATGAGAATGCAGTCGGGCGGAGCTGCAAGTGAGCGCATGCGCTCGAGCGCGCGCATCAGGTCGCTGCCGAAACTGCAGCACACGCAGCCCCCAGCCAGACTGATCAGGTCATCTTCGCTTGCTTCGATCAGGTCGGCATCGATGTCGATGTCGCCGAAATCGTTCACCAGCACAGCGATGCGTTGCCCCTGAGCGCGGCGCAGCAGGCCATTGACCAGGGTGGTTTTTCCGGCGCCCAGATAGCCGCCGATGATGGCAACCGGTATGTTTGTCATAGGTCCGTGCTGAGACCGTTCGGCACCAATCTTGCGAGCATGCGGTGCGGCGCCATGGGCGATGCCCTCACGCAGCGGGCGCCATGAAGGGCTCACCAGCCGAGACGACACCAGCGACTCTCACGTCTTT
>JBIKMC010000091.1:0-12063 GCA_044359405.1 Burkholderiaceae bacterium
CAGCGAACCGCGAAGTCGCTCAGATTGGCCGCCTGTATCGGTAGCTTGGGCGCGTATGCATGAGCGCTGATGATTGCCGAGGGCACCAGTTCACAGACATGATTGAAGGCCCAACGATTGAAGGGCGGGGTTCGCCAATTGGCCAGCGTCACCTGCTGATCGGTCGAGGGTGGAAATGTTTTCTTCATGACGTTCCTGTGTGTCGACTCGGTGTGTATGCCGCTGAGATCGGGTACGTGGTGTGCTGTTTGAACGATGGTGGAAATTTCAGAAGATGACTGGATCCACCATGTTCAGAATGGTATGTGCCAGGCTGTATACGGTCTGCGCTGATGTCTTGGGATTGGCCTTGAGCGGCAGATTCTCGATCTTCAATTCCAACTGACCGAATGTGCCCCGGGCGACGATCTGATGCACATTGCGGGTGACGCTAGGGTCGGCGATCAGTTCGACCTGGGTGCGATCGAGCCCCAATCCGGCCAGAGAAACCGTCGCAGCCACATTGGCATTTTTTGGATATTGCTGCGCTGCCTGCCGGGCGCTACCGCGAAAGATCACCTGCGCTTGTTGAAGCGCGGCCAAATCACAAATCTGCTCAGCGGGTGTGCCCAGCCAGCTCATCGGAGGCTTGCGTCCGATGTAGTGCACGTCGTCCAGACCCCCCAGGCGGGCCGCAGCCAGCGCATCGATGCCGGCGATGGCGCCGCAGATCAGTTTGACCTGCGTGCAACCGTCAAGGGCTGCTGTCTCAAGTCGTGCCAGCAGGGCCGCATCATGAAGGGCGCCAATCGAAGCGATCACGCAGGGTATGCCGGATCGAAGTGCGGGCAGCATGTGCTGCTCGACGGCCGCGTGTCCGGCGCATTCGGCCACCAGATCGGGTCTGCGGTTTGGATCAAGCGCGTCGAGCACGGTGGCCTGCGGTGCGAGTGCCGCACAGGTGGCTTGAGTGGCAGCCAGCGAATGGGTCGGTACGATGATCTGCGACAGACAGATACGGTGAATACCCCGCAGCTGTGCGGCCAGAGCCTGACCGATGGCACCAAACCCCACCAGCGCTAGCCTGAGCGGATCTTGCCGGGTGCTCATGCGGCTGCGATCTGTGCAAACCGCTGAGCGCAGAGCGCATGCCAGCTGCGCCAATCGCGGCCTGGATGAACTTGGCCGCAGTGCGGGCAGGTGCGGGCGGAATCGGGCGCGTCGTAAAACTGGGCATAAGCCTTGGGCAGGTCTTCGACGATGCTCATCAGCTGCACTTCCTTGCGAACCACCAAGCCGCCACAGGATGCGCAGTACCACTCAAAGGCGTCGATCACACCCGCAGGTCGGCTGCGCTCAATGACCGTGCACAGGCTGCCGGCCTCAGGGCGTTGGGGCGAGTGGCGCACATGGGCGGGTAACAAAAAGACGTCGCCCTCGCGCAGATGCACGCGCTCGAACTTACCGCGGTCAGCAATCAGCAGTGAGGCCTGGCCTTTGAACTGGTGAAAATATTCTTCGTACGGATCGTCATGAAAATCAGTGCGCTCGTTCGGCCCGCCCACGACGGTACAGATCAGATCGGCGTCGCGCCAGATTTGCTGGTTGCCCACGGGCGGCTTGAGTTTTGCGCTATGGGCATCGAGCCATTGTTGGAAGTTGAGGGGCTGGCTGTAGTGGTCAAAGCGGACAGGATCAGATGAGGACATGGTTGCGCTCACTTTCCAAAGCGTGAAAACAAAGATTGAAGCCATCGGCGCCACCACGCTGCGTTCTGGGGCTTGATCAATGATGGTGGCGGGACAGACGCGGATTGCTGCGACACGTGCAAGCCTTGCCCGTGGTCTGCCTGCAGGGCATTTCCGATGCGCTCAAAGAATTCGACGGATAGCTTGCGCGCGGCGGCCTCCACCAGCCGATTGCCTAACTGGGCCAGGCGGCCGCTCAGTTGTACCTGCACCCACCAGTGCAGTTGGGTATGGGCGGCGTTGATGGGCTCAAGACGCACGCGCGCTGACCCCTGGCTGGCGCCCAAAGCGCCCGCATGCCCTCTGAAAATCAGGGTCATGGATTTGGGTGGCTGAAGATCCTGTAACAGCACCTCGCTCTTGAAACGGACCGCAACCGGCCCCAGCCCCACCTTGACGACCGCCTCGTACGCATCCGGACGGGTCTGCGCCAGGGACTCGCAGCCTGGGATACTGCTTTGCAGATGTTGCGGCGCAAGCAGTGTCTGCCAGACCCGAGCCGGTTCGCCGATCAGGGTCTGAACGCCACCAAAGCCGTTCGGTATGGCAGCGTCTGCGGAGTCTGCGGCAGGCTTGTCTGGGCGTTTGTCCGAAGCCGCGGGCGGCTGCTGAGGGCGCACTTCGCCTCCGAGAGCCACGACGCAGCGCCGGGTCAGCACCCAGGCCAGGTGCCGGCGATAATCAGCCGAGGCGTGCAGGTCGGTCAAAGCTTCCAGTCGTCCCAGGTCGATATCGTCGCTGGGTGTGGCGGGCAGCGAAAAATTCTGGCCCAACAGACGCTCGACCGAAGGCCAGCGCACCACACCCAGGCCCAGTCCGGTTACGGCTACGCGAACCGGTTGCGTGGGGTCCAGGGTGAGTGCGACGGCTACGCCGGTTAACGCGAAGCGAGATGCGGGCTGCTCAAACTTGAGGTAATGCAGACCCTTGAGGGCGGCAAACCGAACCCCGGTGATCAGTTCATCCCGAGCGAGGGCGGTGCCGTATACCCCTTGAAAGAAGGCGTCGGCGCAGATCTCGCGTGTGTTGGTCACGATGATGGCGCCTGCGGCCAGTACGCCGGCTGGCCAGCAGGCAGCCGGATCGTGATGTGCCAGTGATCCGCCCAGGGTGCCCATCTGCCGCACCTGGGCATCCGCAATGCCCGCCGCCAGTGTGGCAAGGCCGGGGGCAAATTGACGGACCGTGCCGCTGGCGGCGACGCTGGCATGGGTTGCCATCGCGCCAATGTGGAGCGTGGGCGAATGACCATCATGATCATCGAGCTGGATGTCTCGAAGACCCGGTATCTGCTGCAGGTCAATCAGCAGGCAGGGCGAGGCCAGGCCCAGTTTCATGGCGGCAATCAACGACTGGCCACCGGCCAGCCATCGCGGTCCGTCGCCTTCAGTCTTGTTCGTTGACTGCGCGTGGGCAGCCAGCGCCTGCTCCAGCGTGGTCGGGCGTTCGAAGGCCAGACTGCTCATGATGTCGCTTGACGCATGGCCCGCAAACCTTCGCAGACCGCGCGCACGATACCTTCGTAGCCGGTGCAGCGACACAGGTTACCGCCCAGGGCGTGCCGCACCCATTGAGGGTCGATGGGATTCTGTCGGGCCTCAGGCTCGTGAGCCAGCGCGACGGCGCGCATGAGGAAGCCGGGCGTGCAATAGCCGCACTGCAGCGCGTGGTGTTGACTGAACGCCTGTTGCATAGGGTGCAGTGCGTCGGCCGCCCGCGCCAGGCTCTCGACCGTACAGACTGAATGACCCTGCATCTGGGCGGCTAGAACATTGCAGGATTTGATGGCCTTGCCGTTCATTAACACCGTGCAAGCGCCGCACTGTGCCGTGTCGCAGCCCTGATGAGTGCCGCGCAGCCCCAGCGTGTCGCGCAGCAGCTCAATCAGCAGCGTATCGGCCTCGACAGAGGCGGTGCAGCGACTGCCGTTGACGTCCAGCGTGATGTCAATCATGCCCGCGCTCGGTATGCGTTGATGTCAGGCGCAACGAAGCCCGCAGGACTCGAACGCCTGGCGAATGGCCGCCAGCTCGGCTTCGGTGAGGTTGAGCAGGGGCCGTCGCACCTTGCCGCCGTGCTGGCCCAGCAGGTCCTGCCAGGCTTTGCTGTGGGCCTGCGGCTTACCCTTGGGCCGGCTTGAGCGCATGGCCTGGCGAACTGGTTCAAGACTGTCGCGCACGGCGCGCGCCTGCTCATGTTTTCCTTCGAAGGCAAGACGGGTGTACTCGTTCATGCGCTGATCGACCCGAGTCTGCAGCAGGAAAGGGGGCGTTGAGCACAGATAAAGCCTCCAGCCCAGCTGAATGATGTTGTCCAGCCAGTCATGCTCATCGGGGTTGCTGACTTGAATCTTGTCGCCCACCAGTTCGGTCAGGCGCGTGTAGCGGGCGCGGTCAGTGCTGTACTTGATGGCCACAATGTTGGGCAGTTCGGCAATACGGGCGCACAGCTCGGGGCTCATGGTGTAGCCGCAGTCAGGGTGATTCCACATGGCGATGCCGATGTCGAGCTGTTCGGACAGGTAGCGGTAGTACTCATAAATTGTTTCGTCGGTGTCGGCGCCGAAATGCAGGACGGGGCTGTGCACGATGACATAGTCGGCGCCTACGTCGCTCGAGTAACGGGCCAGATCAAGCACGACATCCAGGTTGGTGTCCGAGCAGGAGGTGATGATGCCGCAGCGACCGATACCACCGCGGTTACCGGCCTCGTGTGCGGCTTGCACCGACAGTTCGATCAGTCGCTTGCGTTCGGCAATCGACATCGAGAAGAACTCAGCCTGCTTACCCGCAATAAAAAGTCCACCGAGTTTGAGATCGACGATCCAGTGCCTGAGATTTTCACGCAGGGCACGCTCATCCACCCGCATCGCTTCATCAAAGGGAGTGAGGTTGGCGGCCCAGATACCCACCAGGTGCTCGCGGGCATGGTCTTTTGCTTCAGATTTCTTGTAGTCCATCAGGATTCCTATCGGCGGCTGTGGAGTGTTCAGCAGTGCATGGCCCGCCAGAGCTGCTCGCTGGTCAGGGGAAACTGGAGTTCATGTTCACCCAGAGGGGCAAGCGCAT
This sequence comes from Burkholderiaceae bacterium, assembly GCA_044359405.1. Classification (GTDB taxonomy): domain Bacteria; phylum Pseudomonadota; class Gammaproteobacteria; order Burkholderiales; family Burkholderiaceae_E; genus SYIM01. Next base: position 4,796 of record JBIKMC010000091.1, read on the forward strand.
CACGTGCCGCGTTCATCAAGGCAGCCGGCACGCCAATGCAGCCCGCCTCACCCACGCCTTTGGCGCCCAAGGGGTTGTGCGGACTCGGAGTGTGCAGGCTATCAATGTGGATGGTCGGCACCTGGTCGGCGCGAGGTACTGCATAGTCCATCAGCGATCCGGTGAGCAGCTGACCATTCGCGTCGTAAATGAGGCGCTCGAGCATCGCCTGACCCAGTCCCTGGACCAGACCGCCCACCAGCTGTCCATGGGTCAGGGCGGGTTCAATGATCTGACCCGCGTCATCGACCCAGCTGACTTGCTCGATGGTGGGTTGGCCAGTGTCCGGGTCGATCGACAAACGAGCCATGACGCAGCCGTAACTCCAGGCTTCGCGGGCGGTAAAGCGCTCTTCGACGCTAAGTGGCAAGGCCTCGCCCGCCGCACGCCGGGCGATCAGACTTCGGCAGGCCTGCACGATGGCACTGCCGCCGATGGCTGTGCTGCGGCTGGCCAGCGCCCCGATGCCGGTCGGGCATCGGGCGGTGTCACCGTAGTCGACTGTGACGAGGTCGGCTGTAATGCCCAGTGCCTGGGCGGCGATGTGGGCAAAGGTAGTGGCATGGCCCTGTCCCTGCGCAGGTGAGCCCGTGGCCACCGTGACGGTGCCGTCGGCATGCCAGTCGACCCGGGCTGATTCCCAGCCAGTTCCGCAGGGCTCGACATACAGGGCCACGCCCACACCGACCCACTCGCCGCGGGCGCGCCGCTGGGCCTGCAGGCGTCGCTGTTCGTCATAGGCGAAGCGTTCGCAGGCAAGATTCAAAACACGCAGGTAGTCGCCGCTGTCGAATACCTCGCCGGTCGGCGTGTTGTAGGGCATTTCAGAGGCTTTGATCGCGTTACGACGCCGCAAATCGATCGGATCCATGTTCAGCGCCCGGGCTGCCTTGTCGACCAGGACCTCCATCAATAGTGCCGCCTCAGGGCGGCCAGCGCCGCGATAAATCGTCACGGGGGCTGTGTGAGCGAGGGTGGATCGCCCACTCACATCCACGCTTGCGACGCGATACGGGCCCGGCAGGATGCGCGCTGCGTTGCGCAGCGGCACGACGGCTGAGAAGGGCAGCCAGGCGCCCACGGTGAAACGCAGTTCAGCGTGCAGCGACCGCATGAGGCCATCGGTGCTGACTGACAGCCGGCCGCGCAGGCGCGCGCCGCGTCCGTGCATGCCCGCCGCGAAATCCTCAGAACGTGTGGCAATCCAGCGCACGCTGGTCTGCAGACGCCGGGCGGCCAGCACAATGGCCAGATCCTCGGGGCTGACCGATGACTTTGCGCCGAAGGCACCGCCCACCTGACCGGTGATGACCCTGACCTGGGTAAGTTCCCAGCCGAGCGCGGCGGCGATGTCGGCTTGAGCGCGCGAGGGCGACTGCGTTCCCAGGTGCACGAGCAGGCTGGGCTTGTCGGTGTTTTCTGCGCTCTGCCAGCGCGCCACCAGCCCGCGTGGCTCCATGGATAGCGCCAGTACACGCGGAATCTCCAGTGCGACATCGACCTGAGCGCGTCGGGTGGCATCAGACGGCGCGTCGCGCTCGGCAGAGCCGTGACAATGCTTGACTTCAGTGACCGCGTCACCGTCTTCGAAGTCGAGGACGGCGGGCAGCGGGTCAAGCTGGACTTCAAGCTGCTGTGCGGCCTGTCTGGCCTGGGCCAGGCTTGTTGCGAGCACCAGGGCGACAGGCTGTCCCACATAGACCACTTCGTCGCGTGCCAGTGGCTCCACGCGCGGCACCTGCGACACGGGCAGCAGCGGGTTAGGTGCGGGCATGTGCACGGGTGTTTCGTCATCGGTAAGCGTGGCTGCGGTCAGCACCGCAACCACCCCTGGCGCGGACAGGGCTGCCTGCGAGTTCACGCGACGGATGCGCGCATGCGCGAGCGTCGAGCGCACGAAGACCGCATGCACCGCCTCGGGTGCCTCGATGTCGCTGATGAAGCGGGCTTGCCCCTTGAGCAGCGCCGGGTCTTCCCGTCTCAACGGTTTAAATGCGGTGTCGAGCATGGCTGTAATTCAGATCCGGTCTAATCTCTGTCTGAGGCGGTTGCGAGCCTTCTGGCGTGGTGTCGGTACGGCTGCTTGACCCCGTTGTGAGCCAGGAAATTGTAGCCGTGTGTAACCGGGTGCGTACGATCGGATCATTAAAGGAACGCATATGTGGACCGATTTGAAGGGCGTTCAAGTCCATCGGGCGCTTGTTGCCGCTGCACTCGTGATCAGCGCATCGCTTGCCAGGGCGCAGGGCCTGGCCGACCGTGTTCCCCGGCCTGATCCGCTGGACGCCCGGGCCTCGGTACCGGCGGTCGAGTATCGGTCGCCACTGTCCCGGTATCAGCGTCTGGGCCAGGATAAGCCAATGCCCTGGAAGGACGCCAACGAAACCGTTAATCGGATTGGTGGCTGGAAAGCGTATGCCCGCGAAGCACAACAGCCCGAGGCAATAGCCCCAGCAACAAGCCCAGCGACAGGCGACGGCAGGCATAAAGGACGCTGAGCAGGTCACGCGATGCCTCAACCGACACACCTTGTTCGAAACTGCATACGCAAGTCGTTCATAGCCACATTCGCGCTGGTATCAGCGACGATACTTCTGGCCGGTTGCGCGGGCGTGAAGCCGCAAAGCAGTATGGACGCCGTACGTAACGCCACAACGGGTCACCTGAGTCCGTCCACTCGATTGGTCTGGGCGCGAGAGCCTGACGAGCAGATCCGTATCGAGCAGCGCGTGACTGAATTGCTGGCTCAGCCGCTCGGCATGGATGAAGCCGTGCAGCTGGCCCTGATCAATAACCGGGGTTTGCAGGCTGCCTATGCTGAGCTGGGCCTGACGCAGGCCGAAGTTCTTCAGGCGGGTCGTCTACCCAATCCGGGGTTCAGCTTCGGTCGGATGAGTCGCGGTGATGAAGTTGAACTCGAACGCGGCTTTCACGTGAATCTGGCACGGCTGCTGCTCATGCCGCTGGTCAAGGACGTGCAGGCTCGCCGTCTCGAACAGGCGCAGATGGCCCTTGCCGCTCGCGTGCTGTCTCTCGCGTCCGAAACGCGCAAGGCCTGGATCGACGCTGTGGCCGCGGGCGAGGCGGTCCGATACAGTCAGCAGGTCATGCAGGCAGCGGAGGCGTCGGCTGAATTGGCGCGACGTATGGCCCAGGTCGGCAACTTTAATAAGCTGCAGCAGGCGCGCGAGCAGGCGTTTTATGCGGATGCAGCCCTCAACCGGGTGCGAGCTGATCAGCGGCAGCGGGCCGCGCGCGAACGACTCACTCGCCTGTTGGGTCTATGGGGTGAGCAGACGCGCTTTCGTCTGCCCGAGCGTCTACCTGATCTTCCCGACCAGGCACGTGATCTGCCTGATATTGAACGCATCGCCATTGAGCAGCGACTTGATATTGCAGCAGCGCGCCTGGCCGTTGAGGCGACGGCTCGTAATCTGGGGCTCACGCGCACGACACGTTTCATCAACGTGCTTGAATTGGGCCTGGCTCGCAACAGATCGAATGAGGCCGCCACTCAGCGGGGCTGGGAAATTACGCTCGAACTGCCGCTATTTGACTGGGGGGATGCGCGCGTCGCTCGTGCAGAGCATATCTACCAGCAGGCTCTGCATCAGACGGCTGAGACCGCCATCAATGCACGCTCAGAGGTTCGCGAGGCCTACGGCGCTTATCGCTCGGCCTGGGATATCGCCCGCCATCACCGCGATGAAATCGTGCCGATCAGGGCACGAATCGCCGAGGAAAATCTGCTGCGCTATAACGCCATGCTGATTGGCGTATTCGAACTGCTGGCCGATGCGCGTGCGCAGATCGCCAGTGTCAACGCGGCCATCGATGCCTTACGCGACTTCTGGACCGCACAGGCTGACCTGGACATGTCTCTGGTGGGTAAGCCGCGGCTCAGTCCAGTCACCGGGCCCGCGCTGTCATTTGGCGGACCCGGGGCAGGCGAACCTGGGGCAGGCGGACACTGACGGCGGTTATCTGGGGCACGCAGACGCTAAGGAAACTCAATATGGTTGCGCGACGTCAGTTTTTGGGCGGCACGGGTCTGGTCGCCGCAGCGGTCACGGTCGGTACAGTCAGCAAGGTGGCGATGGCGGCCTTGCCCGAGCCGGTGATCCAGACCAGGCCCGATACCATGCCGCCGCTCGTTCCCAACACCGGCAGGCCTTACAACCCGGTGCTTACCTTGAACGGATGGACTGCACCATGGCGCATGAATAATGGCATCAAGGAGTTTCATCTGGTCGCGGAACCTGTCGTGCGCGAGATGGCGCCGGGCTTCAAGGCGCATCTGTGGGGTTATAACGGTCAGAGCCCCGGGCCGACGATTGAAGTGGTGGAGGGTGACCGCGTCCGCCTCTTCGTCACCAACAAGCTGGGCGAACTGACCAGCATTCACTGGCATGGTCAGCGGCTACCCAATGGCATGGACGGCGTGACGGGCTTGAATCAGCCTGGCATCCCTCCGGGCAAGACTTTCGTGTACGAGTTTGTCGCACGACGGCCGGGTACCTTCATGTACCACCCGCATGCGGATGAGATGGTGCAGATGGCCATGGGCATGATGGGCTTCTGGGTGACGCATCCCAAAGACAGGCACCCGCTGATCGCAGAGGTCGATCGGGACTTCTGCTTTTTGCTCAATGCGTATGACATTGACCCGGGCAGCGCCACGCCCAAGATTATGACCATGCTCGACTTCAACCTGTGGAGTTGGAATAGTCGAATTTTTCCCGGCATTGACCCGCTGGTGGTGCGGCACATGGATAAAGTCCGAATCCGTGTGGGCAATCTCACCATGACCAATCACCCCATCCACCTGCATGGCCATGAATTTCTCATCACCGGTACCGATGGCGGCCCGACGCCGATGAGCACCCGTCAGTACGAGGTGACGGCCGATATCGCGGTCGGGCAGATGCGCCAGATCGAATTTCTGGCCGACGAGGAGGGCGATTGGGCTTTTCATTGCCACAAGAGTCACCACACCATGAATGCGATGGGCCATGGTGTACCAACGATGATTGGCGTGGATCATTCCGGACTGGCCGGTAAGATCACGCGACTGATCCCCGATTACATGGTTATGGGTGAGCGCGGCATGAAGGACATGACCGAGATGGAGATGCCCTTGCCCGATAACACCGCGCCCATGATGGCTGGTCAGGGGCCTTTTGGTGCTGTGGGCATGGGGGGCATGTTCAGCATGGTGAAGGTCCGTAGGGATCAGAAGCCAGGCGACTACAGTGACCCCGGCTGGTTCCAGCATCCGCCCGGCACGGTCGCCTATGAATTCACCGGCAAGCTTGCCGAACCGGACCGCTTCAAGGCTGCGGGCGGTGGTTCGATGCCGCCGGTGGCACGTCCGGCGCAAGCGATCGAAGTCAAGGCTCGCAAGCCCGGTGGCGGACATCAGGGGCACTGATGCGGGGTATAGGGTTGATGTATTCGCTTTCCGGGAAATAATCCGAGGGATCCATGATGAAATCGATGACGAGCTCCGCTCTGATCGCTGCGATCGCCGTCTTAAGCCTTGCGGTGAGTGCGTCGCGTCCGGCTCATGCGCACGGAAGCCAGCATCACGCGCACGCGACAAAAAATTCAGACCAGATTGAACAGAAAGACTGGGGTATCGCGGGCGATGCGAAGCGGGCGACCCGTACGGTCGAGGTTCGCATGTCCGACGACATGCGCTTTTCACCTGACCGCATCGATGTTCAGCTCAACGAAACCGTACGTTTTCGCGTTCAGAACACCGGCAAGCTCATGCACGAATTTGTAATTGGCACCAAAGCCGAGAATGCCAAACATGCCGAGTTGATGATCAAGTTTCCGAACATGGAGCACGACGAGCCCTACATGGCACATGTAGGGCCAGGTAAGACAGGTGAGATCGTCTGGACGTTTAACCGGGCCGGCGACTTTGAGTTCGCCTGCCTGATCGCAGGCCACTTTCAGGCCGGGATGGTTGGCGTGATATCGGTCGCGCAGGCGGGTGCATCACCGTCTCACGGCTCTCATGGCGCGCACGGCTCCCATGGCGCGCAGCTCGGTCCTGTCGCCCAGGTCTCGACCAGCGACCTGGCTGACGGCGAGGTGCGCAAGATCGACAAAGAGGCGGGAAAGCTGACGCTTCGGCACGGTGAGATCAAAAGTCTGGACATGCCGCCCATGACCATGGTGTTTCAGGTTAAAGATGTGGCGCTGCTGGACAAGCTCAAGCCCGGCGATAAAGTGAAGTTCAGCGTCGAAAAATCAGGCGGCGTGTACGTGGTGACCTCAATCGAGATCGCTCGCTAGCAGCTGCCTGTCTCAATGCGGCCGACATAGTGGCCCGGCGTGGCGATACCCGCTTAGCCCAGGCCATCCGCGTGACCGGCTGAATCGGCCCAGACTCGGCCGCTCAGGCCTCCACCAGCGATGGAACGGATAGTGCGTCCATACGTTTTGGCTATTCAATCGATGAAAACTATCAATTTGCTAGGTTAATTTGCAAAATCTATCGTTCGACCTGTGCTGAACGACGACACCTCAGCCAAATCGCAAGTAACGCTGTCTTTTCTCCTCACTCAACCAAGGAAAACACCATGTCTCTGATCAACACTCGCGTACAGCCGTTCAAAGCCAATGCCTTCGTCAATCGATCGGGCAAAGGCGAATTCATCGAGCTGACCGAGCAGTCCCTGGTGGGCAAGTGGTCCGTTCTGATCTTCATGCCGGCCGCCTTCACCTTCAATTGCCCGACCGAAATTGAGGACGCGGCCGATAACTATGCTGAGTTTCAGAAGGCCGGCGCCGAGGTCTACATTGTGACGACTGACACCCAGTTCTCACACAAGGTCTGGCATGAGACCAGTCCGGCTGTTGGAAAGGCACGCTTTCCGCTGGTTGCCGATCCCACGCATCGTCTGACCCGCGCGTTTGGCGTGCACATCGATGAGGAGGGTCTCGCTCTTCGCGGTACGTTCGTGATCAACCCCGAGGGCGTCATCAAGACGGTTGAGATCCACGATAACGCGATCGCCCGCGACGTGAAGGAAACGGTGCGCAAGCTTAAGGCTGCTCAGTTTGTGGCCAACAACCCCGGTCAGGTGTGTCCTGCCAAGTGGCAGGAGGGCGCGAAGACCCTGGCGCCTTCGCTTGATCTCGTCGGCAAGATCTGAAGTCCTTAGAAAACGAGGGGGATGTCATGCTCGAAACGAATCTCAAGGATCAGTTGCAGC
>JBIKMC010000355.1:0-3484 GCA_044359405.1 Burkholderiaceae bacterium
TAACCCTAAATTATTAACACACCTCGCCCGCATCTGCTCCAGGGTGTAGATTCGCCTGATGAACACAAAGCGGGTGCTCGTGCTTGGCGGCAGCGGAACCATCGGTCAGGCCGTGGTGGCTGCCCTGGTACGTCTGGGCTATGACGCCGTCTGCCTGGTGCGACCTCCCAAGCTTGATACCTTGGCGCGCCAGCTGCCCGGGGCACGCTGGCGCGCAGGGGACGTCACCGATCAGCAATCGCTGTCTGCGGTTCTGGGGGCTGAACGGTTTGATGCTGTGATTTCTTGCCTGGCCTCACGCACCGGCGCACCTGCGGACGCATGGGCAATCGACCATCAGGCGCATGTGCGGGTTCTCGCAGCCGCTCAGCACGCTGGAGTTGCGCAGATGGTGTTGTTATCGGCTATCTGCGTGCAAAAGCCGCTGCTCGCGTTTCAGCAGGCCAAGCTTGCTTTTGAGCAGGCGCTGATCGCGTCGGGCCTTAAGTATTCGATCGTGCGCCCGACGGCGTTTTTTAAGTCTCTAACCGGACAGATCGAACGTGTGCGGGCAGGCAAAGCCTTTCTGGTTTTTGGTGATGGTCGTCTGACGCGATGTAAGCCCATCAGCGATGGTGACCTGGCCGCCTTCATGGTTCGCTGTCTGTCTGATGAGACTCTTCAGCGGCGCGTGTTGCCCATCGGTGGGCCGGGTGCGGCGATTACACCTCTTGAGCAGGGCGAAGCACTGTTCAGACTGCTGGGTCGCGAGCCCCGATTCCGTCACGTACCGCTGGGCTTGCTCGACGCCATCATCGGCGCCCTCGGCGTGGCGGGTCGTTTTTCGCGATCGATGGCCGGTAAGGCTGAGCTCGCGCGCATCGGGCGCTACTACGCGAGTGAATCGATGTTGGTGTTGGACCCGGACACAGGTCAGTATGACGAGCAGGCAACCCCTTCAACGGGGCAGCAGACACTTATCGACTTTTATCGCGCTGTGCTGGACGGTCGCGAGCGCTTACCCGATCGGGGCGAACACGCGGTTTTTTAGCTGCCGGCTTAGTTGCCGGCCCTGGCGCCCGCAGCAGGCGCAGCAGGTCGGCTCGTACCGTTTCAATATGTGACCGTAGACACTCGCAGGCTTCTTCGATCTTGCCTTTGCGTGCGAACTCGATCAGCTGAGCGTGCTCACGCTCGGCACGCCGACGGGCCGTGTCAGATGACAGCTGAACCCGCGTATAGCGATCACTTTTCTGCAGCAGACCGGCAACGACTGACGCCGTCTGTGGCAACTCGGCACGTGCGTAGAGCGCCGCGTGCAGCGCCTGGTTCAGCACACCCCAACGCGCCAGATCGCGCTCGCGGATGGCTGCGGCAAACCGCGCCTGCAGCGCATCGATAGCCAGAAAATCATCGTGACTGAGCCGGCTGACTGAATCTCTGAACAGACGCGTTTCTAGCAGCACGCGCAGGTCGAACACATCATTGACCTCATCACGAGACATCTGAGTGACCACCGCGCCCTTGTGCGGAACCATCTGGACAAGCCCTTCGGCCTCAAGCTGAATCAGGGCTTCCCGGACAGGAATACGACTGACACCAAAGCTTTCGGCGAGTGCATCCTGGCGCAGCTGAGTGCCTGCCGGATAGGCATTACTGAGGATCTGTTCGCGCAGGTTGTCGACCACTGCGCCTGCCAGAGTTCGATGCTCGAGCTTCGTGTTCATGGGATTGACTGGGTGATTTTATACAATATACGATAACGATTATGGGTAGCAATAATCCTTCCACAATTCCCGCGTCGCCAACGCTCAAACCTGCGCCGCCGGCAAATGGGGGCATTCGGGCGGTGATGGCCTTGTCGTCGGGCATTTTGGCGCTCGAACGGCTGCTGATCATGGCGCTGATGGCCTTATTGCTGTGCCTCATTCTTTTGAACGTCATCACTCGATACAGCGGCGCCTCGCTTTACTGGGTCGATGAGTCAGCGGTGTATTCAGTGGTGTGGCTATCCTTTATCGGCGGTTCAGCCATGACGCGGTTGAGACTTGATTTTGCGATGACCATGCTCACGGACAAGCTGTCGCCCGTTTGGGCCCGTCGGGCGAAGATCGCAGCCGGCCTTGGCGTCATCAGCTTTGCACTTGCACTGGCCTGGATGTCCTGGCTCTGGCTTGACCCGGTTGGAATTGCTCAGGCGGGCTTTGACGCCAAGAAGTTCGCGGCCAGTGCATTCAACTTTGTTTACACCGAACGCACACAGACGCTTAATTGGCCTTCCTGGGCGCTTTATCTGATCATCCCGATTTTTTCGATCAGTATGCTGGTGCACGGCGCTGCCAACCTGTTTGAAGACCTTGATCTTGCACCCCGCAGGCAGTTTGCAACGTTCAAGGTCGGCGGTAGCGAGGGCATCAACTGATGCCGATCGCGCAGATACAGCGGCCATGATCACGCTGACCGCTTTCACGCTGGCTCTCCTGGTGGGCGTGCCTATCGGCTTATGCCTATGCCTGGGCGCCATTGTTTACATCGCAGCCTCTGGCAACCCCCTGCTGTTCAACAACTACCCGCTGCAGCTCTTCGGGGGTGTCGATAGCTACGGCTTGATCGCGATTCCGTTGTTCATTCTGATCGGCGAAATCATGAACGCCGGCGGCATCACGCAACGTATCGTGCAACTCGCTATGGCCTTTGTGGGTTCGCTCCGGGCGGGGCTTGCTTATGTGAACATTTTGGCCAACATGATGGTGTCTTCCATCCTGGGTTCAGCCACTGCGCAGGTGGCCATCATGGCGCAAATCATGGTGCCCGAGATGGAGAAAAAGGGCTACGACAAAACCTTCGCCGCCGGTCTCACCGCGTATGGGGGCATGCTGGGTCCCATCATTCCGCCCTCGGTGATGTTTGTGGTGTACAGCACGCTGGCACAGGTGGCTGTGAGTGACATGCTGGTAGCGGGCATCGTGCCGGGCATCATTCTCACGGTGCTGTTCTGCGCCATCATCGCGGTGCTTGGTGCGATTCATCAGTTCCCGGCGGGCGAACGGCGCTCTTGGTCTGAGCGTGCACAAACGGTACTGAATGCGGCGCCTACGCTGCTGATACCGGTGGTTATCGTGGGCTCCATCCTCGGGGGACTTGCCAATGCCACCGAGTCGGCAGCGGTGGGAGCTGTGGTGGCTGCGCTGGTGGGGCGCTACTTCACCAAAGAGTTTCGCTTTGCGCGCCTGCCCGAGATGTTATTGCGAGCCGGGGTCTACTCAGCGATTGTGTTGTTTCTGGTGGCTGCGGCCTCGGTATTTTCCTGGGTGCTGGTCTACGGAAAAATTCCCCAGGCCATCGCCGCCTCAGTGCAGCAAATTGCCAAAGATCCAAGCACCTTCCTGCTGCTGGTTAGCCTGGCGCTACTGGTGATCGGCACCGTGATTGATGGCGTGCCCGGGCTCATCATGACCGTACCCATTTTGCTGCCGATTGCCACCGAGGTCTACGGTATTGATCC
>JBIKMC010000356.1:0-3482 GCA_044359405.1 Burkholderiaceae bacterium
TCGCCTTCGACCGTCAGCACCGGAACATTGACGCCGCCGATCGCTGAACGAGGGAGTCCCCCGTCGGTGAAGTCATGTGCCTCAACGCCGGACAGCCCAGCGATGCGCCATGAGACCTGACTGGTCTGATCGAGGTTGCCCTCTCGTACCAGCGTGTAGACGATCTCTTGGTAGGCACCCTCTTCGGAGCCTTCGGTGAAGCTGCTGGCACTGGCAGTGACGCCCACGCGCGCATCGTCATTGCGCACCCGGATCGTCTCGGTCGAGGCAAGTATCTCGTCGCTGTTGCTCAGATCGACAACAAAAGTTTTGTCCAGCGGGTTGTAGACCGAATTTCCGGCGCCTAGGAGTGTGAAGCTTTTCTGCTCCTCGCCCGCGGCCATGCTGATTTGGCCGCTAATGGCGTTGGCGAAATCAGAGGCCTCAGCCGCCGCAGAATCAGCACTCGCCAGGCCTCTGACTGTCCAGGTGAACTCTGCGGCGGACGCAGCACTGCCCGCCCGCACGACATCGATGGTGATAGCCTGGGTACCCGTATTGCCTTCGAGTAAATCGAGGGCTGAGGGCGTGATGGCAAAGCCCAAATCGTCACCGACGATCGTAGCCCGCTGTTCAAAAAAGCGCTCGGTAACCGGCGTGCTGAACCTCAGCGTGAACGCCTCCGTCCGTTCGATCAACTCGTCTGCAACCACGTCGAACTGCAAGGTCGCCGAAGCCTGACCAGCCGAAAACTGGAGTTGTCCAGAAGGCAGGCTGCCCGCTGCAAAGTCGGCTGCACTCACAACACTGTCGCTACTGCTTGAACTACGCGCCAGCGCAGCCCAGTCAAGCACCAAGGCCCTGGAGGTGTCCCCAGTACGCGTCACCTGATAACTGAACGAGGTCGGCGAAGCACCAGTACCCTCGTCTCGATTCAAATCGGCCGCCAGGAAGGTCAGGGAGAGCGCGTCGCCCTCGCGAATTACCGAGGGCTCAGCCCCATCCGTGATGTCACTGAAGTCGCCCGTTGCCGCCTGAAGGTCGACGCTGAAAGCGCGGTCCCCGGTGAAAGCGGTGTCGTCAACCGTGCGAACGCTGATGATTCGAGTTTCAGTGTTCTGGCTGCCGACTGCGCCGGCCGGGAAGCTGATCACACCGCCGGGCAAGACCGAACCCGTGAAATCAACGGCCGCTGCGGCCAGCTCAGTGTCGGTGCTGACTCCCTGAACGTTGTAGGTGAGCGAGGTGGCCTGCGACAGGTCGCCGCGGCGCGTGACGACAAATTGCTGCGTGCCGCCCTCGAGTTGATTGGCACTTCCGATGGCAATCGACACACCGACATCGTCATTCACGATGACGCCCATGGCCTTGACCGCATCCGACAGCTCATAGCCAGATCCGTCTGCCGGGGTACTGAGAACCAGCGTGAAGCGCTCATCACCCTCGTAGGTACGGTCCGCTTTGGTCGCCACGCGAATGAGCACCTGGCTTTGGCCATCGGCGAACTCGACGGTGCCGCTGTCAGCGACAAAGTCATCGCCGTCGGCGAGATGAGCTCCTGGCACCTGGCTTGCGCCGTTCTCCAGCAACGCCTCGATATGCCAGGCGACCGTGCGGGCTGCGGTCGACCCCGTCCGTGTGACCACAAACTCGACGTACCCATCCCCAGCGTTACCCTCCGCACCTGAACGCTGCGTCGCGGCAAGACTGATCTTGCTGTCATCGTTAAGAATCGTTATCGACGACTCAGCAACGGGTCGATTGACCGTCACACCGGTTGAGCCCGACGTCAGGGCCAGCGTCAGGGTCTCATCCAACTCGACCGAGTCGTCACCGTTGAAGGGCAACCGGACCGTGGTCTGCGACTGGCCATCTTCGAAGTAGGCGATCCCTTGGGCGAGAGGGCTGCGCAGCGGCAGGTACTCCATGTAAAGAACGTCAGAGCCCGCCATACCCATGACGGCCAAGTCATAGTGCAGCTCGGCGTTGCCGCCCGCTGTTTCGTCAACGTCTACGTAGAACAGCAGATCAGCCTCGGAAGCCCGTCCGTGGACCAACTGGTTTTCGAAGCGCTGATCGGTTTCGAGTGCGTTGGAGGAGTATCCGATGAAGGGCGAGGCACTGGTGCCGAGGCCTTTCAGGAAGAACTCATCGTTGAACGCACCGCCCGTGGTGACATAGCCCACGGACACCTCACCGACACCGCCCGCACTGGCCGTGATACCGGTTACGGTAGCGAAGCTTGCGGTGGTCAGCACGGTGGAGTCGCGAGGCCCCTCGAGCTGTTCAGTGAGCGGGTTGCCCTGGGCGTCGGTTCCGGTCACCGTGAAGGTGCGGCCTGACAAATCAGCGTCGCTGGAGAGCGTGACACGGCTTGGACTTTCAAAACGCGCAACCGTTTCGCCCAGGGCAATCTCGCCGCCGTAACGCGACAGGGTCTGCTCGCCACCGATAGCCTCACCGATAGTGCCGACAGAAATCTTCAGACGGGCAGCATCGTCGCCACCAGCGCTCACCGAGACACCGGTCAGTTTTGTGTAGAACCGATCGCTGATCGCGGAGGCGCCGCTTTCGCCGATACCGTCGATTACTTCGCTGACCACGTTACCCTGCGCATCGACGCCGTCAATCTTGAATCGAAGATGCTCGGCGTCATTACCGTTGCCAAGGCTGATCACAATCCGGGACGCCGCACCGAGAACGATGTCACCTGCGCTGTCACGCGCAGCGCTCAGCGGGAGATCGGTGTAGAGGTCAGCCGAGGGCCGACGCAACAGCTCAATGGAGCCCGTAGCGCTGCTGGCTGATCCACTCGTACCCAGGGTCATCGACAGCACCGCACTGAAATCATTCAGCTCGAGTACCTCGCCCGTCGCCAATGCAGACACCACCTGCGATACAGCTTCGCCTGAGCGGCCGACCCCGGCGATCGTCAGCGTCTCGTCCGCAGCAAGCCCACTGGAAGCACGAAGGAACAGCGTATCCGTTGGACTCGCGCCTCTCAGGAACCCCGCCTGGATGCTACCGCTATCGGAACCTGAAGCCGGGTCAAAGTAAAAGTTTTGCGCCTGTGTAAATGCGGTCGAGGTAATAAGCACCCCTGAGCTCGGAAGCACAAACTCAAACTCGTCCCAGTTCCAGTTCGCATCGCTTCCGTTGATGCGAAGCGTTCCACCCGCTAGCGATGTCGGGTAGGTGAACACCAACGGCGCAGGCTGGTCGTTGGTATACCGCCACGCATAGAAGTCGTCGAAATAGAGCGACTGACCGCCCCACGACTCGTCAACCGATACCGGCTGACCCAGCGCGTCGATACCGATCGATTCGTAGTAAGAGATGCTTTGGATCGAGACTGGTTGATTCAGCCCGAAGACATCCAACTCGCCGATGCCAGACGCCTCGGGCAGGATGTTCCAGATTTCGCTGAACACGCCCAAGGAAGTGACCAGCTTTTCCTTGACATCACCGACCGTGCGCTGCACAGCCTCACCCTGCGCATCGCG
>JBIKMC010000449.1:0-3482 GCA_044359405.1 Burkholderiaceae bacterium
ATAGCGCACCGCAGCCAAAGCAGGTAGAATTAGAATTTTGAATTTTTCGCCACTGACATTCAACTCCTTGTTTTTGAGCTTACAACGGTTTAAAGACTCAAAATCCATAAAGTCGAAATCGATTCCTTGTAAATACAAATTATTTGCTAAATCGAATGCCGTTTGAGTAGCTTCTTTGCCTTTCAGATTGGCTTCGACGGGCGAAACGGGATAAATCATGGCGATATCGCATCGGTGGTGACCCTGCGAAAGCACATAACTGAGGCGCTCCGTACATTTCAGAAAATCGCCCATATTTTGCCAATACGGTTGGCGGAAATGATTGTCGGGTGCAGCCCATTCCCACATACTGCCGTGCGTGGTGTAATACAGTCCGTGCAAACTCAGCAGGTTGTGACCCATAGCAAAATTTGCAAAAGTACCATCGGCTACTTCGGCACTGCTCGACCCCCAACCACTACCGTAAAAGCCTTCGAGCCAGGTGCGTGGACGTTCGTACATGTGCGCTATGGAGCTGGCCACTTTATTTTTGATCACATCTTTGTAAAAATAGGGTTGGTCGTTACCCGGGCCTGATAACCAGCGTTGTGTGCGGAAATAGTCGCCAAATTCCGTTACATCACGTCCCCGTCCGCCGTGGTCGCAACCAAACAACATGCCGCGGCTGTTGTGCCATTCGTAAAGCGGTTTGAAGAATCCTTCTTCGGAAAGCGCCACCATCACATCGTTATAATCCAACCTGGTTTTGTATGATTCCGATCCCAAATCAACAAATAGTTGATTAACTTTTGGAACAATGTCGTAGCCTTTGCGTTTTTTAAATTCGCTTACAAAATACGGACTATAAAGCCATCCGCGAATACCAAATTGCAATTCGTCCGAAAAGAAAAAGTTAAGGCCTTTGCCGGCTTCGCCCGGACAATTATCTTCAAAACGCTGATAGAACTTTTCCGCCACTTTTGGTCCGCTGAGCGGATTCATTGGGTCGAACGAAGTTTTAATCGTTGTTTTATACACCGCCACAATTTTCCATTCACCAGCAGGCGATTTCCAGATCAGCTCATTATGCTGAACTTTTGAAAGCAAGTTTATGCCGGTTGCTGATTGCAATTTTCCGTCCAACACTTTATAAGCATCAACACTTACAAGTTCCTTAGGCAGAGTAACTTTAAAGTCATTATTATTGCCCGTATCAAATTGTTTCGATTCGAGTTTTGAGCCATTCAAACTCGGATTTTCAGCCAGCATTTCGTCGATAAACCAACCTTGACCGGCGGCACCCAGCGTGTAATCGCTCAAACTCACCGACATATCGTATTTTTTGGCTTCCTTTACAAACCATTTGAATAAATCCCACCATTTTGGGGAAAACAGTGCCGGCTGGCTCGGATAAGTCAGTCCGTAAGTTGCACCACCTTTGTCGGTATGGCAATAATTAATTTGCAGACCTGTAATACTCATATCCTTGAGTTGCTCCAACTGCGACGTGATACGTTCGCGCGTAAGCGTGTCGCCCAGCCACCAGTAAAACGATACTTCGCCATAGCCTTTTGGAGGGCTTTTGAAACCAGGGAGAACATCAAGCTTAGGTGAACGGTCGGGAAAACCGGGAGGATTTTTAGCCCCGAAAACAGCTAAAGCTGATATTAATAAACAGGTTAAAAGATATTTTGGTCTCATTTTATTCAAATCCAGTTTTTAAAGATCTATTTTTTATACGCTTTTCCTGTTTCGGCCAGGCGTTTTACCACATTGTCATCCAGTAATCCATCGCGGTTAGGAGCGCAGTTGAGCAGGAAATTGCAATTCCGACTGTCTAATACCTTCAAACGTTTGGTAACTATCTCTTCTATCGACATTAAAGGTTCTGTTGGGAATTTCTTTTTCCAAAACCATTCGCTCTGAATAGTTGGCCCTTGTTGCGAAGCAAACTTATTTCCTTTTGGCGCCCACTCGCCCATAGGCTCTTCGTAATGAAAAATATCAACTAACTTATACACTTCATTCAAATCCAAATTTCGACGCAACTGATAATGATCGGTAATAAGTATTTGTGGTTGAATTGATTTGATATAATTGTAAAGTGTATCGTGGTCAGATTTCGTCCATTTTGTTCCACAATTACCCCAACCATCGAATGTAATAGAACGGAATTTTCCGTAATTAGTCAACAGTTCTTTCAATTGAATTTTTATTAACTTAATATCATTCGGGGTAATATCACCTTCAATGCCGAGTGTACGATCCCAAATAGAGAAATAAATATGTGGTTCAATACCTTCTTTACGAAATGCTTTGCAATATTCTGCAACAATATCACGCCCTTTGAGTGGCGATGAAGCAACATCATAGTCAGTTACTTTGCTATCCCACAAACAAAATCCATCGTGATGTTTCGTCGTTAATACTGCGTATTTCATTCCGGCACTTTTAGCAGCTTTAGCCCACTGACGGCAATCAAGTTTTGTGGGGTTGAACGACATTGGGTCTTGCCCTGGATCAACCCATTCTTTTTCGTGAAAAGTTCCCATATTGAAATGGATAAACATGCCGAATTTCAATTTGGTAAAATCTGTTCGGAGTTTTTCAAGTTTTTGAGCATTGGTTGCAACAGTTATTAGCACTATAAATGAAAGACTTATAAATTTTATTTTTTTATAATTCATGATAATTTATTTTATTGGTTTACTATCGAGCGGTTTTTTCTATTTCAGTTTTATCAATGTCGACACCTTTTTTTCGTAAATCAAGCCAAGTTTTCTTATTTAGGGCTGGGTAACCTTCTTTGCGAATACGCTCACCCAATTTGCGGAAATTTAGAGCCACGTCGTCAGAAATTGCTCCATTGGGTTTTGGCCCAAAATTAAGTAATAAATTGGCATTTTGGTGAGCAGCTCCTTCGAGCATTTTCCACAATTCGTCAGACGAAACACATTTATACTCAGGACTCCACTCCCAATTTCGTTGACTCGTAACTGCTACTTCGGCTTTTTTCACCATATTGCGTTGCCAAGCCTCGTCGGCTAAACGTGCAATTTTTCTACTATTCTCGTCTTTACCTGAATAAAAAGAGCTAATCGAGCGCAATTCACGTTCGCCAACTAACACATCTTCGGTACCAGTTATGCCTGTTTTAAAATGAATAAGCGCTTGGGGTTGGTATTTGTGAATTTCGTCGTAAATTTCCTGTGTTTTAAATAGTTCGCTGTTTGCCAACACACCGCCAAGGGGGTCGAACCAAAAACCAGCAATCGGGCCATAATTGGTAGAAAGTTCACGCAATTGATCTTTGCAAAACTGCGTGTAATGCACGAAATCTTCCGGTTTTTGATACATAAAATAATTGGGTTTTGCAGGATAATTCGGGCGGGCATTTTTATACAAACTATTATCAATAAAATAGGGATGAGTCCAGTCGATACCAAGTGAATAATAAATGAAAAGTGGCATCTTACGTGCCCTACAAGCCTTAGCTAGTTCAG
>JBIKMC010000092.1:0-12041 GCA_044359405.1 Burkholderiaceae bacterium
CAGTTGCGCAAAATATCGCCGCACACTGAACTTAAAACCACCGAGAACAAGGTGTTGGGCTGCACGGTGCGCCAGTAACCCCATTCCTCGACCATAAAGCGACGCGTACCACCCAGCATGTTCTGGCTGAAGCTGCTGACCTGACCGATGCGGTGCATGCGGATAGAGCAGTCGTACTCATTGATATAGCGGCGTGACAGCACGCCATCCGGGTCGGACGCCTTCAGGTCCTGCAGTTCGACAATGCGGCGGATATTGCCATCGCGCCGCAGGCTTTGCATATCGACGTAAAGCACCGTGCCGCCGGTCTCGCCGACCTTGGTCCAGGGCGACGGCGTTTGCGCAGGCTGCTGTGGTGCCTGCGCAGAAGCTGCCAGTGGAACCAGCAGACTCATGAGAGCCAGTGCGGCCATCGAGCGATGACTCAGCCGGCGTTGCCGAGGCGAGTCGCCGGATGCAAACGCCAACGGCTGCCCTTGCCTTTTGGGTGCTTGTTGAAGCCCTGGCAGACTCAAGTCGTTGATTGCGGTCTGCTTGGTCATGAGTGTGAGTGCGGATTTCAGGTTCGTGATACTGACACACGAAGCCGGGTCATGAAGCGATCGAGCTGGTCTTTGCCGATGCCGACCGGCGTGCGCAGCAGGTAGAAGCGAACACCCGATGAGCAGGGTGGCATGGGCAGAGCGCCTTCGAAGACCTGATAGGCCAGGCTTTCCGGTAAAAGTGCCATTGGGTCTACGGACACGTTGGCCACCGTGGCTTCGGCGGCACCACGCGTTGGAAGGTGATTGGAGATGTTCCAGATGGTGCGGTTTTGAAAAGCGGATTCGCGCAGCGGCACGCTGACCACCACCAGTTTGCCACCCGCGGTTCTGTGCACGAAATGAATCACCATGGCTACCGGCTTACCGTCGATCTGACCGGATTCGGGTCGGTGAAAATGAATGCTGGCAAGATCGAAAATTTCGGGTCCTACTTTCAGGGTTGAACCTGAGCCTGCTGCAAGCTGAATCGATTGGCCGTTATTAAGTACGCGCAGCACCACGGGCCGGTAGCGCATTTCAAGCGGATGACGCATGGCCTCGGGTGGTGTAGTGCTGCTGTCGCTAGCCACTGAAGGCGGGCAGGCAAGCGATAGACCGCCGTTGGGAGAGGTTCCGGTCGCGGGTGCGCTGGCGGTGTCGTTCTGACCCGCGCCGCCCGCACCTGTGCCGGCAGCCGATCCGCCACCCGCAGCCCGATTGGCCGCCTGCCGCGCCAGATCAGCCTTCTCGAGTTCAGTCACGCGATTGGCCGCCTCGCGCAAAGCCTCCTCGAGGCCCTGGATCTCGGTTTGCAGTTCTTTGATCTTGCCCTGCTGATCTTTGATGACCTTGACCGCCTCAGTGACCTGGCGGCCCAGCTCGCCCCCCTGCTGAGACTTGACGAATGCCAAGGTACCCAGCCCCGCCAAAAGCGCGAGGACGAGAAAAATACTCACCAGACTTAATATTTTCTTCATGGTGTCGATTCATCGGCTTGATGAGGATCGCCCGAATTAGGCCCCTCGGATCGTCAATCAGACTTGGCGCGACGCATGCAGGCTGCGGACACGCCTGCTAGTATGATCGTCACCGGACGGTTCAGCTTGAATTCACCCATGAAAAATCTGCTTGGTGGCATCGTAATTGGCATGGTGGCCATGGCGCTCATTCTGGGCCTGGGCTATGTGTTCGTCGACAACGGCGGCAGCGACCTGCCTAACATCCCGCAGGAAACTGGCCAGCAACGACGTGGCACCGGCGTTGTCGATCTGATCTGCGAGCTGCAGCTTGATCTCGATGGTCAACAGGCGCTTGGCATCAACGCCAACGAGCCGCGTCGCATGTCCATCGTGCAGATCGATTTCGACAAAAAATCAGGCTGGTACCAGGGCACCATTGCCATCTCCGAGGGGCGCGCCGGCACATTGACGGTAAAAGGGCCCAAGCTCATCGTGACGCGGCCCGCCATGTTCCAGCGCTTTGGCACCACCATCAAACAAGAAGAGTTCTCGGTCGACCGGTCGACCGGGGCTTTTGTGCAGTCGCTCACTATTCAGGATGGCCGCGTCATCAGCCTCATTCGCGGTACCTGCGCACGGGTTGAAAAGCCGCCGTTCTGAGGTGCGACCGCGTTCAGGCGGGCATCCGCCTCCAGACGACCCTTATTCGCCTCCAGACGACTCGCTCCGCGTTGCACGACTCGCGAAAGCTTGGCGTGCTGCCGCCGCCGATTCAAGATCGGCCGCCATCCACCGACAGAATCTGGCCTGAAATCCAGCCGGCCTGGTCGCTGGCCAGAAACACGGCCGCATGAGCGATATCGCTCGGCTCGCCAAGCCTGCGCAGATGAATACCCGCCACCAGTTGCCGCTGGCCCTCGGCGCCGTAGGCCTGCCACTGGCGTTCGGTTGAGGGGTTAGAGCGCACGAAGCCCGGAGCAATCGCGTTGCTGGTGATGCCGAAGGGCCCAAGGTCTTGCGACAGTTGCCGCGTGAGACCTACCAGAGCATGTTTGGCGGCGGTATAGCCCTGGATACCGGTCAGGCTGGGCCGCAGACCGGCGCCTGAGGCGATATTGATAATGCGACCGTAAGCGTTCGCCCGCATGGGCACACTGGCTGCCTGCGCCAAAAAGAAGGCACCATCCACGTTGGCGCGGAACAATATGCGCCATTGCTCGTCGGACACCGTCTGCATGGGTTGGCCGACCTGCCCGCATACGCCGCCGGCTGAGTTGACGAGAATATCCAGCCGTTTGGAAAGCGCGAGCACGTCCTGCACAGCCGCCCGCGCAGCCGCCTGGTCACTCACGTCGAAGACGTGAGCCGGAAACGTTCGGGCGTCTGCAAATTGGCGCAGACCATTCGCATCAAGATCGGCCACATGCACCTGTGCGCCCGATTGGGCAAGCGCCAGAGCGATTGCCTGGCCAATGCCTTGTGCGGCGCCTGTGACCAGGGCAACACGCCCACTCAGATCGATTCGCATGGCCTGGGCCCTTCAGCGTATCTCGCAGACTTCCAGTAAGGCCTCGAAGGTGGCCTCGGCCATCGGTCGACGCCCATCCTCGATGTCGTGAATCAGCTCAACCAGACGAGCGATCGCCGGCGTGGCGATACCGGCCTGAGCACCCAGCCGAGCAATGGAACCAATCTGCGGATCGACCTCAGTGCGGCGCTTGCGCACAGCCAGATCGCGATAGATTCCTGAATGGGTTTTGGCCGTATGGCGATTGAACTCAGCCAAGGCGGCGATGCTGTCACGCGAGGCTTGCAAGCTTGCGTGTGGTGCAAAAGCTGCCGGGTCGAACCCATTAAAGCCGATGGGCGTGACACCGCGCGCAGCAGCCACTTTCATCACCTCGCGGCCCAGTTGGTTGAAGGCGGCGAAGCGGCGCGGGTTGGCAAAGTTGGCCGACATCGAGTCGGCTGTGAGTGCGGTGGCAAAGAGCATGGCGCCATAGGCGAGCTTGCCCCAGAGGTAGCCCCAGATGTTGTCCGTCAAGACTGCCTGAGGTTCGAACAACGCAAGCAGTTGATGCATCTGCCGGGTACGGTCCCGCACCGATCCATCGATTTCGCCAACCACCACCGCACCACGGTTGCCAAACAGAATACGGCCTGGAGCCAGCCAGTCAGCGCCGAAATTGACGAAGCAGCCCATGGTGCGCTCATCGCCGACTCGCTGCGCGATAGTGATTTCGTTCAGTCCGTTCTGGGCCGACAGGACGAACCCGTCGTCGGCCACATGCGGCGCGAGCGTTTCGAGCGCCGCCTCAGTGGCCTGCGCCTTGACGGCCAGCACGATACGTTTGAACTGGCCTTGTAACTGCTGCGGGGTCAGGCAAGCAATGCGCTGCGTGAAAGTTTCCACGGGTCCTTCGATCACCAAACCGTCGGTCGCACAGGCCCGGCAGTGATCTTCGACGACATCGACCATCAACACGGACCGACCCGCACGCGCCCAGTAAGCCCCCAGCGTGCCGCCGATGGCACCGGCTCCCCAGATCAGAATGGGCTCTTCAGAGCGGGTCATGAGACCTGGCGATGCGTCATGGTGTGCACCTGGGCATGGGTGGCCACGCACACCACGCCATCGGCGTGAATCCAGCCGCGCGCCATGCCCAGTGTGTTGAAGGGTACGAGCACTTGTCCGGTGCTATCAATGGCGACCATGCCAGCCCCGATTCGGTGCGAAGCGAGCACCTCGTGAACCAAGTCATCAGTGGCCTGCCGCAACGACTGTCCTGCGTACATCATGCGAGCGGCAACGTCGTAGGCGGCGACACGACGGATGAATACCTCGCCCTGCCCGGTGCACGAGATTGCACAAACCCCATCGCGCGCATACGTGCCCGCCCCAATGATGGGCGAGTCACCCACCCGGCCGACGGGCTTGTTGTTGAAGCCCCCAGTTGATGTGGCCGCGGCCAGTCGTCCCTGCGTGTCGCGTGCCACTGCGCCGACCGTGCCATGCCGTTCTGCTTCGCTGGCATTGGCAAGAGTGCCGCGCTGGCCTCTGGCCTTGAGAGATGCGAGGGCTTTGACGCGCTGATCAGTCGTGAAATAAGCGTTGTCGACCATGCTGAGGCCGGCTCTTTGAGCGAACTGGTCCGCGGCGTCGCCGGCCAGCAACACGCAGTCTGATTGCATCACCGCCCGGGCGGCCAGGATGGGATTACGAACCCGCTTCACCCCGCACACTGCACCGGCTGCAAGCTGGGTACCCTCCATGATGGACGCGTCCAGCTCATGGTCGCCCCGTTCGGTAAGTGCTGCGCCATGCCCAGCGTTGAAGAAAGGGCTGTCTTCCAGCACCAGCACACTGGCGGCGACCGCGTCCAGCGCAGACCCACCCGCGCGCAGTACCCGCCAGCCGGCGACCAGTGAATCGGCGAGGTGCTCGCGCATTTGCTGCCAGTCGGTGTCCGAGAGCAGATCGGGTGCCAGCGTGCCGCAGCCGCCGTGAATACCGATTGCGATGTCTGACATGTTGATGGTGGGCCTGGTCGTGGATGAAACTGATCAGCGCGCGGGCCGGATATCCATGGCTAGGGTGTCCTCATCAACCCGAGGGGTGATGCCGACCTTGGCTTTCTGCATGGCCCAGGCTGAGCCGACCGCCACCAACGGCAGGCGCGAGCGATCAACCGCCAGAAGTTCATTGGCCTGTTCGAGCAGGCTGCGCCGCTTTTCAACGTCCATCTCGACTGCAGCATCCTGCAGCAGCTTATCCATGACCGGGTTCTTGTAGCCGATTACGTTGAAGGCGCCGAAGCGTCGCTCTTTGTCATTGGAGTGAGCCAGCGACGACAAGGTGTAGTGCGCTTCGCCGGTCAGCGTTCCCCAGCCCGACATCGACATCGAAAAGTCACCCCGCGTGCGCGCGGGAAAAAACACGGCCGTTGGCTGACCGTTGGCGCGCGCGTCAATACCGACGGCGGCCAGCATTTGCGCAACCGAGGTGCCCACCTGACGATCACCGGGCAGGCGGTCGTTGGTAAAACTGAAGGTGACGCGGAATCCGTTGGGATAACCAGCCTCGGTCAGCAGCTGCTTGGCGCGAGTCGGATTGAACGCCCGGGGTGGCAGCTTTTTGCTGAAACCGAAGATGCTGGGTGTCACCATCTGGTTTTGCTCTTTGCCCAGCCCCTCCATGGCGATGTCAGCCAAGGCTTTGCGGTCGATAGCCAGATCGATTGCCTCGCGCACGCGTGCGTCCTGCAAGGGGTTCTTGGCGAGAGCCGATCCATCTTTGGCTGCGATCTGAGGGCTGTTGTCGCGCATGTCCATTTCAAGATTGAACACGTATACGGTGTCGATCTTTTGCACCGTCAAACGTGAATCGCGTGATAGCGCGTCGACGTCAGAGGCGGGAACCCGCACAATAAGATCGACCTGCCCCGCCTTAAGCTGGGCCACCCGTGCGGCATCGTTGGGAATTTCCTTGCGCACATGCCTTGCCCAGGGCTCTTTGCCCCCCCAGTAGCCGTCAAAGCGATCAAGAATCAACTGGTCTTTGGGGGTCCACGAAACAAACTTGTAGGGGCCCGTACCGACGGCAGCCTTGCCACTGTTGAAGGCCTCATTGGCCGACTCTTTGGTCAGACCCGCAGCGGCTTTATGCGACACGATGAACAGGCGGATGAAATCATTGGGCAGATTGGGCGCAGGGCCATCGGTGCCGATTCGGATGGTGAGCGGGTCGACCACCGTGATGGTCTTGACCCGGCGGATATAGATGGTTGTCGGGTTGGGGCCTGATACCGTCGGAATACGCTCAATCGAAAATTTCACGTCCTCGGCGGTGAAGTCAGAGCCATCGTGAAACTTGACGCCAGGCCTGAGCTTGAACTCCCAGGTAGTTGGGTCGACTGCCGTCCAGCTGGTGGCCAATCTTGGCTCGAGTTCAAGGCCACGCCCCGACCACACCAGCGTGTCGAAGACATGCTTGAGCGCTTCGGCATGGGTGCCGCTGGCGGTGAAATGCGGATCAATTGAGTCGGGGCCCGCTCTGACGCCGATGGTGAGGGTTTGCGCCGCCACCGGCGTGCCCAGTGACAGGGCCGCTGCAAGGCCAATCAGGGCAAATCCTGCCCGCATTTTGGACCAGTTCATGAAACGTCTCCTCCGGAAGATTTGTAATGCGGGCTCGACATGCCCGCTCGTGCGGTGTCGCTGCACACGCTGAAAGCCTCAGCTTGACAAGATAAGCCCCGCTCAGTCAAGTTCGCGGCTCTGCAGCTTGACCTGAATAGCGAGAGGAAGTCGCGCATGCGTATCGCCGATAGCAATTGGATGCAGATTGAAGCGCAGGTGGCGCGCGACGATCGTTGTGTGGTGCCACTGGGTAGTGTTGAGCAGCATGCTTACCTGAGCCTGTGCGTTGACATGATTCTGTCGGAGAAGGTTGCCGTGGATGCGGCCGAGCCCCTAGGTATACCCGTGTATCCCGCTCAGCCCTTCGGCATCACGCCGTATTTCAGCGATTTTCCGGGAACGATCAGCCTGCGTATGTCCACCTACATCGCGTTGGTCGATGACATTCTCGAAAGCCTTTACAGAAGCGGTTTTCGGCGCATTTTGCTGGTTAACGGCCATGGCGGCAATTCGCCCATCCAGGGTTTTCTGAGTGAGTGGATGAGTCGACGGCGCGATGCGCGCGTGCGGCTGCACGACTGGTGGAAGTCGCCACGTACTTGGGCCTGTGTGCAGTCGATTGACCCGGCCGCATCGCACGCCAGCTGGATGGAAAACTTTCCCTGGACTCGATTGGCCGGCGTGAGCATGCCGGACGGTGCCAAGCCCGTGGTTGACTATGCGCGGCTGCAGGTCTCCAATCCTGCTGAGGTTCGCGCCATCGTGGGCGACGGTAACTACCACGGTCCCTACGCGCGCAGTGATGAGGACATGGCTCGTCTATGGCAGGTGGCTGTTGAGGAAACCCGCGAAATTCTCGAACGTGGCTGGCCCTGAGGTGAGGCTGTGACCGCCTGCTGTTTGGTGACTGCGAGGCGCGCATGTTGGCTTTTCTGATTCAGCGCATCCTGCAGGCGCTGGTGGTGATGCTGGTGATTTCGCTGCTGGTGTTTGTCGGCGTGTTCGCGGTCGGTAACCCCATCGATGTTCTGATTTCGCCGGATGCCACTCAGCAGATCCGCGAGGAGACCATCCGTCGCTACGGATTTGATCTGCCGCTGTGGCAGCAATACCTGGCTTTTCTGCGTCGGTTGGTGCAGGGCGACCTTGGTCGATCGTTTGTGTTCAACATGCCCGTGCTCGAGCTGATCGCCTCGCGCCTGCCGGCCACGCTTGAGCTGACCCTGGTGGCTGTTCTGGGCGCCACCCTGATTGGCGTACCCCTGGGCATGTTTGCGGGCTACAAACCCGACCACCCCGTGGCCCGGCTGGCCATGGGTCTGTCCGTGCTGGGATTTTCGGTCCCCACCTTCTGGATCGGCTTGGTGCTCATTCTCACGTTCGCGGTCTGGCTGGGATGGCTCCCCGCTGGGGGCCGCGGTGACACGGCCGTACTGTTGGGCATTGAGTGGAGCGTGCTGACCGCCAACGGTTGGATGCACCTGGCTTTGCCGGCGCTTAATCTCTCATTGTTCAAGATGGCGATGATGATGCGGCTGGCTCGTGCGGGTACGCGCGAAGTGATGATGGGTGATGCCGTCAAGTTTGCGCGTGCGGCCGGGCAGTCTGAGGCGACCATTCTCAGCCGACATGTGCTGCGGCTTATTTCAATTCCGATCGTGACGGTGTTTGGGCTTGAGCTGGGGTCGACCCTGGCCTTTGCCGTGGTCACCGAGACGATTTTTTCATGGCCTGGGCTGGGCAAACTCATCATCGATTCAATTCAGACGCTCGACCGACCCGTGATGGTGGCCTATCTCATGCTGGTGGCACTGTTGTTTATCGTCATCAACCTGCTGGTCGATCTGGCGTATGCAGTGCTTGACCCTCGCCTGCGTTCAACGAGGACGTCATGACCCTACGCCTGTATCCGCTGGTCTTTTGTTGGCCGCGCACCGGAGCGCCCGCGTGAAGTCCAAAAGCACACCGCTTGGGCGATTTATTGATGAGTTCGTTGACAATCGCGTGGCGCTTGTTGCTGCCGTGCTAATCGTGGTGCTGGCTGTCGCAGCGCTGTTGGCGCCCTGGCTGGCACCACAAGATCCGTACGACATTGGCTCGCTTCGCCTGTCTGATGCGCGTCGCCCGCCCGGGTTCGTAGGCTCCGATGGCTACACCCACTGGCTGGGTACTGATGCTCAGGGCCGAGACCTGTTGTCGGCGATTCTGTATGGCCTGCGTATTTCGGTGCAGATCAGTCTCGCCGCTGGGGCGATCGCATTCGTACTCGGCGCTGGCATGGGAGCGGCGGCCGCATTCGCCGGAGGGCGAACCGAGAGCCTGATCATGCGCATCGTCGATCTGCAGTTGTCGTTCCCGGCGATTCTGCTGGCCCTGGTGTTATCGGCCCTTTTGGGGCAGGGAAAGTGGCAGATCATCATCGCCCTGGTTGCAGCGCAGTATGCGTATTTCGCGCGGACTGCTCATGGGGCTGCGCGCACTGAGCGTGCTCGGGATTATGTCGAGGCAGCACTGTCTACGCCCATGCCACCCGTGTCGGTGATCGTGCGCCACATTCTTCCCAACTGTTTGCCGCCACTGATTGTGGTGGCCACGGTGCAGATCGCCAATGCCATCTCGCTGGAGGCGACGCTGTCCTTTCTGGGGCTTGGCCTGCCGGTGACCGAGCCGTCTCTGGGCATGCTGATTGCCAATGGCTTTCAATACATGCTGTCGGGGCGCTACTGGATTTCGATCTTCCCGGGCATTGCCCTGATCGTGTTGATCGTATCGATCAATCTGGTCGGTGATCAGGTACGCGATCAGTTCAATCCGAGGCTGCGCCGATGATGCAATTGGATTCGCCGCACGCGCTTGAGCGCAGTTCTGTTTCGACCGTGCCGCTGCTGCAGGTGACCGAGCTCAAGACCTATTTTCATACGCGTGATGCCGTGTTGCGCGCGGTGGATGGAGTGTCCTTCAGCATTGAGGCGGGTGAGGTGGTCGGTCTGGTGGGTGAGTCGGGGTCTGGCAAAAGCATGACAGGCTTTTCGCTACTGGGCCTGATCGATGCGCCTGGCCGAATCGACGGGGGCTCGATCCGATTGAGGGGGCGAGAACTGGTGGGTCTGAGTCCAGCGGAGTGGCGCTCGATTCGCGGTCGTGAAATTGCCATGGTGTTTCAGGATCCGATGGCAACACTGAATCCGCTACTGACCATCGGTGAACAGATTCGCCTGGCGATCCGCGCGCACGAGCGGGTCGGGCGCAAGGCTGCGCACGATCGGGGCTTTGAGGTTCTGAGTCGCGTCGGTATTCCTGAAGCTCGGCGCAGGCTGGATGCGTGGCCACATCAATTATCAGGCGGCATGAGGCAGCGGGTGGCTATCGCCATTGCACTGCTACACCGGCCCGCGCTTATTGTGGCTGACGAACCCACCACTGCGCTCGATGTCTCCATCCAGGCGCAGATTCTGGCCGAGGTTCAGACTCTGGTGAGCGAGCTTGGCACGGCCCTGCTCTGGATTAGTCATGATCTGGCTACGGTATCGGCACTCGCCAGCCGGCTGCTGGTGATGTACGCGGGACGCATCGTTGAGGAGGGGCCGTGCTCGACCGTGCTGCGCGAGCCCCGGCATCCCTACACGCGGGGGCTGCTGATGTCCATGCCGCAGTTCGCCAACCCAGGTGAAATGCTTGCGCAGATACCGGGCACCCCACCCGCGCTGTCTGCACTTCCAAAAGGCTGTGCTTTTTCACCGCGCTGTCAGTGGGTCAGCGAGCACTGCCGAAAGGCCGTACCCGAGCGTCAATCGCAGCCGGTGGATGCGCTCGCAGAAACGGCTTCATCTTTGAGGGGGCGCGCGTGGCGTTGTCACCATCCGCTGGGTTGATTCAGTCGGCTCGCGCGAATGCGCCCCATGTCCAGGCCAGTGGGCTGGTGCGGCGTTTTGGCGCGCGCGCGACCCTGAGCGAACGTCTGGCTGGACGGCTGACGGGGCAGGCGGTCGCGCGGGAGGTTCAGGCCGTGTCCAACGTGTCGTTTGCGATCGCGCGTGGCGAAGTGCTGGGCCTGGTGGGCGAGTCCGGATGTGGCAAGAGCACGCTGGGGCGGATGATCGCAGGCATTTTGCCGCCGACGGCCGGCGAGGTTTTGATTGGTGACGAACGGGTGATGTCTCTTGAGGGGCGCGCTCGCAAGCGGACGACACGGGTACAGATGATTTTTCAGGATCCTTACGCCTCGCTGGATCCAAGAATGCGCATCGTTGATCAGATTGCTGAGGGGCCGGTGTCGCACGGGCTGGTAAGCCGCAGTGAGGCAGCTGCCTATGCTGTGCGCTGGCTCGAAATGGTCGGTCTTGATGCCAGCGTTGCGCAGCGCTATCCGCACCAATTTTCAGGTGGACAGCGACAGCGCATCGCCGTGGCGAGAGCCTTGGCGATGCAGCCCGACACCTTGGTCTGTGATGAGCCGGTGGCCTCGCTCGACGTGTCAATTCAAGCGCAGGTTCTGAACCTGCTCTTGCGCCTGCGTGGCGAACTGTCACTGACGATGCTATTCATCAGTCACCATCTGGGTGTGGTTCGACATCTGTGCGATCGTGTGGCCATCATGTACCTGGGGCGTATCGTCGAGATTGGCAGCGCCAAGGCGGTTTATGAAGCGCCACAGCACCCGTACACGCAGGCGCTTCTGGCCAGTGTGCCCGAGCTCAGACTGCAGGAGGGTGAGCGCGCACGCTTTAAGCCGATTCAGGGTGAGCTACCCTCGCCCATGAATCCGCCGCCAGGCTGCCACTTTCACCTGCGGTGCCCGCATGTGCAGCCACGTTGCCGCGACGAGGCGCCCCCGCTGGCTGGCAGCGGCGGCCACGAGAGTGCCTGCTGGCTCATGCAAGAGCAGCGGTGAACCTCGGCCTTTGGGCCGCGGCAGACCGCAACCCGTTGCCACGGAGTCCTCGCTGGAGAGCTGCTGGCGAAGGGTTTTAGGGCGCTAGACGCTGACGCAGCCAGCTGCCGTCGGCCTGCAGCCGGTAACAGATACGGTCATGCAGACGGGACCTGCGTCCCTGCCAAAACTCCCAGTAATCGGGCACCAGGCGATAGCCGCCCCAGTGCGGCGGGCGCGGCGGATGCGTACCGTAATTCAGCCCGACTTCGGCGGCCCGTTTGACCAGGCTGGCCCTTGATTCAAGCACTGCGCTTTGCGGCGAGGCCCAGGCTCCCAGACGCGAGGCGAGCGGCCTGGACTCGTAGTAGGCATCAGCCTCTTCAGCGCTGCCCTTTTCGACCCGTCCCTCGATGCGCACCACGCGTTCAAGCTCTACCCAGTGGAACTGCAGCGCGGCGTGTGGATGGGAGGCGAGCTCTTGGCCCTTGCGGCTTTCGTAGTTGGTGTACCAAACGATGCCGCGTTCATCGAAGCCTTTGATGAGTA
>JBIKMC010000357.1:0-3478 GCA_044359405.1 Burkholderiaceae bacterium
CAAAGACAATCGCCGTCTTGTTCTCGACCGGCGTGCCCAGGTGGCGGTCAAGACAGTTGTACGACACGTTGAGCTCGCCATCTTCAAACCACTTGAAAAATGGTGCCTGGCTGTCATCGAGCGAACGGCTGAAGGGCTTTTTCCAGAGCACGTGCTCACGGGCAAGCCGCGCCCAAAACCCCGAGTGGTCAGCGTCTGCCTGCGCGCACAGCGCGCGGTACTGCTCCATACCCGAAACGGCCGCCCGCCGAACAAAGCTCTCTGGCGGCGGGAATACACGGTTTTCCTGAAGGACCGACTCAATATGGACGGACACGATGTCGTCTCCCGGACTTTTTGTTATAGATCGCGAAATTAATCGCCGCCCCTTACTCAATCCTTACAAGAGAAGGTTTGCTCTGAATTAAAATAAAGGGTTTTTCTGACCCGGATCAAATCCCATGACCCCCAGCAAACCTGGTTTTTTTGCCCGACTCATCTTCGCCAGCCGCTGGTTGCAGCTGCCGCTCTACCTTGGGCTGATCGTCACCCAGGTGGTCTACGTGGTGCTCTTCGTCGAAGAGCTCATTCATCTGGTCGAGCTGCTGTGGAACCCGCAGGCGCTCGACCTGTCGATTGATAGGCTGGGCCTCACCGAACGCAACAAAGAGACGGTGATCATGATCATCGTGCTCTCGTTGATTGACGTGGTAATGATCTCAAACCTGCTGATCATGGTGATCATCGGCGGCTACGAGACCTTTGTGTCACGCATGCGGCTTGAAGACCATCCCGACCAGCCGGAATGGCTGTCGCACGTGAACGCCAATGTGCTCAAGGTGAAGCTGGCCACAGCCATCATCGGCATCTCGTCCATTCACCTGCTCAAGACCTTTATCGCTGCAGGTACCTTGCCCGAGAAAACCATGCTGTGGCAGACCATCATTCACGGCGTGTTTCTCATTTCAGCTGTCGCGATTGCCTATATTGACCGCCTCATGCAACCTCCCAAGGGCAAGGGCCATTGATCCGAAAGGATACGCATATGACTACCACCATCCGCTACGACGATCTGGTTCGCTCAGTCGCTGCCGCGCTTCAGTTCATCAGCTATTACCATCCGGCTGACTACATCCGCCATCTCGCCCGTGCTTATGAGCGCGAGCAGTCGCCGGCCGCGCGCGACGCAATCGAACAGATCCTCACCAACTCACGCATGTGCGCTGAGGGGCACCGCCCTATCTGCCAGGACACTGGCATCGTCAATGTTTTTCTCAAGGTAGGCATGGATGTACGTTGGCAGGGCTTTGCCGGCTCGCTGTTGGACGCGGTTAACGACGGGGTCCGTCAGGGCTATCTCGACCCTGATAACACCCTGAGAGCGTCCATCGTCGCAGACCCGCACTTTGAGCGCAAAAACACCCGTGACAACACACCCGCCGTGGTGCACACCGAGCTCGTTCCGGGCAACACGGTCGAGGTCATGGTCGCTGCAAAGGGCGGCGGGTCAGAAAACAAGTCAAAGTTTGTCATGCTGAACCCGTCTGACAGCCTGGTCGACTGGGTATTGAAAACCGTGCCCACCATGGGTGCAGGGTGGTGCCCACCCGGCATGCTGGGTATTGGCATTGGCGGCACCGCAGAGAAGGCCATGTTGATGGCCAAAGAGTCGCTGATGGAGCCGCTCGACATGCACGAACTGCTGGCGCGTGGGCCGTCCAGCAAGCTTGACGAGCTTCGAATTGAGCTCTACGAAAAAGTCAATGCGCTGGGCATCGGCGCCCAGGGGCTCGGCGGGCTTACCACGGTGCTCGACGTTAAAGTCTCTCTTTATCCCACGCACGCGGCGTCCAAGCCCGTAGCCATGATTCCAAACTGTGCAGCGACCCGGCATGCGCACTTTGTGCTGGATGGGTCCGGACCTGCGTATTGCGAGCCGCCAAACCTGAGCGACTGGCCCGCCGTCAGTTGGAAGCCAGACACGTCGGCAACGCGAGTCAACCTTGACACCCTCACCCGCGAAGAGGTGGCTGCATGGAAGCCTGGCCAGCGACTGCTGCTCAACGGACGGATGTTGACGGGTCGCGATGCGGCCCACAAGCGCATTCAGGACATGCTGGCGCGTGGCGAAAAACTGCCCGTTGAATTCGCCAACCGAGTCATTTACTACGTCGGCCCTGTTGATCCGGTTCGCGACGAGGTGGTTGGTCCAGCAGGCCCCACCACCGCCACCCGCATGGACAAATTCACAGACATGATGCTCGCCCAAACGGGCCTCATTGCCATGGTGGGCAAGGCCGAGCGTGGTCCGGTCGCTATCGAGGCCATCCGCAAGCACAGGGCCGCCTACCTCATGGCCGTGGGGGGCGCTGCCTATCTGGTGTCCAAGGCTATTAAGACCTCGCGAGTGGCGGGCTTTGCTGACCTTGGGATGGAAGCCATTTATGAGTTCACCGTGCAGGATATGCCCGTGACGGTTGCGGTCGATTCAACCGGAACATCGGTGCATGAAACGGGCCCTAAAGAGTGGCAGGCGCGCATCGGCAGTATTGCGATCAAGCAGGCCTGAGGGACATCTTGCTGCGGCCTGCGCATCGTCCATGATAGATGCTCAAAACCGTTCTTCGTGACCAAGCGTGGAGGCGACCCAATTGAGCCCAGCCATCACTGATCTGACTGCCATCCAGCTATCGCAGGCCATCGCAGCAAGAAGCATTTCCTGCCGTGAGGTAATGCTGGCCTACCTTGAGCGCATTCACCGGTTAAACCCGACCGTCAATGCAATCGTAGCCCTGCAGGACGACTCAAAGCTGCTGGCTCAGGCTGACCAGGCCGATCGCGATCTCGCAGCCGGTCAGCGCGCTGGCTTCATGCATGGCTTTCCGTTGGCGGTCAAAGATCTTGCGCCC
Organism: Burkholderiaceae bacterium; assembly: GCA_044359405.1. Taxonomy (GTDB): domain Bacteria; phylum Pseudomonadota; class Gammaproteobacteria; order Burkholderiales; family Burkholderiaceae_E; genus SYIM01. The sequence goes on from JBIKMC010000357.1 coordinate 2,889, forward strand.
ACCGCGGGCATCACCACGACCCTGGGCTCACCAATTTTTCGCGATTTTGTGCCGCCCGCTGACGGTCTGGTCGTGCAACGCATGAGGCGGGCCGGTGCCATCGTCATCGGCAAGACGAACGTGCCCGAGTTCGGTCTTGGTTCTCAGACCTACAACAATGTTTACGGCCCGACTCGAAACGCCTGGAACACGGACTGGTGCGCGGGTGGCTCCAGCGGTGGAACCGCGGTTGCCTTGGCCTTACGTATGTTGCCAGTGGCCGACGGCTCTGACATGGGCGGCTCCCTGCGAAATCCAGCGGCCTTCAACAGCATCTATGGCATGCGCCCCTCGCAGGGCCGCGTACCCAAGAACCCTGAATTCGACGTGTTCTTCCAGCAGTTGGGCATTGAAGGACCCATGGCGAGAACCGTGGCCGACCTGGCGCAACTCTTGGCCATACAGGCGGGCTACAGCCCCGACAGCCCCTTGTCCCTCGCCGACGATCCATCGGCATTCGCAGCCGGCCTTGATAGCGATCCCAGGGGACTGCGGGTTGGCTGGCTGGGCGATCTTGGCGGACACCTGCCCTTCGGAGACGGCGTGCTTGA
>JBIKMC010000358.1:0-3470 GCA_044359405.1 Burkholderiaceae bacterium
GGAACCACCTCGCGCGAAATTGTTCAGATGGCGCGTGATGCAGGTGCTCATCGGGTTTATCTTGCTTCGGCGGCGCCACCGGTGCGCTTCCCCAACGTGTATGGCATTGATATGCCCACGCGCGATGAACTCATCGCGCACGGCCGCGACGATGGGCAGATCCGGCAGGCGATCGGGGCCGATGCGCTCATTTACCAGTCGCTTGAAGGCATGAAACGCTCGGTCAGCGATATCAACCCGGCGCTGACCCGGTTTGAGGCCTCCTGCTTTGACGGCGACTACATTACGGGTGATGTGTCACCTCAGTATCTGGAGGCGGTTGCCGCAGGTCGCACACCGGTGGCATCGGCCGGCGATGATGAAGCGGGCCGCAGCCAGATGAACCTGCAATTTGCTGTTGCCAACGATTGAAGTGGGTGCCTGATGCCGGCACGATGACCCTCTCCTGACCTTTACCTGAACGGACGATTGAAAGTCTTTCAAGATGAACGATTCCTCTGATTTCGACACGCTTGCGGTTCGCGCTGGCATTCATCGCACCGCCTTCGGCGAGCACGCCGAGCCCATTTTTCTTACTTCCAGCTTTGTGTTTGCGAACGCGGCACAGGCGGCTGCGCGTTTTTCCGGCAGCGAAGAAGGGCTGGTGTACTCGCGCTTTACCAATCCCACCGTACAGGCTTTCTGCGAGCGTCTGGCGGCGCTCGAGGGCGCTGAAGCTTGCGTCGCGACGGGGTCGGGCATGTCGGCCATCACGGCGGTGGTCATGAGCCTGACGCGGGCGGGCGACCACATGGTGTCTTCCACCGGCGTGTTCGGTGCGAGCATGCAGCTATTCAATCTCTTTGGCCGATACGGGGTTGAGACCACCTACGTGCCGCTGACCGATCTTGAGGCCTGGCGCGCGGCCATTCGTCCCAATACCAAGCTGCTCTACCTTGAGTCGCCGTCCAATCCGCTGACCGAAATCGCCGATATTCCGGCCCTGGCCAGGCTGGCCAATGAGCACGGTGTTCAGCTGGTCGTCGATAACTGTTTCTGCTCGCCCGCGCTGCAGCGCCCGTTTGAACTGGGCGCTCATATCGTGGTGCATTCAGCGACCAAGTACATCGACGGTCAGGGACGCGTTCTGGGTGGTGCAATCCTGGGCAGTAAGGCCTATGCCAAAGACGGTCTCATGCCCATCATGCGCATGGTGGGTCCTACCTTGTCGGCCTTCAATGCCTGGGTGCTTCTCAAGGGACTCGAGACCCTGTCCTTGCGCATGGACAGGCAATCAGCCAACGCGCTGGCGGTCGCCCAGTGGCTGGCCGCGCATCCGCGCGTGGGGCGTGTGTACTACCCGGGGCTGTCCTCGCATCCCCAGCATGCCCTGGCCATGCGGCAGCAAAAAACGGGCGGTGCCATTGTGTCGTTTGACGTCCAGGGGGCTGATGCCGCAGCGCAGCGCGCGCTCGCCTGGCAGACCATCGATCATTGCCGACTGCTGTCCATCACCGGTAACCTGGGCGATACCAAAACCACCATCACGCATCCGGCCAGCACGACGCACGGTCGGCTAACGCCCGAGGCACGTGCCGCCGCGGGTATCAGCGAAGGGCTGATCCGGCTCGCGGTGGGTCTTGAATCACCGACTGATATTTGCGCTGATCTGCAGCGCGGTCTCAGTTTGTCTGGCAGTGGCGCAGTGTCGGGTTGAGCCTGCCAAACGAGAGGGCATTCATGAGCAGTCTTTATCACGTCCCTGAAAATCTGCTGCCGCATGATGGCGCCGACCAGGTTCTCCGGTCGCGCGAGATCGAGCGCGTGGTGCAGGGCATGCCCACCCAGGATGGTGCGGGGGTGAAGTTGGTGCGGGTGCTGACCCACGATCTGCAGCGCCGCCTTGATCCCTTTCTCATGCTGGATAACTTCCGCTCTGATAACCCGGGTGACTACCTGGCTGGTTTTCCTGATCATCCCCACCGTGGCTTTGAAACCGTCACGTATATGCTGGCCGGACAGATGCGTCATCGCGATAGCGTGGGCAATGAGGGCGTCATCGCCGGCGGCGGCGTGCAGTGGATGACGGCTGGGCGCGGCATCATTCATTCTGAAATGCCTGAGCAGCATGAGGGCCTGATGGAGGGCTTTCAGCTGTGGGTCAATCTGCCAGGACGCAACAAGATGGCGCAGCCGGGATGGCGCGACATCGTCGCCGGCGACATTCCCGAGCTTAGAACCCGGCAGGGGGTTGCCTTGCGCGTCATTGCGGGTGCTACACACGGTGTGTCAGGGGCGGTAGCCCGCCCGGATACCGAGCCTTTGATTGTCGATGTACAGTTTGATGCGCAGGGTCGCGTTGAGCTGGCGATTCCACCGGACCATAACGCGTTCGTCTATGCCTATCGCGGCGAGCTTGCCCTGGGCGCTGCTGGTCAGCGTCTGCAGGAGCGGCGTATGGCCATCCTGCAGACGCGGGCCGATTGTGACGGCCTGTGGCTGGCCGCCGACGGCGCTGCTCGGGCGCTACTCGTGGCGGGGCGCCCTCTTAATGAGCCCATCGCCCAATATGGGCCCTTTGTCATGAACACACGCGAGGAAGTCATGCAGGCCGTGCATGACTTTCAGTCAGGGCGCCTGGTCAGTTAACGCCAATCACATTAAAGCCGCCTCCACCCACATTGATGTGAGCACCCGTTACCAGTGAGGCCTGCTGCGACAGCAGCCACACAATCAGTTCAGCCACCTCCTCGGGCTGACCGATGCGGCCGCTTGGAATAGAGGCTGCCACCCGGGCACGAAGATCGGGGTTGTTTTCCAGGTGACGCGTCATATTGGTGGCTGTTACGCCTGGGCGCACGGTGTTCACGCGTATGCCCTCGGCGGCCACCTCGCGCGCGAAACCCGTCGTGAAGGCATCAACGGCAGCCTTGGAACCGGCATAGGCGCTGGCGCCAGGCCGACCGCCTATGGTGGCTGCCATGGATGAAACATTGACGATCGCACCGCCGGGGCCGCCTCGACGTGTCGACATGCGACGGGTGGCTTCGCGGCAGCACCAGACGGTGGCGGCGAAGTTAACCGCGAGCATGATCGATAGGTCGTCCCATTGGTAGTCTTCCACGCGCGACTCACGGTAGACCCCGGCGTTATTGACCAGCGCGTGCAAAGGGCCCAGGCTGGCATCGGCCTGGCGAAACATGTGCTCAACGTCGGCAGGCGATGCGACGTCGGCCGCAATGACCAAGGCCTTGACACCGTGCGCACGCACCGCCTGCGCGGTTGCTTCGCAGTCGGACAGGTGCTCGGCAAGACTGACCACGGCGAGGTTATAGCCAGCCTGGGCAGCGCGTAGCGCGGTGGCTCTGCCTATGCCACTGGAGGCGCCTGTGATGAGACAGTTACGCTCGGACATGCTTCATATCTCCCTGGGGTTGCTGTGACTCGGGTTGTGCAGCCGCCCAGTCTATGACGAGTTGCTGAACGATGCG
>JBIKMC010000093.1:0-11863 GCA_044359405.1 Burkholderiaceae bacterium
AGCGTCTGATTTCGAGGCCCGTACCGGCCTGTCACTGGCGCGAATTGCCAAGCCTTTGCAGGTCGCTGTTGCGGATGGCCTTTTGGACGCCAGCCCGGCGTACCTGCGGGCGACTGAACTTGGTCGTCGCTTTCTAAACGACCTGCAGGCGCGTTTTCTGGCTGACTGAGCCTTGTTTCAGCGGACAGAGGATTCGGCGTAGGGGCTGACCGCACCAAGACAGTGCTAAACTGTTTCGCACCCGCATCAAGCGGTTCGAATGCCCCTTAATGGGGCATTGTGACCCAGCGCGAGGCGATTGACCGTCCCGCCAGCGCCCTTTTCCCGGGCATGTTTTCTGCTAAATCGCTGGCGCGACTGTAGTCGCGGACCGACGCCCGGCGGCGGTCCCAGTCCTCCGCCAACCACTCGACATGGAGAGTTCTGAAATGGCAACCGCCAAAGACGTGATGAAAATGATCTCGGACAACGAGGCCAAGTTCGTGGATCTGCGCTTTACCGATACCCGCGGCAAGGAGCAGCACGTGTCGGTGCCCACCAAGATGTTCGACGAAGACAAATTCGTGTCGGGGCATGCTTTCGACGGCTCATCGATTGCCGGCTGGAAGGGCATTGAGGCCTCCGACATGCTGCTGATGCCGGACGCCACCACCGCGCAGATGGATCCGTTCCGGGAAGAGCCCACGCTGATGATCAGCTGTGACGTGCTTGAGCCCAGCGACAAGACCCCGTACTCGCGTGATCCTCGGTCAATTGCCAAGCGCGCCGAGGCCTACCTCAAGTCGACCGGTATCGGTGACAAGGCCTATTTCGGCCCCGAGCCCGAGTTCTTCATTTTCGACTCGGTCACCTGGGGCGTCGATATGTCGGGCTGCTTCGTGAAGGTTAATTCCGAAGAGGCTTCATGGTCGACTGGTAAGGAATTCGAGGGCGGCAATCTGGCCCATCGTCCCGCGGTCAAGGGCGGTTATTTCCCGGTTCCGCCGGTTGATTCGTTCCAGGACATGCGCTCGGAGATGTGTCTGATTCTCGACCAGCTGGGCGTGCCCGTTGAAGTGCATCACCACGAAGTGGCCGGCGCCGGTCAGTGCGAAATCGGCACCAAGTTTTCCACGCTGGTTCAGCGCGCCGACTGGACGCAGATCCTTAAGTACGTGGTGCTGAATGTGGCGCATAGCTATGGCAAGACCGCCACTTTTATGCCCAAGCCCATCGTTGGCGACAACGGGTCGGGCATGCATGTGCACCAGTCCGTTTGGAAGGGCGACCAGAACCTTTTTGACGGTCAGGGCTATGCGGGTCTGTCCGAATTCGCGCTGTACTACATCGGCGGCATCATCAAGCACGCTCGTGCGCTGAATGCCATCACCAACCCGGGCACCAACTCGTACAAGCGTCTGGTGCCTGGCTTTGAGGCTCCGGTAAAGCTGGCCTACTCGGCTCGCAATCGCTCGGCTTCTATCCGCATCCCCTTCGTCTCCAGCGGCAAGGCTCGTCGCATTGAGGTTCGTTTCCCGGACCCGACGGCTAACCCCTACTTTGCCTTCTCGGCCATGCTGATGGCGGGCCTGGACGGCGTGCAGAACAAGATTCATCCGGGTGAGCCGGCCGACAAGAATCTGTATGACCTGCCGCCCGAAGAAGACGCGAAGATCCCCACGGTGTGCTCGTCGCTTGATCAGGCGCTTGAGGCGCTGGATAAAGACCGCGAGTTCCTCACCCGTGGTGGCGTGTTCAGCAACGAGATGATCGATGCGTACATTGCACTCAAGATGGAAGAGGTCACGCGTTTCCGTATGACCACGCATCCGGTTGAGTACGACATGTACTACTCGCTCTGATCACGAGCGGTTCCCAGACTGACCGCGCGCCTGCTCGCCGGCGCGCCGGTCCGTTCGATTTGACGGGGCGGGTTTCGCCCCGTTGTCTTTTGCGCAACTCGGTTTTGATAAGGCCATGGCTGCTTCATTGATGCAGAGCGATGCCCGCTTTGCCGGGCTTGAAATGCTGGCGACTGCGGTCGTGGTGGTGGGTTCGGATGGCGTTACGCTGCATCTGAACCCTGCCGCCGAGCTGTTGTTTGACATTTCAGCCCGCATGACGGTTGGGCATGTGTTCGCGCGTCTGTTCAGTCAGGCGGCTGAGCTTGAGCGGCTGCTCAGCGACGGCTTCTCGCACGCTTTCGAACAAAAGCGCACTGAGCTGGTGCTTGAAAGGCCTGGCCGCGAACCTGTATCGGTGCTTATTACCGCCTGTGCGGTTGAGCAGCCTGCTGGGGCATTGCTGCTGGAGTTTCATGAGCATGACAAGCGTGCGCGGGTTGAGCGCGATGAGCGACTGATTGGTTCGGCTCAGGCAAATCGCGAGCTGGTAAGAAATCTGGCGCACGAAATCAAGAATCCCCTGGGTGGTATTCGTGGCGCGGCGCAATTGCTGCAGGCTGAGTTTGATTCCGCAGACCTGCGTGAATACACCGACGTCATCATCAAAGAGGCCGATCGCCTGCAGGATCTGGTTGATCGGCTGCTCGCGCCTCATCGCAAGGCCCGCGTCGTGGCCGAGTTGAATATTCACGAGGTATGTGAGCGTGTTCGGGCCCTGGTACAGGCCGAGTTTGCCGATGGCGTCACTGTTGTGCGCGACTATGACGCGAGTCTGCCGCCCATCATGGGGGACAAAGAGCAGTTGATTCAGACGCTGCTGAATCTGGCGCGCAATGCGGCGCAGGCCATGCGAGGCCGCGGAACGATTGAGTTACGTACTCGCATCGCGCGGCAGGTCACCATTGCCAAGCAGCGCTGGAGGCTGGCACTTGAATTGCATGTGATTGATAGCGGTCCTGGTATTCCGGAAGAGATTCGAGATCGACTCTTTTTTCCGCTGGTGTCGGGTCGTGATGGTGGCACAGGTTTGGGCTTGACGATCGCACAAACCTTTGTGCAGCAGCACGGTGGGCTGATCGAGTGCGACAGTCGTCCGGGCCGAACCGATTTTCGTATCTTGTTGCCCTTGCGCTGAGGAATCGATCATGAGTTCTGTCTGGGTGGTGGACGACGATCAATCGATTCGTTGGGTGCTTGAGAAGGCGCTCACGCGCGAAGGGTTCGACGTTCGGCTCTTTTCGTCTTCGCGGGATTGCGTCAGGGCACTTGAATCGGGGCGGCCTGCCGCGCTCGTCTCTGACATCCGCATGCCCGGCGAGACGGGCATAGAGTTGCTGCAGTCGGTCAAGCTGAGTCATCCGGACATGCCCGTCATTATCATGACGGCATTTTCCGATCTTGACAGTGCGGTATCGGCCTTCCAAAGCGGGGCGTTTGAATATCTGCCAAAACCCTTTGATCTACCCAAGGCTGTTGAGCTGATTCGACGTGCCGTAGAGCAGGGCGACAGCGACAGCGCTGGCGCGGGTGATGCGGGTGAGCCCGGTGTTGACATGCTGGGCCAGTCGCCCGCGATGCAGGAGGTGTTCCGGGCCATCGGACGTCTGTCTCAATCCAACGTCACGGTGCTGATCACCGGTGAGTCTGGGACCGGAAAAGAATTGGTTGCACGTGCTCTGCACAAACACAGTCCCCGTCACGACCGAATTTTTGTAGCGCTTAACACCGCAGCCATTCCACGCGACTTGCTTGAATCCGAACTGTTCGGTCATGAGCGGGGCGCCTTCACGGGCGCGCAACAGATGCGTCGTGGCCGGTTTGAGCAGGCCGAGGGCGGCACGCTGTTTCTCGATGAAATCGGTGATATGCCCGCTGAGTTACAGACCCGACTGTTGCGGGTTCTGTCAGATGGTCACTTTTACCGGGTTGGCGGTCATCAGCCGCTACGGGCCAATGTACGTGTGATTGCGGCCACACACCAGAATCTGGAAGAGCGCGTTCGGCAAGGCTTGTTCAGAGAAGACCTGTTTCATCGTTTGAACGTGATCCGCCTTCGCCTTCCCGCCTTGCGCGAAAGGCCCGGCGATGTGCCTTTGCTGGTTAGGCATTTTTTGCAGGTGAGCGCTCGGGAGTTGGGGGGCGAGCCCAAGCGTCCCACCGAGGTGGCGCTGCAGACAATGTCGGGCTGCCGCTGGCCGGGCAATGTCCGGCAGCTCGAGAACGTCTGTCGCTGGCTGACCGTTATGGCGCCTGCGCAAGTCATCGACGTAAAGGACCTGCCGCCCGAGGTTCGCGACGGGTCCGCACCGGTGGCGTCTGAGGCCGGTACCGCAGATCGGTTGACGATTCAGTCGGCCGCCGTGCCGCCTGCGGTATCGAACTTGCCACTTGGGGTTGCTTCGCAGGCGGGGGCCGAGTACGGGGCGGTATCCCACGGAACGGCTACTGACCGATCCGAGGTCCGTGGATCCGATGGACTGGATAGGGCTGCGCAGGGCTCCTTCCCGCAGCCTGATTCCTCGATGAATGTTTCCGCTGCGGCTCCTGCACCCATGCTGTCTGGCTCCGTCCTGCCTGCGGCGGCTGCGGCCGGCGCCGCGCCGCGCGAGTCATCAGCCTGGGCGTCCCTACTCGAGCGCGAGGTGTCCATTCGTCTCGCGGCGCAGTCGCCGCAGGAGCGATCCAGCGGGGAGAGTGAGCTGATGGATCAGTTCACACGCAAATTTGAAGCGGTGCTCATTCGGACAGCGCTGCGTCACACCCGGGGACGTCGAATTGATGCGGCGCTGCGGTTGGGCATTGGTCGCAACACCATTACTCGGAAGATTCAAGACTTACGGCTTGAGGATGACTCTGAGGTGCTGTAGGGGGGCGACGCCCTCTAGTCGGCAAGCGCGACGATGACGGGTGCATGATCAGACGGTTGCTCACGTTTGCGCGGTTCGCGATCGATGCGACACGAGATCACTTTGTCGGCCAGTCGGGTATCGACCAGGGCATGGTCGATTCGTAAGCCTGCATTGCGCCGAAAGGCCAGCTGTCGGTAGTCCCACCAACTGAAGCTGCGCCCGGGCTGTTCTTGCAGGCGGAAGCTGTCAACCAGACCCAGGGTCAGCAGTTGGCGGAAGCGCTCACGTTCGGGTTCCGAGCATAAGACCTGACCGACCCAGGCGGCTGGATCATGAACATCACGATCTTCCGGTGCGATGTTGTAGTCGCCCAAGAGCACCACGGGAGCCTTATTGGGTGCCATCAGATCGCCCGATAGCCATGCGTGCAGGGCATCAATCCAGGCCAGCTTGTAGACATATTTGTCGCTATCGACGGCCTGGCCGTTTGGAAAATACGCGCAGATGATGCGCAGGCCGGAAATGGTGGCGCAGATCAGCCGGCGCTGCTCATCAGCAAACAGCGGGTTGCCGATGATGACATCCGCAGGTTCGCCCACCGTGCTTTTTCGGGTGAGGATCGCGACGCCGTTATACGTGGGTTGCCCCGAGAACACAGCGGCGTAACCTGCCTCGGCAAGCTCGGCCGCCGGGAACTTGGCGTCAATCAGCTTTGTTTCCTGCAGACACAGAACATCGACTGGCTGAGCGGCCAGCCAATCGAGCACATGTGGCAATCGAACCTTGAGGGAGTTGACGTTCCAGGTGGCCAGTTGCATCAGAGCCTCCGAGGGGAATAAGAGGGCAAAGATGGTAACAGCCGACACTCGATTCGAATGCCCCCCTCTTGCACGAGTCGTGGCATTCGCCGTCGCATCCGGTAAGTTGAAGGACAGAAGTGCAGCGGTGCTTTGGCGCGTGGCGATCAGAGTCAAACAGACTGCACCTTTTGGGAGACGCGCCAATGGTCGCAGAGACTGGCTTCATCCGAAATGCGTGGTACGTGGTGGCCTGGGACCATGAGGTTCTCGGCGACACTGTTTTGTCCCGGCGGGTGCTTGACGAGCCTCTCATTATTTGGCGGCGGTCAGACGGACAGTTGGTGGTCATGAAAGATTTCTGCCCGCACCGCCTGGCGCCCCTTTCAATGGGACGACGCGAGGGCGATGCGATCCGCTGCATGTATCACGGCCTGAAGTTTGGCGCCGACGGCCAGTGCCTTGAGGTGCCCGGTCAGGAGCGTATTCCGCCCAAGGCCTGTGTGCCAACCTATCCAAGTGTGCAGCGTAAGCGTTGGATCTGGGCCTGGTTTGGCGATCCGGCCAAGGCCGATCCTTCAACCATTCCCGACACGTTTTCGCTGGACCATCCTGACTGGCGCATGAAGCCGGGCTACAAGTGCTTTCCGGCAAACTGGCTGCTGATTACCGATAACCTGCTTGATTTTTCGCATCTCAGCTATGTTCACGAAAAGACGCTGGGTGGATCGACCGCCATTGCTGAAGCCAGTCATGAGGTGACTGAGTTGGCCGATTGCCTGCGGGTTCTGCGGCGTGTGCGCAACACCTTACCCGCGCCCTACCATCGCCGGGTGGGACGATTTGAGGGCTCGGTGAATCGCTGGTTTGACTACACGCTGTCGCACACGGGCCTGTTCATGATGCACGCTGGCGTGCAGTCGGCCGATAAGGCCGACGACGACCATGAGGGCGCGCTGCTGTTTCATACCTGTCAGGCGCTCACGCCTGAGACGCTGCAGTCAACTCACTACTTTTTCGCGCAGGCCCATGCGTTCGCCCTGGATGATGCGACGGTGACCGAATCGGTTTACCAGAGTGTGGCGAATGCTTTTGATGAAGATCTGCGCATGATCGCCGCACAGCAGCGCAATCTGGCGACCTTTCCCGGCGAGGCCATGGTGCCGATTGGCGCCGATGGCGCGCTTACCCGTTACCGACGGCGCGTGCAGGCTTTGCTGAATGCGGAGCAGGCGACGCAGCCCCGGACATGATTAACCCACTCAGGAGACAGACCGATGAAAAAGCCCTTAACTGTCCTTCGTAAGCGGGCCATCTGCCTTGCAATGGCAAGCGCGCTTGCAGCACCCGTGGCAGCTATCGCGCAGATCACTGTAGGCGTGTCGCTCGCACTAACCGGTCCGGGTTCTGCGCTCGGCATTCCGGTGAAAAACGGCTTTGATCTTTGGCCCGCTGAGATCGGGGGCGAAAAGGTCAAGCTGATCATCCTCGATGACGCGGGTGATCCTTCGCAGGCCACGCGCAATGCGCGCAAGTTCGCCACTGAAGAGAAGGTCGACGTCATGATGGGGTCGACTCAGACCCCTGGCGCTATGGCGGTGATGACAGTGGCCAATGAGACTCAGACGCTGCACATGTCGTTTGCACCGATTCCATGGGCAGCCGACAAGGGCGCTTATTCGTTCGTCGTGCCGCAGTCGGTGGCTCTGATGGCCGGCTCGGTCATCAAACATATCAAAGCCAACAATTTTAAGACGTTAGGCATGATTGGCTTTTCAGATCCCTGGGGTGAGCAATGGTATGACGCACTCAGTAAGGGGCTTGAAGGAACGGGCGTGCGCATCGTGGCCAACGAGAAGTACGGCAGGGCCGATACCAGTGTCACCGGGCAGGTACTTAAACTGGTTGCGGCTAATCCGGATGCCATCCTGATTGCAGGCTCGGGTACGGGGGCCGCGCTGCCGCAGACTGCCTTGGCCGAGCGTAATTACAAGGGCCAGATCTATCAGACGCACGGTGCAGGTTCGGGCGACTTTTTGCGGATTGCGGGCAAGGCCGCCGAGAAAGCCATTCTGCCCATCGGGCCTGTCCTGGTTCCTGCGCAGCTGCCTGACACCCACCCGTCAAAACCGGTGGTACAGAAGTTCGTTGCCGCTTATCAGGGCAAGTTCGGTGATAAGTCGCCGGTCGTCTTTGGCGCGCATAGCTTTGATGCATCGCAGCTGCTTGAGCGCATTGTCCCCATCGCCAAGAAAAGCGCCAAGCCTGGCACGCCCGAGTTTCGCAAGGCGCTGCGCGATGCGCTTGAGACCCAGACCGAGATTGCTGCGGTCAATGGTGTCTACAACTTCAAGCCCACCGATCACTACGGTCTGGACGAGCGGGGCGCGGTGCTGGTGCAGGTCAGTAATGGCAACTGGCAAGTGCTGAAGTAAGCACAGCGTGGACGGGCAGATCGCGCTACTGCTGCTGCAGGACGGCCTCACGAACGGGGCCGTCTATGCGCTGCTGGGCATTGCGATCGTGCTCGTTTTCGCGGTCACGCGCGTTATTTTCGTACCCCAGGGTGAGTTCGTCGCGTTCGGCGCGCTCACCCTTGCCAGTCTGCAGGCGGGCGAGGTGCCTGGTGCTGTCTGGTTGCTGATCATCGCGGCCCTGGTGGTGGCCCTGATCGAAACCCGTGCACTCATCGGTGAAGGCCATAGGCGGCTCATACCAGGACGGCTGCTGCGGGTTCTGGGTGGTCCGCTGGTGCTGGCGCTTTTGGCTGCCTGGCTGGCTCCGCTCAAACTGCCATTGCCCCTGCAAATTTTGATCACTCTGGCGCTCATTACACCGCTGGGACCGCTGCTTTACCGGGCGGTGTATCAGCCGATTGCCGATGCCTCTGTGTTGGTACTGTTGATTGCATCGGTGGCCGTGCATTTTGTGCTGACCGGTCTGGCGCTGGTGCTGTTTGGGCCCGAGGGTTTTCGCACGCCGGCATTTTCTGAGGGTTCGTTGAGTCTGGGCCCGCTTAGCGTGAGTGCGCAAAGTCTCTGGATTTACGGCGTCACCTTACTGCTGATTGCTGCGATGGCAGGCTTTTTTGGCTACACGCTGATGGGTAAGGCCCTGCGCGCCACCGCGTTTAATCGCACCGGCGCGCGGCTGATCGGTTTTTCACCCGCAACGGCGGGTATCACCACCTTCACTATGGCTGCGTTTATCGGCACCTTGTCGGGTGTGCTGATTGGCCCCGTGGTCACCATCTACTACGACAGCGGTTTTCTCATCGGGTTGAAGGGTTTCGTCGCAGCGATTGTCGGCGGTCTTGGCAGTTACCCTGTCACCGCGTTGGGTGCCATCCTGGTGGGCATGCTGGAAGCTTTCGCCTCATTCTGGGCCAGCGGGTTCAAGGAAGTGATCGTGTTTACGCTCATCATTCCCGTGCTGATCTGGCTGTCGCTGACGACGCTTCACCATGAGGAAGAAGAGGCGTGAGCGTGTCGAGCCGGTCAAGCGTGCGCGGCGCCTGGGCTCTTGTGCTGGTGGGCCTCATGGTGGCTCCACTGGTACTGCCGCAGTTTTATGTGACGCTGCTCAACTACGTGGGGCTTTACAGCCTGGTGGCGCTGGGCCTGGTGCTGCTGACTGGTGTGGCGGGGCAGACCTCGTTTGGACAGGCGGCCTTCGTAGGCGTTGGTGCTTACGTTACCGCAGTGCTGACGACCGCGTATGGGCTTTCGCCCTGGCTGACGCTGCCGCTTGCCCTGCTGTGCTCGGGTGTGGTGGCCGGTTTGATCGGTTCCATGACCTTACGGATGAGCGGCCACTACCTGCCCCTGGGTACGATCGCCTGGGGTATCAGTCTTTACTACCTGTTTGGCAACATCCCTGCGCTGGGCGGCTTCGGGGGCATTGCCGACATTCCCAGCCTAAGTCTTGCGGGTTTCAATCTGCTTGATCTGGGGCGTTTTTACTATCTGATCTGGTTTGTTGTGCTGCTGGCGCTTTGGGCTACCGCCAACCTGCTCGATTCGCGCCAGGGTCGGGCCATTCGAGCGCTTAAGGGGCGGGCGGCCATGGCCGAGTCTTTCGGCGTTGCGCCAGCCGCGCTTCGTATCAAGGTATTTGTCTGCGCTGCGTTGTTGGCCTGTTTATCGGGTTGGTTGTTTGCACACATGCAGCGCTTCGTCAATCCCACGCCGTTTTCGATCAATATGGGCATTGAGTACCTGTTCATGGCAGTCATTGGTGGTGCGGCCAGCGTGTGGGGTGCGGTGCTCGGCGCGTTCGCCATCACGGTACTCAAAGAGGCGCTGCAGGCAACGCTGCCGGCGTTGCTCGGACAGGCGGGACCGCTCGAGATCATGGTGTTTGGTGTCATGGTCGTGGTGCTGCTGCAGCGGGCACGTGATGGTGTGTTGCCCTGGCTCATGCGGTGGCTGCCGTCGTCCCCGCCCCGAATGATAGCCACCGGTCATTCAGGGCTGCCCAACCGTGACCGAGTGCTGTCCTCAGAGCCGGTGCTTCGGGTCGAAGCAGTTACAAAACGTTTTGGCGGGCTGGTCGCTGTCAATCAGGTCAGCTTTGAGATGCGGCGCGGCGAAATTCTCGGTCTGATCGGTCCCAATGGGGCGGGCAAGAGCACACTGTTTAATCTGATCAGTGCGTGCGCGCCGGTCTCGTCGGGGCAGGTATTCTTTAACGGTCGTTGCATTTCGGGCTTATCGGCCGACCAGGTCGCTCGGCTGGGCATCGCACGCACTTTCCAGCATGTGAAGCTGCTTTCAGCGATGAGCGTTCTCGAGAATGTGGCCATTGGTGCTCATCTGCGTGGACAGAGCGGATTCGCAGCGACAGCGCTTCGCCTTGACCGTACCGAAGAGGGCGCTTTACGCCAAGAGGCTGCTCGACAGATTGAGCGAGTAGGGCTTCAGGACGCCATGCACGAGCCAGCGGGCAGTCTTGCACTGGGTCGGCAGCGGGTCGTCGAGATTGCCCGTGCGCTGGCAGCCGATCCAGTGTTGCTCATGCTCGATGAGCCTGCCGCAGGTTTGCGCCACAAAGAAAAGCAGGAATTGTCGATGCTTTTGCGAGCCTTGCGCGAACAAGGTGTCAGCATTTTGCTGGTCGAGCACGACATGGACTTCGTCATGGGTCTGACCGATCGCCTGGTGGTTTTGCAGTTTGGCGAAAAGCTCGCGGAGGGAAGGCCTGCAGAGGTCCAGGGCAACAGGGCAGTTCGGGAGGCGTATCTTGGCGGCGTCTGAGGCTTCGTTGCTGCTTGAGGTCCATGACGTGTCGGTCGCCTATGGCAAGGTCGAGGCCGTGCATAAAGTTTCTCTGGATGTGGCATCGGGTGGAATCGTCACGTTGGTCGGCCCCAACGGGGCGGGTAAGACCACCCTGATGGGCGCCATCATGGGCCTGCTGCCTTGCTCGGGGCGGGTCGTGTTTGACGGGCTTGATCTGGCCAATGTGAGCGTCGAAGAGCGCGTTGCCAACGGACTTTGCCTGGTGCCCGAGAAGCGGGAACTTTTTGCCGAGATGTCAGTGCAGGACA
The DNA here is from genome assembly GCA_044359405.1 of Burkholderiaceae bacterium. Taxonomy (GTDB): domain Bacteria; phylum Pseudomonadota; class Gammaproteobacteria; order Burkholderiales; family Burkholderiaceae_E; genus SYIM01. The sequence goes on from JBIKMC010000093.1 coordinate 11,078, forward strand.
ATCTCGAGCTGGGGGCTTTGACCCGCTGGCGGCGGGGCGAACGAGGCCTTGATGCGAGCCTGGAAGATGTCTTCAGCCTGTTTCCCCGACTCAAAGAGCGTCGTCGCCAGTTGGCCGGTACGCTCTCGGGTGGTGAGCGACAGATGTTGGCGCTGGGACGTGCGCTGATGGCGCGGCCCCGGCTCCTGCTGCTGGACGAGCCCAGTCTAGGACTGGCCCCCCTCATCGTTCGAGAAATCTTTCGTATCATTACCGACCTTCGCGCGCGCAAGGTGGGCGTACTGCTGGTAGAGCAAAACGCGCATGCAGCCTTGCAGGTCTCCGATTACGGATACGTTCTTGAAAGTGGCGAGATTGCGCTTCAAGGGTCTTCTTCTCAGTTGATTGCTGATGAGCAGGTGGTTGCAAGTTATCTGGGGCTCAAGGCGGCTGATGTCACTTAAGCGCCGGCGTGTGCTCGCGTGGTGGCATGGGTCTCGGGCTGCGTCTGCGGTACTGATAGCTGGCCTCTTTTTGACCGCTTGTGGCGGTGGTGCGGTCCCTGAGCCACCGCCGCCGCCCGCCGTTCTGTTGGCGTCCGTGGGCAGCCTGCAGGGGCAACAGCTGGTCATTGCAGATAGCGCCCGGCTGAACGGCTCGCAGCCTTTGGTCGGTGTACAGCCTGACTCGGGTGCTCCACCGGCCGCGTGTTCTGGTTCTACCCTGGTCGGCACCCGCGACGGCATCCGGTGGCAGCCCGTTGCGTTAACGGACGCGCGATTACCTCAGCCCTGCGTGAATCAAATG
>JBIKMC010000359.1:0-3409 GCA_044359405.1 Burkholderiaceae bacterium
AGCCGAATAGCCGCACGCCAACGCCGGGGGCGAAACATTCCTCAGCCGTCTGCTTCAGGATGTGCTGCTCGGTGTGGGTCAAGCGCATGGCGATCGATTGGTTGGAGGGGCAACCCGCGAACGGGCCGTAACGCTACACCTGGATCGACTAGCCGGTGCATGGCGGGGCCTATCCGGGCTTGCTGAGCGTAGGATCCAGAGCAAAACCCACCCAGGTTGTCTTACACCTCGAGGTGTACTACTCGCAGAGCCAAAGGTGTCTGACTGAAGGCGCGCGTTCTGTTTGGGCTTGGCCCTGGCGATGACTTCGGTATTCGGATCGTTTGGAATGGGGCAGGTCTGCGCATCCAACGCTTGAATCAGCTTCACGAAGCTTTGCGTGCCCAGTCGCTGCGAGGACTGTCCGATATATGTGTCGATGGCGGCCTCGATGCCCGCGTGCTCACTGTATGCCGTTTTGATCATGCTGCAGAGCACATCGCGGGCCTGGTCGGTTGACTGAGTGCGTTTGAAGAGATTGGTGCCGAGCGTCAGACCATTTCGGCCCTGGGTCAGACGCAGGTAGCCGCCACGCACCTGACCCCGACTGACCAGAGAGACCGCTGCGCTACGCAATAGGTCCGAGGCCTCCTTCCGGGTTCCTTTGAAATCCACCCTACCCCGTTTCAGTCCGGGTGAGAAGGGATTGATTGATGGTGATTCTCGTAGGGTCGACAGTGAGGCCGCAAAGGCCAGTACCCTGCCGCCGGCCATGAACGCTATGCTGTCGGGTATCGAGCGCCCGACCCGTCGAATTCTGGCCAGGCGATTGACTGAGCCCCGCAGCAAGGAAAGCCATGAGTGATGAGGTCAATGAACTGTTCCGCGCGCTGATTGAGGAATTCGCTGCAGAAGCGGGCCTCGTCATGCAAGACGATTCGCTGGGCATCGAATTCGAGGTCGAAGGGCATGTGACGCTGATCGTCCCCGATCCTCGTAGGACCACGCGGATGCTCATCGATGTCAGCGTGCTGAGTCTGCCGGACGTCCAGGCGAATCTGCTGAGGGTCCTGCATCAACTCAATCACGCTGCGCGACTCGAGCACGACTGGGTGATCACCATCAACACGGCTGATCGCCTTTGCCTGCACACCCAGTGCGAGATCGCTGCCTGCAAGGCCTCGGACTTGCAAAGCCTGCTGATTGAGGGAATCGAACGGGCACAGGCCTTGCACACGTTCTGGCAGCAACTGGTCGAATCGTCTGCATCCGGCCCCTTGCAAGCGTCGCTGGCCCTGCCGGAGCTGTCACGGATAATCCGCGGCTGAGACGCCGACTGCACACTTGCACCAAAAAAGATGACCGTTACCCCATGGCCCGACTTCTGCCATACATCCATTCCGAGCCGGGCTTGAGAACTCGTTCGCTTGAGAGGACGCGATGAAAGTCGCAGCGAATATTCAAACGGCGCAGCAGCTTCAGAAGCAGCCGCTGGACTCGCAGGAGGCCGCGCGCAGGCTACTGGACATCGAGCGCCAGTTGACCGATTCCAATGGCCGCATCAAGTCCGGCTACCTTCGGCTTACCCGGTCCGGAAGTCTCAATGCAGGGCATTTCCCGACCTGCGGCAGCCTCCCCCAGGCCACCTTGGCGGTCAGGGAGATGATCAAGCAAGCGTACGGCGACCGACTCGGCCCCAAGAGCGCGCAGCGGCTCGAAATGGCGCTTGACCTATACCTGATGAATTCCTGGGGAGCGATCGGTACCCGAAGCTTCGTCAAGCTGATCCGTTCCCTGGAGAGTGCAGTGCGCGTCGATGCCGATCTGTCCCCGGTTGGTATCACTTCCCGTCTGGGACTGCCCGAACTCAAGTCCCGTGAAATCGAGGTCCGGGAGGAAATTGACGCCTCGGTCGTCCAGTTCGCGACTCGAAGGGGGAATCCGATTTCAAGTTCGGCCATCGCACAATTCCAATCACTGGCCAACGCGATGTCGTGGTCCGTTGAACCCATTGCCGTGGGCGACCAAGTGTTGACCTGGGACCAGCAGTTTGCAGCGTTCAACGACTTGATGTTCCCAGCCGTCTCCGCGCTCAGCCCGGCTCTTGCTATAGGCGGTGCTGAAGCACCCCGTACATTTGCCATGGGCGATGCCGATGGCAGCATGGGGCGCATGGTGCTCCACGCCATCGCCAGTGGGGTGGCTGAATTGCCATCCGAACAGATGCCCGCGCTGGCGCGCCTGATGAATCGGGAGATATCGGCTTCGCTCGATTTAGATAACGGTCTGAAAAACTACCAGGCCGATCTTCAGGTGAGCCGCGATCTCGACTCAGTGGCCGATGCACTCGTCGTCAGACCCAAGCCACACCAGGACGACAAGCCTGCCTGCATCTTCCTCGGCGACATCCTGTCGGATCGCCTGACCAACAATCAGGAGGCGATGGCCCGATTCATCTACAAGCTGAGCGGGTTCGACCCGCAGAATCCTGGCGCCCGGGCCGATAGCGGGGTTCGATTCATCGCGGGTAATCACGACACCATGCCTTTGCTCGGGCCAGACGGCAACGACTCGCTGAAAAAGAGCGCGGACTGGACGACCGACTGGGGTGTGCATGCCACGAAGAAACTCCCGCTTGCCCAGTACCAGAAACTGCTCGCCGACTGCTTCCGGGCGGCCGACTACAGCGATGGCGTGCTGACCACCCACAATGGCGTGGTCAAGGGCGAGGGCGCCAACGAGTATCTGGTCGGCGCGGGCAGCCCGAGGGAACGCAATAACTACAAGGATGCCTCGGGGGGTGTCGTATCCGACTGCCTGAGCCTGAAGGCGGACAACCCACAGGAATTGGCCCGTAAGATGAACGAGGCCTTCCTCGATCGGGTCAACACGGCGGGGCCGCGCGATGTGATCTCGACCGATTTCCGACCCGCAGACAACCTCATGACCCCCTCAGCCCTGGGCTTTGATGCAGCAGGCTTCCGGCAGCTGCATGGCCACAACGCCGACGCCAATGAGTCGCACGCCGGGGTTACCAACCTGAACGCGCGTGGCGAAGGTGCATTGGGCAGATTCAAGCCCACGGGACGCATTCTGACCTATGCGGTGCCCGCGCCGTCGGCCTGAAGACATGGCTCGTTGCACGGATCCGATGGGTTCACCCTGACGACCCGACCTCGAACCACCCTGCAGTCAGACCAGGGTCATCTGAAGAAATACATAGTCGTCGGGCCCACAGCGGCCCATCGATTGCTGCTGGTGCTGGCAGATGCGTTCATACACACCGACCGCCCGCTCCATCGTGGTGATCGGATCACTGTGGCCCTTGGTGGGCGGGATCCTCAGCCGCAGTTAGCGGTGATCCCGGTCGACCACATCCACGTGCCTGTGCTGGATGAACTTGATGTCCGTGGGCCGGATGTAGCTGTTG
>JBIKMC010000360.1:0-3404 GCA_044359405.1 Burkholderiaceae bacterium
GCCCTGTCCTACTACGTCAGCGTCACGGCCAAAGACAAGGCGGGGCTGGAGGCCACTCAAGCCGTCACGGTCAACGTCAAGAATGTCATCGACACACCGACGCTCGCGTCCAACACGCTCACCGTTCAGGATGTCAACGACAGCGGCCAACCGGCCAGCTTCGAGGTGCTCGGCAGCTATACGGCCGGGCAGCAGAATTCGCGCTACGGCACCCTCACCTTCGATGCCAGTACCAACCTCGAAAGCCTCAATCGCTCCAACCTGTTGAAGCTGTTCGACGGCAACGCCGCCACCGGCACGGCCCCCAAGGTGCAAGTCCAGTTGGCTGCTGTCAGCGGCGTCGCCAGCACCGACGTATCCAGCTCGGTCAATGTCAAGATGCTGCTGGGCAAATCGGCCGAGCAGTCCGGTACGGGCAGTGCGGTTGAACTCGGCCTCAGCTTTGATCTCGATGTAGGCCTTACCCGCAGCAACGGCGCCCTGGAGTTGACGACGCCCGCGCAAGACATTGCCGTCACGCTCACCGTCAACAACAAGGCGCTCACAAATGGCGCAGTCACCCTCAGCAACGCAGGTGCCGACTTCCTGAGTCTGGGTGACGGCAGCAATTCGGCCAATCTGGCCGTCCGCCTCGATGCACTGCTCGACCGGGCCAATGCCTATCAAATCCCGCTCAATACGTTGAGCACCGACGGCGCCGCTGCAGTCGCGGGCAGCCTGGTCGTCGGCCTGCTGGGTAACCGCACCCTCACCGAGCTCATTGCCATTGCCCGCGATGTCAGCGAGCTTACGCCCCAGCAGCAGTCCCTCACAGCGGCCCGCCTGATCGAGGTTCTGCAGGACGCCGCAGTGCTTCCGCAAAGCCTGCGCGACCAACCGGTCACCACGCTGATCGAGCTGGCCGGGGAAACCCTGGGCATTGCCTCTGACCAGTCGGTCAAGACGGTGCTGACGCTGCTGCGCGATGCGGTCGAGCTGCCCGAGAGTTTGTCGGGCAAGACGCTGGGCGAGTTGAAAACCCAGTTTGCCGGCACTGTAGAGGCTGGCACCCTGGACCGGCTTGAAACTCTGGTACGCGCTGTTCTCAGCGGAGATCCCTCGCAGCCGGACACCAGCACCAACCTCAATGCGCTCGATTTGTCAGGCTTGATGACGCTGGTCATCAACAGCGATTTCGCCGACCTCACCCTCGGTCAGATGCAAACCTCGTACAGCAGCCAGTTCGGGGGCATCGAACTGGGCGAGGCCTTGAGCCTCGCAGCACGTGTTGTCGATGAAATCTACGGCGATGTCACCGTCGCCCGCCTGCTGGATGTCGCAGTCGATCAGATCAGCCTGCCAAGCTCGCTGGGCACCGTCAGCACACTGAAGGTCAGCAGCCTTCTCGACCTCACCGCGCTCGCCTTGGGTGCCATCGAGCTTCTGGGTACTACACCCACATCTATCGATGATCTGGTGAGCATCGCCATCGACGGCATCACGGTCGATGGGGTGGTCAACGGCCAAAGCCTGGCCAGCCTGCTCGAGATGCTGGATGCCGCCTTCGATCTGCGCACGGTGCTTGGCGACGCCTACACCGCAGCGGGTCTCATCGATGATCTCCGCGCGGGCTATCTGGATGCCGGAGCGCTGGTGTCACTGGCCGCGCGGGCGGCATTCACCAGCCAGTCGAACGCCACGCTTGAAATCACCATGCCAGAGCCTGAGGCGCTGGGCCTCACTGATGCAGACGGCAAGCTGGTCGAAAAACTCGTCTTCAAAGGCCGGGTCGACAATGTTGGCAGCAATCAGAAGCCCGTTGCGGTGGCCGACACGCTCAGCACCCAGGAAGACGCGGCGTTGGTAGTCGGCCGTGCCACCCTAACCGGCAATGACAGCGACGACGACAACGACTTCCTTGACATCGCTTATGTCAAGGACGCGGTCAACGGTTCGGTATCGCTCAACGCCAGCACAGGCGCAGTCACCTTTACCCCCAATGCCAATTTCAATGGTGTCGCTTCGTTCAAATACGCAACCAGCGATGGCAGCCAAAACAGCAATGAGGCTACAGTCACCATTACGGTCTCCTCAGTGGACGATGCGCCTGTCGTCGACACCGGCCTCAAACCAGCCGCAAGCTACACCTCATTCCTCGATGTCGAATTCGGGCTGCTGCTGGCTCAAGGGCTGTTCAGCGATGTAGAGGGCAGTGACCTCACCTACACCCTGGTGGCTGTCAATGACGGTGCCGAAGAGACGCCGCCGTCCTGGATCACCTTCGACGCCAGCACGGGCTATATTTTCGGTACACCCACGAGCTCAGAAGATATCGGCGTTTACCATCTGCGGGTCAAAGCCTCTGATGGCTCGCTTACCTCGTCGGTCGACTTCGATCTTGATATTGAAGACCTTCCGGCCGGCGCCACCGCGCCTTCCCTCAGCACCATCACGGCTCTGTCAGGCGGCACTGAAGATACGGCCCGCGAGATCACCTTCGCGCAACTTTTGGCTGCAGGCGATGAAGCCGACACCGATGCCGGTGATGCAGTCACCGCGTTCGAGGTCAGGTCGGTCACGACCGGCAGTCTGAAAATCGGTACCTCCGCCGATACCGCAACGGCGTTCGATGCTGTCACCAACAACACCATCGACAGCACACGCAAGGCCTTCTGGACGCCTGCGGCTGACGCCAATGGCAGTGCGCTCAATGCCTTTACCGTCGTGGCTCGTGACCAATACGGCCTGGAGTCTGGTACTGCGGTCGCCGTCAAAGTTGACGTTGCCGCCGTGGCCGATGCGCCCCGGGTTGCGTCGGCCCTCGCCGACCAGACGGCCGTCGAAGCCGAGTCGTCCACGTTTGCCATCCCGGCGGGAGCCTTCAACGATCCTGACGGTGACTCACTGACGTACACCGCGTCGCTGGATAACGGATCCAGTCTGCCGACCTGGATTACCTTCACCAACGGTACATTTACTTTCAATGCGGGCTCGGCCCAGTCAGGCACCTCGGTCACGTTGAAGGTCACGGCCACAGATGGCAGCCTGTCGGTCAGCGACAGCTTTGTGGTCAATGTGCTCAACTCTGATGCGCCCATCGTCAGCGACGGTTATCTGGCAAGCGCGCTGATTTTCCGGGATGTGGACGGCGATCAGAGCTGGGATCACGAAACCATTGTGTCGGCTACCGATAGCAATGGCGACGGTCGCATCCGTCTGTCAGGCTCACCGGTCACCAATAGCGACGGTTCAGTCACCGACGGCGAACTCACCTTCATCGACGAAGACGGTGACGGCAAGTTCACGGCCGAATACTGGGGCATGACCAACGCCAGCGGGGAAGCATCCCCGGTCGCTGGCAACGGCATTCTCCGGACGATCTCCTGGGAATACGGCGGCGTCAGCACCATCGACATCTCCACGGG
>JBIKMC010000361.1:0-3402 GCA_044359405.1 Burkholderiaceae bacterium
GAATCGGCCCCGTCGAATCGTCTATGTGTCGTGCAACCCGGCAACCTTGGCGCGTGACGCGGCCATTCTGACTCATGCGGGGGGCTGGCAGCTAAAGTCGGCGGGTGCGGTCAATATGTTTCCCCATACCTCACACGTTGAGTCGATCGCGGTTTTCGAGCCTGCGCTACCACCGGGCTGAGCGAGCGGCTTCGAAACAAGGCGCTTGACGCCAAAAAAAACGCGCGGGCGGGCCGCGCGTCTATACGCAATGCAACCCTGACCCTGGGCCGATTAGTCGCGATCGCCGCCGACGATACCCAGAATGGCGAGCAGATTGCTAAAGACGTTGTAGACACTGAGGTACACCGACAACGTCGCAGTCACATAGTTCGTTTCTCCGCCGTTGACGACGCGCTGCAGGTCAACAAGAATGAATGCAGAGAAGATCAGCACAGCCAGCGTTGAGATGGTGAGCGTGAGGGCAGGCATCTGCAAAAAGATGTTGGCGATAGCGGCAACGAAAATCACCAGGAAGCCGACGAAAAGCCATTTGCCCATGCCGGTGAAGTCCCGTTTCGACACGGTAGCCACGCTAGCCATGATTCCGAAGATGATGGCAGTACCGCCGAAGGCCGTCATGACCAGGCTGGCTCCGTTGGCCAATCCCAACACCGACCCAATGAGCCGCGACAGCATGAGACCCATGAAGAACGTGAAGCCCAAGAGCAGTACGACGCCAACGCCACTGTTCTTGAATCGCTCTATGGCATAGAAAAACCCGAAGGCGACTGCCAGAAATACCATCAGGCCTATGAACGGGCTGCCCGCAAAGAAGCTGAACCCGGTAGCCACGCCAATCCAGGCTCCCAGGACGGTGGGCACCATGGATAGGGCCAACAGCACGTAGGTGTTGCGTAGAACCCGGTTGCGCGCAGCTTGGTCTAGCGCACCGGAGTGAGTATCAACAACATGGGACTGATTAAACTGCATGAGAACCTCCGGAACTGAATTCAAACGATTTCAGGCGCCCGCCTCAAGCGGACCTACTCGTAATTTGGGGCCACGCCTGGTCCGAATCAAGCTCGTCCCCGCCGTGGACATGGACGCTTCAGGCGATCACCCCTTCCGTGCTATTATCGCAGCTTTCCCGAAACTTTGAAGAAGCAGCGCAAGCTGCTCTTTTTTCAAGAGTTTTCCCTGCCTTGAAGCAGGGTCACCTGGAGTCGTTATGGCGGTTGAGAGCACCCTTTCTATCATCAAACCCGATGCAGTGGCAAAGAACGTCATTGGTCAGATCTACAGTCGCTTCGAGAACGCGGGTCTTCGGGTTATCGCAGCGCGGTTCACGCATTTGTCTCGCGCTCAGGCCGAGGCTTTTTACGCCGTCCATCGCGAGCGTCCCTTTTTCAAAGACCTGGTCGATTTCATGGTTTCCGGGCCGGTCATGATTCAGGTTCTGCAGGGTGAAGGGGCCATTGCCCGTAATCGCGATCTGATGGGGGCTACCGATCCCAAGAAAGCCGCCGCGGGCACTATCCGTGCCGACTTCGCCGACAGCATTGATGCCAACGCAGTACATGGGTCCGATGGGCCTGACACTGCCAAAGCCGAGATTGCTTTTTTCTTTTCCGGCCTCGACATTCACCCACGCTGAGCCCCTTCCGGGGCGCAAACGTCTGATGCCCGTCAACCTGCTCGGACTCTCCGCCCCTGAACTTGCCACGGCCTGCGCGGCCTGGGGGCAGAAGCCTTTTCGTGCGCGCCAGTTGATGCGTTGGCTGCATCAGCGAGGCGCTGCCGACTTTTCCAGCATGACGGATCTTGCTCGCGACTTTCGCGAGGTCCTGTCTCGACAGGCGGCGGTTTGTCCACCCCCTGTGTTGCGGGATCACACATCGGGCGATGGCACTCGAAAGTGGTTGATCGATGTCGGGTCGGGTAACGCGGTTGAGACGGTTTTTATCCCTGAGACCAATCGCGGAACCCTGTGCGTGTCGACCCAAGCTGGTTGTGCGGTCAATTGCCGTTTCTGCTCAACCGGCAAGCAGGGTTTTGCGCGCAACCTGTCGGCTGATGAGATCGTTGGCCAGCTCTGGCTGGCCCGACGGGCTCTGGGCGGCGCCAGTGGTCAGTCTGGGCCGCTTCCCGAGCGCATCATCAGCAACGTGGTCTTCATGGGAATGGGCGAGCCCCTGCAAAACTATGAGGCCACGCTCAGTTCGCTTCGCATCATGCTCGATGATGACGCGTACGGCCTGTCCCGACGCCGAGTAACGGTTTCAACCTCAGGTGTAGTTCCCATGATGGACCGGCTGCGCGAAGACTGTCCTGTGGCGTTGGCCGTATCGCTGCATGCGCCCGATGATGATCTGCGCGACGAGCTGGTACCTATCAATCGCAAGTACCCGCTGGTCGAGCTGATGTTGGCCTGTCAGCGATACCTAGAACGCGCACCCCGCGACTTCATCACCTTCGAATATGTGATGCTCGATGGGGTGAACGATAGTGACGCGCATGCGGGTCGACTGCTTGCGCTCACCCGCGACGTGCCCTGCAAGTTCAACCTGATTCCGTTTAATCCCTTCCCGGCTTCAGGTCTCAGACGCTCAAGTTTTGAGCGCGTGCGCGCGTTCGCGCAGCGGCTTTCTGACGCGGGACGCGTCACGACAGTTCGCAGAACACGCGGGGATGATATCGACGCGGCCTGTGGGCAGCTGGCCGGTGAAGTCAAGGACCGTACCCGGCTGCGCGAGCGCGATGCCCGGCGCGTCATATCGCTGCAGGAGGCTTGATGGTTGAGACCACGCAGCAGGTTTCCGACGCCGCGCCACAGCCCGCGAATCTCGCCATCCCCGGGCGCCCATCGCAGCCGGCTCAGGCCGTTAGCGTCGCACAGCTAGTTGAAGCGCGCGATGCGGCGGGTATGACCGCCGCCGACGTTGCAGCTCGATTGGGCATGACGGTTCGCCAGATTGAGTACCTCGAATCGGGGGCGTGGGATCGCCTGCCGGGCCGTCCATTCATTGTCAGTGCCCTTCGTGCCTACGGGCGAGCGGTCAGGGTCGATGTCGAACTGCTGGTTAATTCGGTTCGAGGCAGCGTCCAGACGGCGGAGACGCTTAGGCCGGTCGCGCAGCTCGATCAACCCATGCCCCGCAGAGGTGCTCTGGGCTTCGGTGGCGGCGGCTCCGGCAGCTTCCGAACCTGGCTCATTTTCATCCTCGTGCTTATTCTTGCGCTGGCCTTCTTCTACGGCGGTGGCGCGACTTATCTGGGTATGTCCGCGCCGCCGTTTGAAGGGGGGCGGCGTGGCGATGCCCCTTTGCGCAACGGCAGTTCGATGAAGCCGGTGCCGCCAGCGACCAACGCTCCGGCTAAGACTGACTCGACATCTTCATCCGCAATTCCTGCAGCCACGTC
>JBIKMC010000094.1:0-11800 GCA_044359405.1 Burkholderiaceae bacterium
GCAGCGCTTATTGCGTTCTCGCGAGTCATCGCGCGCGAACTTGCACCACACCATGTGTGCGTGAACGCCGTCTGCCCAGGCTTCATACGCACACCACTTTGGCAGTCGCTGGGCAAGCGCCTGGCCAGCCACGCGCAACGCCCCGCACACGAGGCCGACAGCATTTTCGACGAGCGTGTGCGTCAGCTCGTGCCCATGCAACGCGAACAGTCGGCTGAGGACGTCGCCGACCTGGTCGCCTTCTTATGTTCAGACGCGGCCCGCAACATCACCGGACAGGTCATTGGCGTCGATGGCGGCGTCACTATCTGAACTCTTATCGGAGGTCTGCTTCATCCATGAATCCGGTCAAAAACATTCTGTTCATCATGTGCGACCAGCTGCGTGCCGACTATCTGTCCTGCTACGGGCACCGTACCCTTTCAACACCCCATATCGACAGCATCGCTGCCCGCGGCGTACGCTTTGACCGCGCTTATTGCCAGTCGCCCAATTGCGGCCCCTCACGCGCTTCCTTTTATTCGGGTCGCTATGTGTTCTCGCACGGTGCCACGTGGAACTTCATTCCCCTGCCGCTGGGCGAACAAACCCTGGGAGATCATCTGCGCAACGCTGGCATGCGGGTGGCTGTGGTTGGTAAGACCCATATGTACGCCGACCGCGATGGTCTGACACGCCTTGCGCTCACACCAGACTCATATCAGGGCCGCTATGCGGCGGAAGCCGGCTTTGAGCCATTTGAGCGCGACGACGGTATTCACCCCGACAGCAAGGTCGACCCCAAGCTTGCCTACAACGAATACCTGCGGGCACACGGAATGGACGGAGCCAACCCCTGGCACACCTGGGCCAATGCCGGCGTGGATGAAAACGGCGAGATCGCCAGTGGCTGGTACTACCGCCATGCACATAGGCCCACCCGAGCGCCCGATGAGCACGGCGAAACCGCCTACATGACTCGGCGTGCCATGGACTTCATGAGTGAGCAGGGCGATAAACCCTGGCTGCTGCACCTGTCCTACATCAAGCCGCACTGGCCTTACATCGTGCAGGCGCCTTATCACAAGTTATACGGCCAGGACGATGTCCAGGCGCCGATTCGCGCCGATCATGAGCGCGACAATGATCATCCGGTTTATGCCGGCTTCCGTCAGCATCCTGAGGGCATTGCCTTTTCGCGCGACGCCGATCGCCTCAATGTGATCCCCGCCTATATGGGACTGGTCAAACAGATCGACGACCATCTGGGCAGGCTGTTCGCTTTCATGAAAGAGCGCGGCCTGTGGGATAACACGTTGATCGTCTTCACCGCCGACCATAGCGACTATCTGGGCGACCACTGGCTGGGCGAAAAAGAGTTCATGTACGAGCAGGGTGTGCGTATCCCCATGCTGATTGCCGACCCCTCAGCGCCGCAAACCCACGGCACAGTCAGCCAGGCACTGGTTGAGGCCGTCGACCTGGTGCCCACGTTCCTGGAGACCATGCGGCAGCCTTTGCCGACGCACTGGCTGGAGGGCCGGTCTCTAAGGCCGCTGCTGGAGGGAAACGCCAGCGCCATACGCGAAGTGGCCGTTTCCGAACTGGACTATGCCATCTACGGCGCCGCCCGCAGACTCAAGCTTGCGCCCCACGAAGCACGCATGGTCATGGCGCGCAGCGACCGCTTCAAGTATGTGCACTACGATGGCCTGCCACCGCAGCTGTTTGACCTGCATAACGACCCCAACGAATATCACGACCTGGGCCGGGACCCAGGCTACGCCGCGGTTAGGGAGGAGCACCTCAGCTGGATCTTCGACTGGATGCGCAGCCGTCGCAACCGGGTGACGATTTCAGACGAAGCCATCATGAAGCGCGCAACACCTGCCGCGGCCGGTGGTGTGATCATCGGCGAGTGGTAGATCCATTACCCGCTCTGAATGCCCGCTGATTTCCCCCTTCACCTGCAGAGAGAACCGTATGCGCAGCCTGGCCAGCAATGATTTTTTTATTCGTGACGCCTGGTACGTGGTTGCCTGGCCACATGAGCTCACGGCCGAGCGCCCACTCGCCCGAACTGTGCTGGGTGACGATCTGGTGTTATTCCGAACACCCGAGGGGCAGGCGGTTGCGCTGGAAGATCGCTGCGCGCACCGCCTGGCACCGCTGTCGCGCGGCCGCATTGAATCGGGCGGTATCCGCTGTCTTTACCATGGCGTCAAATTCTCACCCGACGGGCAGTGCATGGAGATCCCAGCACAGCCCCAGGGCCATCCCAATATGTGTGTGCGGCATTACCCACTGGTTGAGCGCGACGGCTTTATTCATGTTTGGATGGGCGCTCCCGACAACGCCGACCCAACCCGTATTATCGATGCCTCAGCCTGGTCCGATAGCCCGCGCTGGCGTCCTTCACGTGGGTACCTGCACGTCAAGGCCCACATCAGCCTCATCGCCGACAATCTGCTCGACTTTGGCCACCTGCCCTTTGTACATCCCAACACAGTGGGCGCCGCGCAGCAGGCTGACTTCGCCACTGAAGTAACCCCACTCGCCGACGGGGTGCAGACCGACCGTTGGTACATCAACGTTCCCGCGTCGACGTTTCACCAGTCGGTTGGTCGATTTACAAGCCCTGTGGATGCGTGGCACTGCTTCCGCTGGCATCTGCCAGCCATCATGTCGCTCGACTCCGGCTCTGCCGCCACCGGTACAGGCGCGCGCGACAAACCGCACGGCAGTCGCGAGGGCGCGATCGAGTTTCACCATATCGCCGCGCTCACGCCGCACGATGAAAATCACACGCATTACTTTTGGGTGCACTGGCGCAACTTCGCGCTGGACGACCCCGGCATGACCGACGTCGTCCACCGTAACATCATGGCCGCCTTCAGCGAAGATCAGGCGATGGTCGAAGCGCAGCATGCGGCAATTCGACGGGGGTCACAGACGGTACCGAAAGCCATCATGGCCGATCGGGCACTCACGGTTGTTCGGTCACAACTGTCCAAGCGGGCCGCGAGCAACCCAACATGAGGGATTACCCCCGGCCAGGCGAGGTCTCGCGCATCGGACAGTTTTTCCCATTTGACGGGTATAGCAACGGCGGGAAACAATTCGGCACAGACCGGTCCAATCCCATTAAACGACTGGCACAGGAGACCCATCGATGAGCCGGCAGCCGGGCGGCACGCGACGCGCGCGCAACACGCTTTTCATCATGTGCGACCAGCTGCGTGCGGACTATCTTTCCTGCTATGGCCATCCGCGCCTGCACACGCCCAACATCGATGCGCTGGCCGCTCGGGGCGTGCTGTTCGATCGGGCCTATGTGCAGTCGCCCGTCTGCGGGCCCTCGCGCATGAGCTACTACACTGGCCGATACATGCACTCGCATGGGGTCAGCTGGAATTTTGTCCCGCTCAAGGCGGGCGAAATGACCCTGGGCGACCACCTGCGTCCGCTGGGCGTGCGATCGGTACTGGTGGGTAAAACCCACATGCGGGCTGATTACGCTGGCATGTCGCGAATGGGAATTGACCCTGCATCACCCATCGGCGTGCGTATCGCCGAATGCGGGTTTGACCCGTTTGAACGCGATGACGGCATCCACCCATACTCAGGGCACGACCCTGACCCCAACTACTCGGACTATCTGCGCGCCCAGGGCTTTGGCGGCGACAACCCTTGGGAAACCTGGGCCAATACCGTAGTCGACACCGATGGAACCCTGCGCTCAGGCTGGTTCCTCAAATACAGTCATCTACCCGCCCGAATTCCTGATGAGCATTCCGAGACGCCTTACACCACCCGCCGCGCCATGGATTTCATCCGGCAGGCGGGCGAGCAACCCTGGGTGTTGCACCTGTCGTACATAAAACCGCACTGGCCCTATGTGGTACCAGCCCCCTACGCGGGCATGTATTCGCCTGCCGATGCGCTTCCCCTGGTCAGAGGCGCCGATGAACTTGATGATCCACACCCGGTGTACGCGGCGATGACGCGGCACCGCGTCTCTCGCACGTTTGCCAAGCCGGGCGTGCGCGATGCGGTCATGGTGGGCTACATGGGGCTGGTCAAGCAGATCGATGATCAGATCGGCGTTCTCATGCGCTTTCTTGATCAGCAGGGCCTGACCGACTCCACCCTCATCATTTTCTGCTCTGACCATGGCGACTACCTGGGCGATCACTGGCTGGGCGAAAAAGAGTTCTTTCACGAACCCTCGGTACGCACCCCGCTCATTATCGTCGACCCGGATGAGCGCGCCGATGTCACCCGCGGCTCACGCTGCCAGGCATTGACCGAATCGGTGGACATCGTGCCCACGCTTGTGGAGGTCTACGGTGGTCCACCCGTACCGCATGTGGTGGATGGGCTATCGCTGCGGCCATGGCTGTTCGGTCAGACGCCCACGCGCTGGCGCGACTGCGTGGTGAGCGAATACGACTTCTCGTTTCAGGATGCGCGCATCGAGCTGCAGACCGCACCCCGTGACGCCTGGCTGCGCATGATTTTCGATGGCCGCTGGAAGTACGTACTGGCCGAAGGCTATCGCCCCCTGCTATTCGATCTCGCCACTGACCCTCAAGAGCTATCCGACCTGGGTGCCAGCGACTCTCAAGAGCATATTCAGGCCAGGGCACGACTCCACGAGCGCTTGTTTCAGTGGGCTAGGCAACCGCGTCAGCGCGTCACCGTACCCGATGGACTGATTGAAACCACCGAGGTACAGGCGCGTATCTCCGAATCAGGGGTATTGATCGGGTATGAAGACGAACGCGACCTGATCGAGCAACGTCAGCGCTTCAAGCCGCGTTTCGCCTCGACTAATCCCCTGGTTCAACGCACACTTGACCGCCTGAGCGCGCCCATCGTCAACGAGGAGTCTTCGGTCTCATGAATGCCCCCATGCCCGGCCTACTGCGCGAAACGGCCGACATCACGCGCGTGAATCAAAGTCTGGATGGCGTCAGCTGGAACATTCTTGGTCAGGTCTATACGCCCAAGCAGTTAAGCGAAGACAGTTTTTGCTGGCACGCGACTTTCCCCGAAGAAACCTTTGTGCCCCCGCATCTGCATGTGGATCAGGATGAATACATCTTTGTGCTCGAGGGGCGCATTGATCTCATCCTGGCTGGAGAGAGTCAGTCGGCGGGCCCCGGTGATCTGGTGCGCATGCCGCGCGGTATCACCCATGCGTTTTTCAATAACTCGGGTCGTGTGTCGCGGGCCCTGTTCTGGGCTGCGCCAACCGGCAAATTGCCTGATCTATACCGGCGTATCCACAATCTGGCCAGCCCTGCTGAGGTGGTGAAGGTGGCGCGCGATTACGGGGTGTTTTTTGAACCACCCGTGTCATCGGCTAAGCCGACTCAAAGCTGAATCACTTCATTCATTCTTACGTCTAAACATTCAAACCAAACCGCAGGAGACAGTTTTATGAATCAGCGTCGCACGCTCAATGCAAGCCTGCTGGCCATCGGCCTGGCCGCAGGACTTCCCAGCCTGGTGTCAGCCCAGACCCAGACTCTGCTGATGAACAGCTTCATCGGCATCAATCACCCAGTCACTACACAGATTTTCAAACCGTGGGCTGAGGACGTTGCCAAAGCGACCGAGGGGCGTGTAAAGATCGACATTGCGCCTACCAGCCTGTCCGCCCCACCGCAGCAGCTCGACGGCGTCACCAAGGGCGTATTCGACATGGCCTATCAGTTTCACGGCTTTCTGGCGCCCAAGGTCAAGCTCACCAACGTAGCCCACCTGCCCTTCGTGAACACCACGGCCAAGGGCAGCTCGATCGCGTTGTGGCGTACCTACGAAAAATACTTTGCCAAGGCTAATGAGCTGCCCGACGTCCAGGTCCTGGGCATGTTCGTCGCCCTGCCGGGCCCCATCTTTGCCATGAAGTCACCCATCAACACCATGGCTGATCTCAAGGGCACCAAAATGTATGCCCTGCCTGGCGTTCCAGCCCGTATCTTCGAAGCGGCCGGTGCTGGCGTGGTGGCCGCTCCGGCTGTGCGCAGCCATGAAGTCATCTCGGGTGGAACCGTCGACTCGTTCGCGGGATATTCGGTCATGGACGCTGAAGCCTTCAAAACGCTGCAGTACGCCAAGCAGGTCTATGATGTGCCGGGTCATCTGACCGCGCCCGCCTTCGCCTTCTTCATCAACAAGCGCAAGTGGAGCTCCATTTCTCCCAAGGACCGCGAAGCCATCATGAAGCTCAGCGGCGAGGCGTTGTCGGCTCGATTCAGCGTGTACGACGTCATTGAGCTGAAGACGCGTGCCGATGCGGCGTCGCGTGGGATCAGTATTCAGCAGGCCAGTCCCGCCTTCATTGATGAGTTGCGCAAGCTGGCCGCGCCTCTCGAGGCCGCATGGCTGGCCGACGCGCAAAGCCTGGGCATCGACGGCAAGGCGGCCCTGCAGTTCTATAAAGACGAAGCCGTCAAGAACGCCAAATAACAGGGTCACGCAGCCATGCATGCGAATACTCGCACAGGGCCCGATCGGGTCGGCCGACTGCTGGGTCTGATGTCGGCCATTCCGCTCGGACTCATCGTCGTTCTGACCTTTCTCGACGTGTTCGCGCGTTATCTGATATCGGCACCTATCCGGGGTAGCGTCGAGATCATTCAGTACGCTATGGCGCTGACCATTTTTGCAGCCCTACCGCTGGTTACCCGGGACCGCGAGCATGTCACCGTCAGCCTCATCGACGGACTGCTGAAGGCGCGCGCCCTCGCCCTCAAACGCTGGCTCTGCGATGCGGTGAGCTTTATGGTGCTGATCGTGCTTACCTGGCGTTTGTGGGTTTCTGCCGGGGAAGCCATTGAGGGTGAGCGACGCACCATCGTCCTGGGTCTTCCTGAAGGTCCTCTGGTGTATGTCATGAGCGTGTTCGCCCTTCTGACGGCAGCCGTGGTGCTGGCACACCTCATTGAAGGCCTTAAAGGCGGTCGGGCATCATGACCGCCGCGCTCATCGGCTTCCTGGGCCTGTTCGCGCTGGCGTTTGTGGGTGTGCCTCTGGGCTTCGCCATGCTGCTGGCCGGTATTGGCGGATTTGCCTGGATCCGAGGGCCCGATGCGGCGCTCTCCATGCTGGCACAGATCGTTGTAGATGCCTCGGCCAACTACGGTATGTCGGTACTGCCCATGTTCATTCTCATGGGCATTTTTGTGCATAAGGCCGACATCAGCGGCGAACTGTACGATGCTGCCAACGCCTGGCTGGGTCATCTCAAGGGCGGACTCGCACACGCCACAGTTGCCTCGTGTGCACTTTTTGCCGCCATTTCGGGCAGCTCGATTGCCACCGCAGCCACCATGAGCCGCGTTGCCATTCCGCCCATGCGCCGTCTGGGATACCACGACCGCCTGTCCACCGGTTCGGTCGCCTCAGCGGGTGTGTTGGGCGTGCTCATTCCGCCGTCCGTACCGCTGGTTCTATTTGGTTTGCTGACCGAGACCGATATCCGCAAGCTATTCATTGCGACCGTCATTCCGGGCATTCTGCTCACCCTGTTCTTTATCGCCGCCGTTTGGATCACGGTTGCACTCAATCCCTCTCTGGGCCCGCCGGGCGAGCGTCGCAGCTTTCGCGAAAAGCTCATTGCCCTGAAAGGCGTCTGGAGTGTGATCGTCCTGTTCGCCTTCGTGATGGGCGGTCTGTACGGGGGCATCTTTACCGCGACCGAATCTGCAGGCATTGGCGCCATGGGCGCGTTCCTCTTCACGCTGGCCCGCCGTAAAATGAGTTGGCGCGTACTGGGTGACTGCCTGATGGAAACGGGCAAGACCACGGCCATGATTTTCGCCATCGTCTTCGGTGCTCTGGCGTTCGCCAACTTCATCGCACTTACCGGCATGACCATGCAGCTGGTGCAGTGGATCCAGGCACAAGACTTTACGGTTACCGGCGTTTTGCTGGCCATGTGCGTTATCTACCTGGTACTGGGCTGCCTCATGGAGGCCATGGGCCTCATGTTGCTGACGGTTCCGATCTTCACCGCGGTGGCGGTTGAGATGGGCGTCAATCCCATCTGGTTCGGTATCTTCGTCACTGTCATGATCGAAGTAGGCATGCTCACACCGCCTGTCGGTATGAATGTCTTCACGGTCAAAACCCTCACGCCCGATGTATCGCTGGCCACCATCTTTCGTGGTGTCATGCCCTTTCTGGTCGCCAATCTGGCTCTGGTCGGATGTCTTATTGCCTGGCCGCAGCTGGCGCTGATGCCACTGCGCTGGTTCTCTTGATGCTTCGCTTTCTGAGATACCAGCCCCGCACCGGGTCATCCGTGCATCGACGGCCACATGGGTAATCCGCGCTTTGACTACGTCATCGTAGGGGCCGGTTCGGCCGGCTGCGTGCTGGCCAATCGCCTGAGCGAAGATCCCTCCGCGAGCGTGTTGCTGATTGAGGCGGGCCCGCCCGATGACTCGTTCTGGATTCACTTTCCCTTAGGGCTGCAGCTTGCGCTACGCGATGAGCGCATCGAGTGGCGGCTCAGTACTGAACCTGACGCCCCCATGGCAGGGCGTCGTATCGCCTGTCCGCGCGGCAAAACGCTGGGCGGTACCAGCGCCATGAATGGCATGATTTACATCCGCGGCCAACCACAGGACTACGATGACTGGGCTTCCCAGGGCTGTGCAGGCTGGTCATGGCCTGAGGTATTGCCGTATTTCCTGCGCAGCGAAGGCAATGTCCATCTGCCAGAATCCCCGCTGCACAGTACCCGGGGCCCGCTTCGAGTGACCACCCCCGCGTTACGCGACCCCTTGTGTACCGCGTTCATCCACGCCGGTGTGGCTCAGGGGCTGCCGCATTCCAATGACTTCAACGATTACAGTCAGGAGGGCGTGGGTTTTTATCAGCACACGGTCTGGCGCGCGCGACGTCAGAGCACCGCCACCGCTTTCCTGCGTCCGGCGCGTTCGAGATCCAATCTTGACGTGTGGACCAACACACGCGCGCTGCGGTTTGTGGGTGAACACGGCCGCGTCAGACATCTGCGGGTTGAACGTGAGGGACACGAGCTCACAATCGAAATCGGCCGTGAACTCCTCATCAGTGCGGGTGCCATTCACAGCCCGGCGCTGCTCCAGTGTTCAGGCTTTGGCGATGCCCAACATCTGCAGTCGTTGGGCATTACCCCCGTTCAGCATCGCCCCGCCGTCGGTGCCAATCTGCAGGACCACATTCAGGCCAGGGTTCGCTACGTTCTTAATCGCCCCCTGAGCCTCAACGACCTTTATCACAGCCGATGGCGTCAACTAACCGGCATGGCGCAGTTCGCGCTCACGCGGTCCGGCCGTATGGCTGAGCCGCCCATTCGTGTCGGTGGATTTGTGCGCAGCGGCCCTGATCAGCCTCGTCCTGATCTTCAGCTGCACCTCATTGAATTCAGTTCGGCGGCCATGGGCCAGCCGCCGCATTCATATCCGGGTGTGCAACTGAGCGTCTGCGTGCTCAGACCCCTCAGCCGCGGCAGCGTGCGTATCGCCCATGCCGACGCGCGTACCGCGCCACTGATCCATGCGCACTACCTTGAACACCCGGATGATGTGGCCCGAACCCTGCGCGGCGTTCGTCTGGTGCAGGCCATTGCCGCTCAGGCCCCCATGCGCGCCATCATTCACGAGGAAGCCGAGCCCGGCCATGCGGCCGTTGACGACCGGGCGGTCATCGACTGGATGCGGGCTACCAGCGTCACTGTCTATCACCCGGCGGGAACCTGTCGCATGGGCAGTGACGACGACGCGGTGGTCGACCCGCAGTTGAATCTTCGTGGCATGGAGGGCGTACGCGTGGTGGATGCCTCGGTGATGCCCTCGCTCATTTCCGGCAACACCAACGCCCCCACCATCATGATTGCCGAGCGTGCCGCCGATCTTGTTCTTGGACGCTCGCTGCCAGCTGCTCAGTCGGCGAGCCTGGTCGAGCGCTGATGTCCGGGCATACACGCCTTATTGACTCTCACGAGGAGTTCCATCGTGTTTATTCGCAACTGCTGGTACGTCGCTGCCTGGGATCACGAAGTCAGCCCTGACGGGCTGCTGGGCCGCACACTGCTGGGCGAACCCATACTGCTCTACCGGGGAGCCCAGGGACAGGCTCTGGCCCTCGAAAACCGCTGTTGCCATCGCTCGGCGCCCCTGCACCTGGGGCGAAAAGAGGGCGACTGTGTGCGCTGCCTGTACCACGGGCTGAAGTACGACCCCAGCGGCGCCTGCATCGAAATACCGGGACAAGATCTCATCCCACCCCGCATGCGTATTCGCAGTTATCCAGTGGTCGAGCGTAATCGGCTTATCTGGATCTGGCTGGGCGACCCGGAGCAGGCCGACCCTTCAACGATCGTTGACTACTTCTGGCATGACTCACCGCAATGGAGGATGAAGCCCGGATATATTCATTACCAGGCCAACTACAAGCTCATCATCGACAATCTGCTCGACTTCACGCACCTGGCGTGGGTACACCCCACTACCCTGGGCACTGACAGCGCAGCTGATCTAAAGCCTGAGATTGTTCGAGACGACGCGGGTCAGGGCACACTGACCATCAGCCGCTGGTACATCAATGATGACATGCCCAACCTTCATCGCGGCGTAGCCAGCTTTCAGGGCAAGGTCGACCGCTGGCAGATCTATCAGTGGTCGCCACCGGGCCTGCTACGCATGGATGCGGGTTCCGCACCGACGGGTACCGGCGCGCCGCAAGGCCAACGAGCGGCCGAATCGGTGCAGTTCCGTCACACCTCTATTCAGACCCCCGAAACTGAGATCACGACCCATTACTGGTTCTGTCAGGCGCGTAATTTCAGGCTGGACGACGAATCGCTGACCGACAAGATCTACGCTGGTGTCATCGAAGCGTTTGAAGAAGATCGACGCATGATAGAGGCGCAGCAGGTCATACTGTCGCAGGTGCCCGAGCGCCCCATGGTCGCCATTCACGCCGACAAAGGACTCTTTCAAGCGCGGCTGCTGCTTGAGCGCCTGGAGAAAGCTCAATCATGAAACTCGATGCAAAAATTGCCCTTGTAACGGGTGCGGCCTCCGGATTTGGCGCCGCCATTGCCGCCCGCATGGCGCAGGCCGGCGCCAGCGTCATGCTGGCAGACCTCAACCTTGAAGGTGCGCAGGCCCAGGCCAACAAAATCGCTGCCGCCGGCGGACGCGCCCAGGCTTTCGCATGCGATGTCTCAAAGGCTACCGACTTCACCGCCCTGGTCGAGCATACCCAGGCCAGTTTGGGTGGCCTGCATGTTCTGGTAAACAACGCCGGGACCACCCATCGCAACAAACCGTCGCTTGATGTCACCGAGGCCGAGTTCGATCGTATCTGGCAGGTTAACGTCAAAAGCCTGTACTGGTCCGTGCAAGCCGCGATGCCGGTATTTGTGCGGCAGGGCTCGGGCGCCATCGTCAATGTTGCATCCACCACTGGCGTGCGCCCGGGTCCCGGCCTGGTCTGGTACAGCGGTACCAAGGCAGCCATGATCAACATCACGCGCGGACTGGCGCTTGAGTACGCCAGGCACGGCATCCGGGTCAATGCAGTCAATCCCATGATTGGAGAAACCGCCATGCTCGAGCAGTTCATGGGCATGCCCGACACGCCTCAAAATCGTGAGCGGTTTCTAGCACGCATTCCCATGGGCCGTTTTACACGCCCCAATGATGTGGCGTCGGCAGTCACCTTTCTGGCCAGTGACGAGGCTGACTACCTGACCGGGGTATGTCTGGACGTCGATGGTGGTCGTAATATCTGAGACCACTCCTGTGAGCACTCCCTG
>JBIKMC010000095.1:0-11771 GCA_044359405.1 Burkholderiaceae bacterium
CTTTAAATCCAGCTTGCGACAGCAGCCGGCGAACGGCCATACCCTGGTTAAAGCCGTGCTCCAGGATGATCCATCCGTCGGCGTGCAGGTAAGCGGCCGCCCCGGCGATGATGTCACGCAGGGCAGCCAGGCCGTCAGGCCCGCTGGCCAGTGCCTGTCGCGGTTCGAAGCGCAGGTCACCTTGCGTAAGGTGAGGGTCAAGCGCGGGGATGTAGGGCGGGTTGGACAGCACCAGGTCAAAGCGTTGACTACTTGGGATGGCAGACCACCAACTGCCCAGTCGCCAGCTGAGTTGTTCATCCAGACCCAGTGCCTGGGCGTTCGCCTGCGCCTGGGCCAAGGCCTGCGGTGACTGATCGGTGGCGGTGATGTGCAGATCAGGTCGTGCGTGCGCCACCGCCAAAGCAATCGCACCACTGCCTGTACCCAGATCGATAAGGTGCCCCCCCTTGGGCGAGCGCGCCAGCGCCGCCTCGACCAGGCACTCGGTCTCGGCGCGCGGAATCAGCACTGCCGGGCTTACCTCGATTCGCAGACCGTGAAACTCGCGGCTGCCCAGCAGATACGCCATCGGCTCGCCCGCCTGGCGACGCACAACCAGTTCCTCAAAGCTTGCGAGTTGGACGGTGGGCACTGACTCGTCGCCGTGCGCGATCAACCAGGTGCGGGTGCGGCCGCTCGCGTGCTCCATCAGCATGCGCGCTTCCAGCCGGGGCAGGCTACAGCGGGCCAGTGCCTGGTCGTACGTGCTCAACCGGATTGCGCGAGGTTGGCCAGCAGCTCAGCCTGGTGGGCTGTGGTGAGCGCACCGACCAGCTCATCAAGGTCGCCGTCGAGCACCTGCTGCAGCTTGTAGAGGGTGAGGTTGATACGATGATCAGTCACTCGCCCCTGCGGAAAGTTATAGGTGCGGACGCGCTCCGAGCGGTCGCCCGATCCCACCAGGGACTTGCGGTGAGCCGCTTCGCGCGCCTGCGCCTCACGGACCAGCCTGTCCTTGAGCCGGGCGGCCAGCACCTTCATGGCGCGGTCGCGGTTTCGGTGCTGCGAGCGGTCGTCCTGACACTCGGCCACGATGCCGGTGGGCAGGTGCGTGATGCGTACGGCCGATTCGGTTTTGTTGACATGCTGGCCGCCAGCCCCGGACGCCCGAAACACATCGATACGAAGCTCTTGTGGGTCGATTTCGATTTCGCCGGTTTCGTCGGCCTCGGCCATGACAGCGACCGTACAGGCCGAGGTGTGAATACGGCCCTGGGCTTCGGTTTCAGGGACCCTTTGCACGCGGTGCCCGCCGGATTCAAACTTCAGCAGCGAATAGATGCGATCGCCGGCAATTCGGACGATCACCTCTTTGTAGCCACCCAGCTCGGCTGCATTGGCTGATAACAACTCGGTCTGCCAGCCACGACGCTCGGCAAAACGCAGATACATGCGCAGCAGATCTCCGGCAAACAGCGCGCTTTCGTCGCCACCCGTGCCCGCGCGGATTTCAAGAATGACATCGCGTTCGTCGTTGGCGTCGCGCGGCAGCAAGAGCGTCTGCAGGCGCGACATTTCCTCGCCCATACGCGTGCGTGCTGATTCGGCTTCCTGGTCGGCGAACTCGCGCAGTTCGGGGTCGTCTCGCATCTGTAGCGCTTCGGCCAGATCAGACTCAGCGCGCCGCCAGGCGTGAAAGCGCTCGAGCAGCTCGACCAGTTCGGCGTGTTCGCGCGTCAGACGGCGAAACTCGTTCAGATCACGAGCGGCATCGGAGCTGGACAGCCGTGCGTTGACTTCGGCAAGACGGGGCTCGAGGCGCTCGAGGCGCCCGCGCATTGAATCATCCATGAACAGCGCTAATGGGACGCGGATGCGTCGCCGTCTGCACCGCTGGCGCGCTCGGGCAAAAGGTGGTCAACCAGTTGCAGCATGTGTTCACGCTGCTCGCCCGGCGCGTTGAGCAGCCGGGTGGGGCCATGCAGAAACTTGCTGGTGAGGCCATGGGCCAGAGCCTCAAGAACTTTGTCGACATCCTGGCCGCTGGCCAGCAGGCGTCGGGCGCGTTCGAGCTCGGCAGACTTGAGCGCCTCGCCGCGGGTGTGCAGGGTACGGATGGCAGGCACGATTTTGCGCGAGGACATCCACTGCATAAAAGAGTCAACGCGCGATTCGATGATGACTTCGGCCTGGGCGACGGCCGCCCGGCGATTCTCGCGACCCGCATCGACCTGACGTCCGAGGTCATCAACGGTGTAGAGATACACATCATCAAGCCGGGCGACTTCGGATTCGATGTCGCGGGGCACGGCCAGGTCGACCATGAAGATGGGGCGCCTGCGACGCGCGCGCGTGGCACGCTCGACCATGCCCAGACCAACGATGGGCAGGGTGCTGGCGGTGCAGGACACCACGATGTCGAACTGTTCAAGTCGGGTGCTGAGGTCAGCCAGGCCCATGGTTTCAGCACCGAATCGATGCGCCAGTTTCTCGGCGCGGTCGGCGCTGCGGTTGGCAATCACGATACGGCGTGGGTGTTGTGCGGCAAAGTGCGTGGCGCACAGCTCAATCATTTCCCCGGCGCCGATGAACAGCACTGAAGCCTGGCGCATGTCTTCAAAGATGCGGCGGGCAAGCCGCACCGCTGCAGCCGCCATGGAGACCGAGTGCGCACCGATTTCGGTCGAGCTGCGAACCTCTTTGGCGACCGCGAAGCTGCGCTGGAAAAGCTGGTGCAGATGCATGCCCAGCGCGCCAGACTCCTGGGCCATGCGCGCCGCGTCTTTCATCTGACCGAGAATCTGCGGCTCGCCCAGCACCATGGAGTCAAGGCCCGAAGCCACCCGGAAGGCATGGCGTACGGCCTGGCCATCTGGCAGGGCATACAGATGCTCGCCCAGGGGGCCCGTACCCTGCCGCTGTGCCAGCCAGTCGGTGAGCGCCTGATGCGCCTGGTCTGCCCGCGGTGTCGCACAGTAGATTTCAGTGCGATTACAGGTGGACAGGATGGCGGTTTCGGGCAACAGGCGGCTTAGGTGAGCTCGAAGGTCGGAGAGCGCGACACTGAGAGCGTCACCTGGGAATGACACCTTTTCGCGCACATTGAGCGGCGCGGTCTGGTGATTGAGCCCGAGCGTAAGGATCTGCATAAGCGACTGATTTGCAGGGGATTATACGTCCGCTCCGAGAAACAGGCGATAGGCCGGGTGCGCGCTTTCGTCCCAATATCGGTAACCCAGTGTTGCAAGAAAGTCACGAAATTGGCGTTTTTCGGCGCTGGGGACCTGAATTCCGACCAGCACCCGACCGTAGTCGGCACCGTGATTTCGGTAGTGAAACAGCGAAATGTTCCAGTTCGGACTCATGCTGGACAGAAAACGCATGAGCGCGCCCGGCCGCTCGGGAAACTCAAACCGGTAAAGCCGCTCATCTCGAGCTAGAGGTGAGCGCCCACCTACCAGGTGACGCAGATGCAGCTTGGCTAGCTCATCATTGGTGAGGTCAATGGTGGGGAAGCCCGCCTTGTCGAATGCACGCGCGATGCGCTGGGCTTCGGCGGGGTTCTGTACCTGAATGCCGACAAACACGTGGGCTAGCCGGGCGTCGGCGATGCGGTAGTTGAACTCCGTGACGTTGCGTGCGCCGACGGTCTGGCAAAATCGCCGGAAGCTGCCGCGCTCTTCGGGAATGGTGACCGCAAAGACCGCCTCGCGCTGCTCGCCGATTTCAGCTCGCTCGGAGACGAAGCGCAGGCGGTCAAAATTCATGTTGGCGCCGCACGCGATGCTGACCAGGGTTTCGCCGCGCAGACGCTCGCGCTCAACATAAGCCTTGGCGCCAGCGACCGCCAGCGCTCCGGCCGGCTCAAGCGTGACGCGGGTGTCTTCGTAGACGTCCTTGATCGCAGCACACAGGGCATCGTTATCAACCAGAATGATCTCGTCGACGAACTGGCGACACAGGCGGAAGGTTTCCTCGCCCACCTTTTTGACGGCGGTACCGTCCGAGAAGAGTCCGACCTCGGCGAGCTCCACCCGGCGCCCGGCGGCCAGCGATCGACGCATGGCATCCGAATCGGTGGTCTGCACGCCGATAACGCGAATGTCAGGCCGTACCTGCTTTACGTAGGCGGCTACTCCAGCGATCAGTCCGCCACCGCCAATCGCCACAAAAATGGCATGAATGGGGCCCTGGTGCTGGCGCAGAATCTCCATGGCGACCGTGCCCTGGCCTGCGATGACATCCGGGTCGTCGAATGGGTGCACAAAGACCAGTCCCTGCTCGGCCTGCACCTGTAGGGCGTGCGCATAGGCGTCGCTGTAGGAGTCGCCCTGCAGGACGACCTCAGCGCCGCGCGCGCGAACGGCGTCAATTTTTACCTGAGGCGTAGTGACCGGCATGACGATCACCGCACGGCAGCCCAGCTTGCGTGCGGCCAGCGCCACGCCCTGGGCATGGTTGCCGGCTGAGGCTGCAATCACGCCTCGCTCAAGCTGCTCGGGGCTGAGCTTGGCCATCTTGTTGTAGGCGCCGCGCAGCTTGAAGGAGAAAACCGGTTGCAGGTCTTCCCGCTTGACGAGCAGGCGGTTGCGCAGCCGGCTGCTCAGGTTGGCGGCTGGCTCCAGAGGGGTCTCGCGCGCGACGTCGTAGACGCGGGCGTTGAGAATGCGCTTGAGATAGGACATAGGCATGGTGATATCAGTTTAGCCTGACGTCCCCGGCGCAGACCATGTCATGTCAGCTTCGTTGGTCGGATGCGCTGCTAGACTGGGAGGTTAAAGTGCTCGTCCCCAAGATCGACCGGCAATGGTCGGTCGGCTGCGGCCGAAGTGTGGCTCTGCGACCGCGGCGGCACCGTGGTCGCCTGACTGAGGGGATGGCATCGCGGCGGGTGTACAAAGGTGTCTGAGCCCCGTCTGAATGTTTTGCTGGATGTTTCGTGGAAGAACTGCTCGATCGCCTGCTTGACTGGTTCGCGCTGCCCAAGAACGGGCTGGTGACGGTATTCATCGTGGCGTTTGTTTCAGCAACCCTTCTGCCCATGGGATCAGAGCCGGCGGTCTTCGGATATGCCAAGCTCAACCCGGACCAGTTCTGGCTGGTCGTCCTGGTGGCGACGGCGGGTAACACGCTCGGCGGTGCTGTGGACTGGTGGTTGGGATACGGTGCGCACGAGGCGCTGGCCAAGGGCAAGCAGACCCGCTACCTGCGCTGGTTCGAGCGGCTCGGGCCCAAGGCGCTTTTTTTCTCGTTTCTTCCGGCCGTGGGTGATCCGCTGTGCACCGTTGCGGGCTGGCTCAAGCTCAATTTCTGGCAGTCGGTCGCCTGGATGGCACTGGGCAAATTCATCCGCTATGCGCTGATGACGGCCGCCTTGTTGTGGGTGCCCGATGAATGGTGGCGAAGGCTTCTTGCGCCATTTACGGGCGGCTGATGCCCGTGCCGGCTGTCGGGTTGAGCGCGCTCGCCTAGAATGCTGTTTTAAGGCTTGCCACGTCCATGAACGCGCCTATCCCCCTTCATCTCGCTGCGCCTGAGGCCGAAGCGCCCACGCGCGTGCGCGAAATTCCGTACAACTACACCTCGTTTTCCGATCGCGAAATCGTCATTCGCCTGCTCGGTTCCGAGGCTTGGGACATCGTCGAAGAACTGCGCACCGAGCGACGCACAGGTCGTTCCGCGCGCATGCTTTATGAAGTGCTGGGCGATATCTGGGTCGTGCGACGCAACCCTTATCTTCAGGACGATCTGGTTGACAACCCCAAGCGCAGACGCCTGCTGATCGATGCTCTGCGCCACCGGCTCGCCGAAATCGATCGGCGACGTGCGCCGATGGCCGCCTCCGGGCCAGAGTCCGAGGCAGAACCGGCAAGCTCGGTCGCGTCCGGGCGCGCCGCCGCAGCCGCTTACGAGTCAACCCGGGCGACCAAGGTGGCACGGCTGCTGCATCTGGCCCAGGCAGCGGTGGCCGCTTTCGAGCGTGAGTTGGGCGAGGTGGCGGCGGCGCGGGTGCGGGCGCAGCGGCGTCTGGCGCGCTGCACGCGACGCGACAACATCCGGTTTGATGCTTTCTCGCGGGTATCGCATGTGACTGACGCCACTGACTGGCGGGTCGAGTATCCGTTTGTCGTGCTTACGCCTGACAGCGAAAGCGAAATCGCGTCGCTGGTTCAGTCCTGTATCGAATTGGGTCTGACGATTATTCCGCGTGGGGGCGGTACCGGCTACACCGGTGGCGCGATTCCGCTCACGCCACAATCGGCTGTCATCAATACTGAAAAGCTTGAAAAACTGGGCCTGGTCGAGCATCAGGTGCTGCCCGGTCTGGATGCCCCGGTTGCCACGATTTTCTCCGAGGCTGGGGTTGTGACACGCCGTGTCACCGACGCTGCCGAGCAGGCTGGCCTGGTCTTTGCGGTCGACCCCACGTCGCTTGATGCCTCGTGTATAGGCGGCAACATCGCCATGAACGCGGGTGGCAAAAAGGCGGTGCTGTGGGGAACCGCGCTCGACAACCTGGCCTGGTGGCGCATGGTTGACCCCGACGGGCAATGGCTTGAGGTCACCCGGGTGGGCCATAACCTGGGCAAGATTCACGATGCGCCCACCGCCCGGTTTGATCTGTGCTGGTACGCGCCCGATCAGCTGGGCGGCGACGGACAGATGCGGGGCGAACCGGTGCGCCGCGAGCAGCTCGACATCGAAGGCTCGCGCTTTCGTAAAGTGGGCCTGGGTAAGGATGTCACGGATAAATTTCTGGCGGGCCTGCCCGGTGTGCAGAAGGAAGGCTGTGATGGCCTGATTACGTCGGCTCGCTGGATTCTGCACCGAATGCCGGGGCATATTCGCACGGTGTGTCTTGAGTTCTTTGGCCAGGCCAAGGAAGCGGTGCCGTCTATCGTCGAGATCAAGCAGTATTTGGACGCTCGGCCAGGCGGAGCCATTCTGGCTGGTCTCGAACATCTCGATGAGCGTTACCTGCGCGCGGTAGGCTACGCCACCAAGTCGCGACGCGGCGGTCTGCCCAAGATGGTGCTGATTGGCGACATCGTGGGCGACGACGAAGACGGGGTTGCCCGCGCAACCTCCGAGGTGGTCAGATTGGCCAACCGGCGAGTTGGCGAAGGCTTCGTTGCGATCGCGGCTGATGCCCGCAGACGCTTCTGGGCAGACCGATCCCGAACCGCTGCGATCGCCCGGCATACCAACGCTTTCAAGATCAATGAAGACGTGGTGATTCCCCTGGATCGCATGGGTGAGTACACCGACGGCATTGAACGCATCAATATCGAACTGTCCATCCGCAACAAGCTGCAGCTGATCGGCGCTTTACGACAACTCGTTGAGGGCACGCTACCGGTGGCGGCCGCAGACGAGCCCGATGCCAGCGGGCTGTCGGGGGATGAGCTGCTCGATGATCGACGCCGTCGTGCGCTTGAGCTTCTGGCTCTTGTCAGTGCCCGCTGGCAGAGCCTTCTCGATTTCATCGATATGCCCTTGCCGGAAGCGGTGGTGCGATTGAATGCATCAGGCTTCACGGCGCTGACCTCGTCCTTGGTCGACCGCCCCGGCACCGATCGGCACGATCAACTGTTTCACCGGCTGCAGGATCGCAGCGTTCGGGTGTCCTGGAAGCTTGAGGTGCGCGAACCCCTGCACACCATCTTTTCCGGTCAGGCTTTCGCGCCGGTGCGTGAGGCCATCGAAGGCGCGCACACACGCGTGCTGCGCAGTCGTGTGTTCGTGGCCCTGCACATGCATGCTGGCGACGGCAATGTGCACACCAACATACCGGTCAACTCCGACGACTACGGCATGCTCAAGCAGGCCGAAGCGGCCGTTGACCGGATCATGGCCCTGGCAAGGTCGCTGGGTGGCGTGATCTCGGGTGAGCACGGCATCGGCATTACCAAGCTGCAGTATCTGCAGTCTCATGAAATCGCCGATTTTCGCCGTTACAAGTCGCGCATCGATCCTGAGGGTCGTTTCAACAAGGGCAAGCTGCTTGACGAGGTGTCGGCGCCCGGTGACCTGCGCAATGCCTACACCCCCAGCTTTGGCCTGATGGGCGCGGAGTCGCTCATTCTTCACGAGTCCGATATTGGTGCCATCTCTGACTCCATGAAGAACTGCCTGCGCTGTGGCAAATGCAAACCGGTATGCGCAACGCATGTGCCGCGGGCCAATCTTCTTTATTCGCCCCGCAACAAGATTCTGGCCACATCGCTGCTGGTCGAGGCATTTCTATACGAAGAGCAGACGCGCCGCGGCATATCGGTTCGGCATTGGGAGGAGTTCTCTGATGTGGCCGACCACTGCACGGTATGCCACAAATGTGAGACACCCTGTCCGGTTGATATTGACTTCGGTGACGTGTCCATGAACATGCGCAACCTGTTGCGCAAGATGGGCAAAAAGCGGTTCAACGCAGGTAACGCGGCGGCGATGTTTTTTCTTAACGCGACGGATCCAGACACCATCAAGGCAACCCGTGCGGCTATGGTGGGCGTGGGTTATCGCGTTCAACGGCTGGCTCATGATCTGCTGGGCCGGTTTACCCGCCGCCAGAACGCCAGCCCGCCCTCGACCGTGGGTCGTGCCCCCGTCAGTGAGCAGGTGATTCATTTCGTCAATCGCAAGATGCCCGGCAATCTACCCAAGAAGACTGCCCGTGCATTGCTCGATATTGAAGATAGTCGGTACGTGCCCATCATTCGGGATCCGGCCCGCACATCGCCCGACTCTGAAGCGGTGTTTTATTTTCCCGGCTGCGGATCAGAGCGTCTTTTTTCGCAGGTGGGCCTTGCCACACAGGCCATGCTCTGGCATGTGGGTGTTCAGACGGTGCTGCCACCGGGCTATCTGTGCTGCGGCTATCCGCAGCGCGGCTCCGGCCAGTTTGACCGTGCCGATAAGATGATCACCGACAACCGGGTGCTGTTTCATCGCGTGGCCAACACGCTCAACTATCTGGACATTCGCACCGTGGTGGTGTCATGCGGTACCTGTTATGACCAGCTGCAGGGTTACGAGTTCGAGCGCATCTTTCCGGGGTGTCGCATCATCGACATCCACGAGTACCTGCTTGAGAAGGGGCTGAAGCTCGACTCGGTAACGGGGGTGCGATACCTCTACCATGACCCCTGCCACAGCCCCATCAAGACGCAGTCGCCTGTCAAGCTGGTCAACACACTGATGAACAGCGAACTGAACGGACGCATAGAGCGCAATGACCGGTGTTGCGGTGAGTCCGGCACGCTGGCGGTGACGCGGCCCGATATTTCGACACAGGTGCGCTTTCGCAAGGCCGAGGAGCTACAGCGCGCAGCCTCGCGCCTGCGCGCCGAGTCCAGCGACACTCAGGCGCCGGTTAAGGTGCTGACCAGCTGTCCGTCCTGCCTTCAGGGGCTTGCCCGTTACAGCGACGAGACCGATGTGCAGGCTGATTACATCGTGGTGGAAATCGCCCGCCACATGCTGGGACAAGACTGGTTACCCGACTATGTTGCCCGAGCCAACGCGGGTGGCATCGAACGGGTACTGGTCTGAGTGCCTGAATTCAACCCTCTGCTAGACTCGGATCACCATGGCCGGACTCGATTCAAACACGCCGCTTCCAACCCGCCTCATTGTGCACAAGGTCTCCCGTCTGCTCGAGATCGATTTCTCGGACGGGCGCAGTTTCAAGCTGCCTTTTGAGCTCATGAGGGTTTATTCCCCGTCGGCTGAAGTGCGTGGCCATGGGCCTGGGCAGGAGACCTTGCAGACGGGCAAAGCCGAGGTCGGCATCGACAGCCTCGAACAGGTGGGTCATTACGCGATTCAGCCGCAATTCAGTGATGGCCACTCCAGCGGCATTTTTTCCTGGGACTATCTGTATTGGCTGGGCGATCAGCAGCAGTCTCTGTGGGCTGACTATCTGGCGCGGCTTGAAGCGGCCGGTGCCAGCCGGCATGCGCCTGCAGTCGCCGATATGGCCACCACGGCAGTCACTCGGCAGCGTGGCGGCGGGTGCGGCTGATGACCCAGGGCAAGACGCATTTCGGTTTTCAGACTGTTGCCGAAGCCGATAAGGCGGCGCGGGTTGCCGAGGTTTTCCACTCGGTCGCAGCCCGTTATGACCTGATGAATGATCTGATGTCGGGCGGTCTGCACCGGGCCTGGAAGGCGTTCACCGTCGGTCAGGCAGCCATCCGTCCTGGCATGAAGGTGCTTGATGTGGCGGGTGGTACCGCTGATCTGGCGCGTGCCTTCGCTCGTCGGGCGGGCCCTGAGGGGGAGGTCTGGCTGACCGACATCAACGGGTCCATGCTCAGCGTGGGGCGCGATCGAATGCTCGACGAGGGCCTTTTGCAGGCGGCGGCGCAGTGTGACGCTGAGCAACTACCCTTTCCAGACCGGTACTTTGATCGGGTCAGTGTCGCCTTTGGTCTGCGTAATATGACCCACAAGGAGCACGCACTGGCCGAAATGCATCGGGTGCTCAAGCCCGGCGGCATGCTGCTGGTGCTTGAGTTCTCGCGCGTCTGGAAGCCTCTGCAGCGCGCCTACGATGCGTATTCATTTTCGATTTTGCCCTGGCTTGGACGAAAAATCGCCGACGATGAGCATAGTTACCGGTATTTGGCCGAATCCATTCGCATGCACCCAGATCAGGAAACGCTGCGCGGCATGATGAGTGCGGTCGGACTGATTCGCGCGCGGTTTTTCAATCTGAGCGCGGGCGTGGTGGCCTTGCATCAAGGCTGGCGGGCCTGAGGCACCGAAAAACCGTATCAAAAAAAGTTTTTTCTTGCATTTCTTGGGGCCACACCCCTATATACGGGTTCGCACGCACGGATGCGTGTTCTCTTTTCTGAATGAGGTCAGCAATGAAAAGTCGGTGGGTTCGTTTCATGTCCTTCGCGATGGCATTGGTCGCCGCCATGGCGTTCTCCATGGCCGATGCCCAGGCTCAAAAGCGCATGGGTGGCGGTAATTCGGTGGGCAAGCAGCAGTCGGGCGTATCCCAGTCCACGCCTGCGGGTCAGCAGGCGGCCCAGCGTCAGTCCACGCCGCCTTCAGCGGCTCCGCAGGCGCAGCCTCAGCGCAATAAGTGGCTTGGGCCCCTAGCGGGCCTTGCAGCCGGTATTGGTCTGGCGGCTCTGGCCAGCCACCTCGGCTTTGGCGAAGAACTGGCTTCGTTCATGCTCATTGCGCTACTGGCGGTGGTCGCACTGGTGGTTGTGCGCATGATCATGGCGCGTCGTGCGGGTGCTCAGGCGGGTCCCCAGCCCGCTATGGCGGGCGCGGGTGCTTCGAATGTTCCCCAGGGGGCGCCCAATAACAGTTACTACGCGCCGCATGACGTCGCTGCCTCGGGTTCGGCCCAGGGATTTGGCGCTGCCTCTGCGATGGGTTCTGGTCTGAGCATTCCGGCCGGGTTTGATGTGACTGGGTTTGAGCGTAACGCCAAGGTGCAGTTTGTGCGTCTTCAGGCCTCGTTCGATGCGGCCAACCTGAATGATCTTCGCGAGTTCACTTCGCCCGAAATGTTTGCTGAGCTCAAGATGCAGATCGATGAGCGCCAGGGTGCGTCCAACCGTACCGAGGTGGTCACCCTTGAGGCGCAGTTGCTGGGCATCGAGAGCAACTCGGTTGAGCACGTGGCCAGCGTGATGTTCCGCGGATCCCTGCGCGAGGGTGATGTGGTGATGGCCAAGGCCTTCGAAGAGGTCTGGAATCTCACCAAGCCTGCGCAGGGTGACAGCGGTTGGGTCCTGGCGGGTATCCAGCAGACGCAGTAATTC
>JBIKMC010000096.1:0-11763 GCA_044359405.1 Burkholderiaceae bacterium
CGCCGGGGTGGCCAATGTGTTCACCAGTGGCCGGGTTGCCAACCTGGGCGCCATCAACACGGGTCTGGGCTGGTCAATCACCAATATCGGCGCTGCGACCAGCCTGATCGGCACCGCTCTGGCGGACACTATCGTGGGCGGCACGGGCGCCGACTTTATTCGGGGCGGCGACGGCGACGACACCCTGACCGGTGCCGGGGGCGCTGATACCTTCGAGATTGATCTGGGCAACGACACCATCACCGATCTGGGCACGGGGCTGGATATCGTTCAGGTGGCCCTGGGCGCCGGCGTCATGGCCACAGTCAGCGCAACCGGGTCCTGGAGCGCATCGTCCAACAGCAGTAATCTCGGTACAGCCAGCATCAGCACACCCGGGCGCAGTGTCAGCCTCGTCAGCATTACCAACGGTAACGGCTGGAGTATTACCAACACCGGCGCGGCAACCGCCCTGAGTGGGTCGGCTCAAGCTGACACCATGACAGGCGGCGCCGGTAACGACACGCTGAGTGGCAGTGCCGGTGATGATCTATTCCGCATTTTGGCCGGAACCGATACCGTGAACGATCTCGGCAACGGTGTCGACATTGTTGAAGTTTCAACGGGCGCAACACTGCAGGGTACGGTCAGTGCATCCTGGACTGCGACCGTCGGCACCTACAACGATGGCACAGCCCGACTCAGCACTCTGGGGGCCGCCATCAATCTGTCCGCCGTCACGGGGGGCACCATCGGCTGGGTCATCAGCAACGGCGGCGGCCTTGGCGCCAGCATGACGGGCTCAGGCTTGAATGACACCGTCACCGGGGGCGCTGGCGCCGATACCATCGCTGGCGCGGGCGGTGATGACGCGTTGAATGGCGGCAATGGCGTCGACTTGGTCGACTACAGCGGCGCCACCGGCGGGGTGAGTGTTGACCTCAGCGCTAATTCAGCAACAGGCGCTGCGGGTAACGATAGTCTGGGGGGCTTTGAACAGGTTCGGGGCTCGGCGCACAACGATACGCTCAAGGGTAGCTTGGCCAATGACACGCTGACCGGGGGCCTGGGCAATGACCAGTTTTTGATCGCCGCAGGTACCGATGTCATCACAGACCTGGGCAATGACGTCGATATTGTCATCGTCGATGACGGCGCGACACTCAACGCAACCATCAGCGCTGCCTGGATTGCCACATCCAGTACAGCCAACAATGGTGTCGCAAACCTCAGTACCGACGGCAAGGCGGTCGATCTCACGGGCGTCACCTCAACACTCGGGCGCGGCTGGACGATCACCAACACCGGGGCGGCCACCTCCATCGACGGGTCAGGATACGCGGACATCTTGATCGGCGGCGACGGCGATGACACGCTGTTCGGATCACAGGGCGACGACTCCATCAATGGCGGGGGCGGGCAAGACCTGCTTCAGGGGGGGGCAGGCCAGGACACCCTGGTGGGCAACGGTTTCGACACGATGGAAGGCGGTGGCGGCGCTGATCTTTTCCGGATTCTGGATGCCGAGTTGATCGACGTTCGCGGCGTAACGGGTTCAATCAGCTTTGACGACAGCGCGATCGACACACTTGACCTCAGCCTGCTGACCAGTGGCGCCACGACTGTTCTATTTACCACTGACTTCAACGCCGAGGTATCGATCGGTGGCAGCGTCAAGCTCACGCTGAATTCGGTGGAAGGATTCATCCTGGCCAACGTTGCCAATACGTTCACCGGCCGCGCACAGGCTGAATCCGTCACTGGGGGAAATTTGAACGATACCCTAAGCGGGGGCGCCGGCAATGACACCCTGAACGGGGGTGACGGTATCGACCAGATCGCGCCCGGCACGGGTGCTGATCAGGTCAACCTTGGTAATGGCAACGACGTGATGCTCGCGGAAGCCGACTGGGTCAACGATCTGATCGCCGACAGCATCAATGGCGGTGCCGGTTTCGATACACTGAAACTTCAAGGTGTCGCCCTGCAGATCGACCTGACCAATGCGGCGCTCTTTGCCGACAACCTGATTGAGAGCATCGAGCGCATCGATCTGCGCTCGGTTCAGGGCGGTCAAGTGACGCTGGACGCCAGCAGCATTCTGGCCCTGACCGATATGCCTTCCACCACTTCGGGACTCATCATCGACGGCGACAGCGATGACACCCTGATCGCATCCCTCAGTGGTGCACTGGCAGGCGTGGGCACTCAGGTGCTGTTGGATCTGAACGGCAACGGCACGCTGAATGACCGGGTAGACGACATCGGCTCAACCAACGCCAGTGGGCTGGTGTCCTATGACTTCGGCCTGGGCGCAGGGCAGCAGACCTACGCCGTCTATGCCGATACCAGCAGTTATCGCTTGCTGCTGGTCGACAGCGATATCGATCGCAGTGGCATCTTATTTGTCTGAAGCTCAGACCTCAAGCCACGAGAAACCATTGGCCTGATCGGCAACCCGCATGTCTTCGCTGGCGGCACCCAGACCCGCCGCCAGCGCCGTCCGGGCCAGCTCAGGCGTATTGTTCTTCTGACTGAGATGAGCGGCCACCACGATTCGCAGTCGCGATTGGTCAAGTGCGGACAGAATTTGGGTTGCGGCCGAGTTGGCCAGATGCCCGTAGGGCCCGCCGATACGGCGCTTGAGCATGGGCGGATAGCGCGGGTTTTCGGCCAGCATGCGCTCATCATGGTTGCATTCAAGCACCAAGCCGTCCAGCCCTGAAAACTCGCGATGTACATGGGCAGTGCCGTGCCCCAGATCGGTCAGCACGCCCAGTCGCGCGCGCCCATCGTCGATAACGTACTGAACCGGCTCACGTGCATCATGCGGAACGGGTACCGGCGTGATACGGAAACCCGGCAGCTCAAAGGACTGATGCGAATCGATCACGTGAACGAGCGCCTCATCGCCAGACATATCAGCTGCGGCGAGCGTGCCATGGGTCAGGTAGACCGGAATATCCGACTGAGCGGACAGACGAAATACACCACCGATATGGTCGCTATGCTCATGCGTAACCAGAATGCCCTGAAGCGAAGCGGGCTCTATACCCAGCGCGTTCAGGCGCCGGCTCGCTTCACGCGGCCCGAACCCGCAGTCAATCAGAATGCGCGCGTGACCCGCGCCACAGCGTGTCTCAACCAGCAGCGCATTGCCTTCGCTGCCACTGCCCAGGCTGGCAAAGCGCAAGGACTCAGGACTGATTGAGCTGCTGGCGCAGCAGGTTGAGAATGCGCGTGACGGTTTCCCGATCAGCCTCACCAACGGGTTTACCGTCCTTATCGAGGACGGTGATGCGCGAGCTTGAGCTGCCTGCAGCCACATTAACCCGGTACTGCTGGCTGAGCTTGGGTGCCTTGGAGCCACCAAACATTCTTGAAAAGAACCCAGGCTCTTTACCCGGTGCGACATCGACGTCGATGTAGCGGACAAAATAATGCCCGCGTGAACGATCGCGATCTTCAACCGTGAAGCCCCCCCGATCAAGGGCCAGTCCCACCTGTCGCCAGGCACGGTCAAAGCCTTCCTCGACCTCGATGGCACGATTGTCGCCCTCGCCCACCAGACGAGCGCGCTCGGGCGCTGCACTGGCCGCCGCTACGCGCTGAACGGTCTTGGCCTGATCGCCGCCCAGTCTCAGCATGAGACGGTTTAGAAACTCGACTTCAAGCTCGGGATCGGCGGGGCGGGGCTGCCAGGCTGTGCTTTCGCGAGTCTGGGATGTATAAACCTCGACCATGCCACGGTGGCTGACATAAATCTCGGTGCCGCCCTCAACCCGCTCAAGCCGAGTTCTGAACCGGTCACGCTCACCGCTTGAGTAAAGACCATCTATGAGCTTTCCCAGTGCACGCCGAATAAAGTCCTCGGGGATTTTGGCTCGATTCTCAGCCCAATCGGTTTCAAGAATGCCCGTCTCGGGAGAATCGAGCGTGAGTCGGAATCCTGAGTCAACCCAGAAGTCACGTGTCATGGGAAACACCCGCTCAGCAGGGGCATCCACACGCAGCCAGCGCCGATCGCCCGAGCGCTCAATGCGCACACCCGGCAAAGCAGGCAGAACACCGGAGGCGGACGCGGTCTGACGCGCGCCACGATCGCGCTCAAAGGAAGACAGCGTGCGGTCTGCTGCCGCCGATGACTGCACCGCAAAGCGCTCATCACGACGCGGAGAGACAAGATCGGGGGGCACATCAAGCGAGGTACGCTGGGTGGCCGAACGGTAGTCGATTCGACCCTTTTCTTCGACCACATCGACCAACGCACAACCAGTTACGAGTAGCGCCAGTGATGAGCCCAACAAAAGGCGTGACACACCCTTGCTAAAAGCCCTGAGGCAGATCTGACGCTCCTGGCCAGAGCCATTTGCCGCGACGCTGAGCCGCGCCCACAAGGCCCGAACACAAGACTGCGGGGCTCGACGTGTTTCGGTGATGGGACTACCGGAGAATTCACCGGGGACCTGTGGCTTCATGTTCATGATTAAATCCCCGCCGCCTTGAGCGCTGTTCGGACCGTGTCGTGCAGCGCCGGACTGAGCTGAGTCAGCGGCAAACGCAGGCCGTGTTGAATAAGACCGCGCTCGGCCATGGCCCATTTCAGCGGGATGGGGTTGGCCTCAACAAATAGTTTTAGATGCAGCGGCAAGAGCTGACGATTGATGGCCAGCGCGTCGGCCCAACGTCCCTCAAGGGCAGCCGCACACATGCGCGCCATAGGGCCGGGCGCGATGTTGGCGGTGACCGAAATAACACCAT
This sequence comes from Burkholderiaceae bacterium, assembly GCA_044359405.1. Taxonomy (GTDB): domain Bacteria; phylum Pseudomonadota; class Gammaproteobacteria; order Burkholderiales; family Burkholderiaceae_E; genus SYIM01. The sequence goes on from JBIKMC010000096.1 coordinate 4,741, forward strand.
GCGAACCCATGGCCATCAGGGCGAGCGCGGAATCGTCATTACCGCTGTAGACACCAAATTGCGCCGGCAGCCGGGCCAGGAGATCGCTGCCGCGAGGAATATCGCCCGTGGCATCCTTAAGGCCGATGATGCCGGGAACCTGGGCCAATCGCAGTACGGTATCGTTGGACAGATCGGCTACCGTGCGGCCCGGCACGTTGTACAGAATGACCGGTAGACCGACACTCTCGGCAACCGTTCGGAAGTGACGGTACATACCCTCCTGGGTGGGCTTGTTGTAGTACGGAACCACCTGCAGCGTGGCACTGGCCCCCACCGACTTGGCGTACTCGGTGAGCTCAACCGCCTCACGGGTGGAGTTGCCACCGGTGCCCGCAATGATGGGTACGCGGCCAGCCGCCTGCTCGACCGCCACACGGATGAGCGTACCGTGCTCATCCACATCAACCGTCGGAGATTCGCCTGTTGTGCCCACGGCCACAATGGCGGCTGTACCTTCCCGGATATGCCAGTCAATCAGACGACGATAGGCGTCGAGATCGAGACTGCCATCATCATGCATGGGGGTGACAATGGCTACGATGCTGCCCTTGATCATGGGAGAGCGTCCTGTAAAAGCGTCATTTTAGCCTGCCGCGCCGGAGCCCGTGCGGTCAAGCCGATGCGCAAGCCAGTCCACGGGCGGGCGAACGGCGAGAATGCGCTGTACACGGGCGGGTCGCACCAGATCACCGTGCTCATAGGCCAGCACCGTAAAGCCCGCGCGCTCGGCAGCCCTGAGCAACTCGCCGGCCTGAAGCAGAAACGCCGGATTGGACGGGCGCCCATAGGCCTCATGCCCCTGAGCAAAGGTTTCGTAGATAAGAAGTCCGCCCGGCGCCACCCGATCGAGCAACAGGTCAAGCCGGGGTCTGAACAGGTAGTTGGTGACGATGACCGCATCGAAGCGCTCACCTACAAACGGCCAGGGGCCGGACTCGAGGTCGGCAACCCGGCAAGTGACCGGCGCGCCGATACCAGCCAGCGCCTGCGAGTCACGATCGATCGCCGTAACCACCAGCCCAAGTGCAGCTGCCGCCCTTGCATGACGGCCGCTGCCGCAGGCGAAATCCAGCACCGACTGCCCGGGCTTGAGCGCGCGCAGCCCGCGCAGCACCCAGTCGGACGGAGCGGCAGTGGGCATATGTGATGACATGGATAAGCGAGTCGACAAGGGCTGATCGGTGGAGTCTTAGCGTAGTCTCAACCGTAAGCCAGCCCCATGGCTTCGCGAACATCGCGCATGGTTTCCTGGGCGAGCTTGCGCGCACGATCACAACCGTCGGAGACGATGTTGCGCAGCAACGCGGGATCGTCAAGATAGGGTTGCGCGCGCTCGTGAAAACCCTCCTGCTCTTTGAGCACCGCGTCGATCACCGGCTGCTTGCATTCCAGACAGCCAATGCCCGCGGTCTTGCAACCGCTCTGGACCCAATCGCGCGTTGCATCGTCCGTGTAGACCGCATGCAATTGCCAGACCGGGCAGCGCCCCGGATCGCCAGGGTCGGTGCGACGTACCCGGGCCGGATCGGTGGGCATGGTACGAATTTTTTTACGCACGCTCTCGGGGTCTTCGCGCATGGCTATGGCGTTGCCATAGCTTTTGGACATCTTCTGCCCGTCAATGCCTGGCATGCGTGAGGCCTCGGTGAGCAGGGCCTGTGGCTCGGACAGAATGATTTTTCGACTGCCTTCCAGGTAGCCAAACAGGCGCTCGCGATCGCCCATGCTGAGATTCTGCAACTGCTCAAGAAGTTGGCGACCCTGCTGCAGGGCCTCATCATCGCCCTGCTCCTGGTAGCGCGTGCGCAGGTCCTGATAAAGCTTGGCCCGCTTGGTGCCCAGTCGACGGATGGCCTCGCGCGCTTTGTCTTCGAATCCGGGTTCGCGACCGAACAGATGATTGAAGCGCCGCGCCACCTCGCGCGTAAGCTCGATGTGCGGCACCTGATCTTCACCCACCGGTACCCACGCCGCCCGATACATGAGAATGTCAGCTGCCTGCAGCAGCGGATAGCCGAGAAATCCGTAGGTGGCCAGATCACGATCTGACAGCTTTTCCTGCTGGTCTTTATAGGTGGGCACGCGCTCAAGCCATCCCAAGGGCGTGCTCATGGACAGCAGCAGGTGAAGCTCAGCATGCTCGGGCACGCGCGACTGAATAAACAGCACCGACTGCTGCGGATCAATGCCTGCCGCCAGCCAGTCGACCACCATTTCCCAGATATTGTTCTCTATGACCTCGGGCGAGTCGTAGTGGGTAGTGAGCGCGTGCCAGTCGGCCACGAAGAAAAGGCACGGATACTGCGCCTGCAGCTTCACCCAGTTTTTAAGGGCGCCGTGATAGTGGCCAAGATGCAGTGCGCCGGTGGGGCGCATGCCGGAGACAACACGTTCGGGAAACATGGGAACCCCCACGAGGCCCTTGCCAGGGCGGGAGAGCCGATTTTATCAGCCGGATTGAACGCGCATCCCGCTCACATCGCCGCTGCCTATTCGCGTGATCAGAGGCGCGTCTCCGGTGAGATCGATGACGGTGGTCGGCTCGCGGCCGAAGACGCCGCATTCGATGAGCAGGTCAACCCGACGCGAGAGCCGCGCGAAGGCCTCATCGGCATCGGCGATCGGGGCCTCATCACCGGGCAACTGCAGGGTCGTACCCAGCAGGGGTTCACCCAGTGCCTCGATCAGACCGCTAACCAGCGCGCTTGACGGAACACGCAGACCAATGGAGCGTCTGGATGGATGCATCAGCCGACGCGGCACCTCGCGGGTGGCCGGCAGCACAAAGGTGTACGGACCTGGCGTCCACTCACGAACGAAACGGAACTGTGCCGTGTCAACCTGGGCATACTGGGAGAGCTCTGACAAGTCGCGACAGATCAGCGTCATCAGATGCTTGTCGTCAAGGCCACGTATGGCACGAATGCGCGTGAGCGCCTCGCGCTCGCCCACCCGGCAGGCCAACACCGGGCTGGCATCGGTTGGCATGATCACCACGCCACCCTGTCGAAGTATGTCGGCCGCCTGCCTGAGCAGACGAGGCTGTGGATTGTCGGGATGCAGCTGGAAGCGCTGGGTCATGCCGACGAGGCCAGAGCCTGCGACCAGTCCTCGCGTCCAGCCCAGACCGGCACCACTGAATCAGGCAACAGCGGCAGGCTGCCCAGCTCATTGTGTCGCTCACCAGGGGCATGGAAATCAGAACCGCGCGAAGCCTTGAAACCGAACTCAAGCGCGATGCGCGCGAAACGCTGGTACTGATCACGGCTGTGACTGCCGCAGACCACTTCGATAGCCTCGCCACCCGCCTCGCGAAACTCGGTCATCAGCGCCCATAACGCCGTGGTATCGAGGCGGTAACGTCCGGGGTGGGCCAGCACCGCCGTTCCACCTGCCGCTTGAATCCAGGACAAGGCCTCGGTGAGCTTTGCCCATCGATGCTCAACATAACCCGGCTTACCAGCCACCATGAATTTCTGAAAAACCTCGCTGACATCGTCGCAAATACCGCAGTCGACGATGTGACGCGCGAAATGCGTGCGCGAGATCAAGGCCGGATTGCCGACATGGCGCAAGGCGCCACTCCAGGCGTCGGGCACGCCTACTCGCTCAAGCTGCTGTGCCATTTCGCGCGCCCGTCCATCGCGGCCCGAACGGGTCCGCTGCAGACCGTTGACCAGTGCGTCATGGGTGTAGTCGACGCCCAGACCGAGCACGTGAATGGTCTCACCACCCCAGGTCACTGACACCTCCACACCCGGGATGTAGTCAAGCCCCAGGGCCTGCGCGGCCTGCTGCGCCTGCGCCTGTCCTGCGACTTCATCGTGATCGGTCAGCGAAAACAGCGTGACGCCATTGGAGGCCGCCCGATGCACCAGCTCGGCCGGCGGCAGCACCCCGTCAGACATGCTGGAATGGCAATGCAGATCAGCATTGATTCGCCAGGGGTCGGGCCTGAACGCGCCCGAGGCTGCCTGAGCGCACGGGGACGTGACGGTTTTCATCGCAAAAAGTCCTCCACCAGCGCAGCGACGGCCTGCGGCTGATCGTGATGCATCATGTGTCCCGCCTGCTCGATTCGTGCGCGACTGAGGTTTCGAATGGCAGCAAGCCGCCTTTGATAGGCCGGGGTATGGGTGAACGCGTACCAGTCCGACTGAAACTCGGATTCAACCCACAGAACCGACGCCGTCACCGCACGCCAGCAGGCCAGTACCTCAGGCACCCGATACAAAACAGGATTGGTGCGCTTATGGGCTGGATCACCCAGAAGCTCAAAGCGACCATCGTCGCGCCGTCGCGCCCAGTGCGCCGCCAGAAAAAGCGCCTTCTCGGCGGGCAGACGGGGATTGGTCTTCATCAGGCGCGCGGCCACCTCATCAAGACTGGCGTAATCACGCAGCTGACTGGGGGTCTTGAGATCGCTGAGCCAGCGCTGGTAACGAATGGGGGCATGCGAGGGGCGAACCGGTGGCATACCCACACCTTCAAGGTTGACCAGCCGACGCACCCGTTCGGGCCTGACGCCTGCGTAGAGCAGCGCCACATTACCGCCCATACTGTGCGCAATCAGATCGACGGCTCTATCGGGTACCAGCGCGTCGAGCAATGCATCCAGATCAGCCATGTAGTCGGGAAACCAGTAGCTGTCACCCGGACCGCGTTCACTCAGTCCGAAACCCCGCCAGTCGGGTGCATACACCTGCCACGAGCCTTGCAACTGATCGACCACGAACTGGAACGAGGCCGAAACATCCATCCAGCCGTGCAGCATGATGAGTGGTACCGCACTGGTCTGTGGTCCGGTTTGCCAACTGCGCACGTGGTAGCTCAAGCCTCGCACGCCGACCCTCAGCGAACGGCTTTCGAAGCGAGACTGATAACCCGATGGTAGCGCGGACCCGTTAACCCGCGACGAGGCAAACGGCGAATTGGGGGAACTCACAATGCTTATTATACGAGACACCCCCGACCAAGCCCCTGGCTGATTGGGGCCATCACGATAACGACCCGGTACGTTCCGGGTCATCCCGCCAACGACAGGGTGCTTACCGGGTCATCGCATTGAAGACCGAGCGCTTGCCAGATCATCGCCGTGACGACCCAGCATCCGATGAAGTGTCCCTGCGGACAGATGCTGCGAACGCGATCGCTTACACTGCGAGCGTCTGAGAAAGGAGCGAGACACATGGCCATTTATCGACTGGGCGATTGGACGCCCGACATCCATCCCGAGGCCTGGGTTGCTGACTCGGCGACCGTCATCGGAAAGGTGTATCTGGGGCCACAGGCCAGCGTCTGGTTCAATGTATCGATTCGCGCCGATAACGAGCGCATCGTCATCGGAGCGCGCAGCAACGTGCAGGAAGGCTCGGTGCTGCATGTGGACGACGGCTTCCCCATGGAGATCGCCGAGGACGTAACAGTCGGTCATATGGTGATGCTGCACGGATGCCGTATCGGGGCCGGATCGCTTATCGGTATTCAGTCGGTCGTGCTCAACGGCGCCCAGATTGGACGTGAATGCCTGATTGGTGCCGGCGCCCTGGTCACCGAGGGCAAGGTCATTCCTGATCGCAGTTTGGTGCTGGGTTCACCGGGCAAGGTGGTGCGCCAGCTGACTGACGACGACATTGCGCGCATGCGGCGCGGCGTTCAGATCTATGTGGATCACAGCTCGCACTATCGACAGCACCTGCAGCGCATCGCATGAGTGACCGTATCCGACGGTTTATGCTCGCCGGGGCGCCCGTGCGAGGCGAAAGTGTCTCGCTGGATGCAGCCTGGCGCGCAGTGCTCGAGCGACATGCTGATTTGCCGGCAGCCGTGCGTGACTGCCTGGGCGAACTATCCGCAGCGGCGGTGCTGCTGGCAGCCACGCTGAAGTTCGATGGCTCTCTGGTGCTGCAGATCCATGGTGACGGGCCGGTATCACTGGTCGTTGTTGAGTGCCAGGGAGGCGGCCAATTTCGAGCGACGGTGAAACTGCGTGAAGGCGCCATCGTCATGCCCGATGACCGTTTCGGTCAGCTGGTCAATCGAAGCGGGCAAGGTCGATTCGTAGTCACACTGGATCCACGAAGCCGATCGCCTAACCGTCAGCCTTATCAGGGCATCATTCCGCTCACCGGTGAGTCAGTCAGCGAAGTGCTCGAACTCTACATGGCAAGCTCCGAACAGGTCCCCACGCGCCTCTGGCTTGCAGCCGACGCGCAGCGCGCCTGCGGTCTGCTGCTTCAGAAGCTGCCCGATATCGGCGGCCGCGTGCAGCCCGCGCACGTGACACAGGGGACGGGCGAGGCAGACACGGACGGCTGGAATCGGCTGCAAAAACTCGCGGACACGATTACCCCGGATGAATTGCTGCAGCTGGCGTCCCCGGAGGTTCTACACCGCCTGTTCTGGCAGGAGCAGCTGCATAGCCATGATGAGGCCGACCTGCGCTTTCACTGTACCTGCTCACGCGAGAAAGTCGCCGGCATGCTGAAAATGCTGGGGCGCGCGGAGGTCGAGTCGATTCTCGCTGAACGGCCCGTGGTCGATGTGAACTGCGATTTTTGCAATCAGGCCTTCGCGTTCGATCCGGTCGATTGTGCGACCTTGTTTCTGGATGATCCTTTAGGGCCAGCGTCGGCTGCGACCCACTGATAGACGCGCGGCGGCAAGCGCCCGTGCGCTGAGCCGTTTGTCGAGGGCTTGGGCGCGAGGTGGTAAGCGCCCGTGCGCTGAGCCGTTTGTCGGGGGCTTGGGCGCGAGGCGGTAAGCGCCCGTGCGCTGAGCCGTTTGTCGAGGGCTTGGTCGCGAGGTGGTAAGCGCCCGTGCGCTGAGCCGTTTGTCGAGGGCTTGGTCGCGAGGCGGTAAGCGCCCGTGCGCTGGGTCGTTTGTCGAGGGCTTGGTCGCGAGGTGGTAAGCGCCCGTGCGCTGAGCCGTTTGTCGGGGGCTTGGGCGCGAGGCGGTAAGCGCCCGTGCGCTGAGCCGTTT
>JBIKMC010000097.1:0-11757 GCA_044359405.1 Burkholderiaceae bacterium
CCGCACGCTGGCCCTTTGGATGAGCTATGAGGACGTGATCCGGGTGGCCGACCTCAAGACTCGGGCCAGCAGACTTCTGCGTATTCGCCAGGAGGTAGCGGCCAAGGACACCGACATCGTCCGCATCCACGAGCACCTGAGCCCTGGGCTTGATGAAATCGCAGCCATAGCCCCGGTTGCGTTCGGCCGTTGGTTGCGCAGCCGCGCGCGTCGAACCCATCCGGTGGGCGCACGGGGCAAGGGGCTCACACTGCACACCACCTCGGTCTGCGGCTTCGCCGCCTTGCGTCTGCTCGGAGCCCTGCGCGGGTTGCGCCCAAAATCGCTGCGCTTTATGGAAGAGCAGGCCGCCATAGAGCAGTGGCTGCAGGCGCTGCGCCTGGGCATTGCCCATCACAGCGCGTGGGCGCTCAGTCTCGCGCAGCTGCCGCAGCTGAGAAAGGGCTATAGCGACACCTGGGAACGGGGCGTGGCCGCCTACGAAACCATCTTCGATGAGACCATCAGACCACTGATGCGAGGCCAGCGCCCGCCGTCTGACCACGACGCGAAAACCCTAGAAGAGGCTCGCCGGGCGGCGCTGGCTGACCCAAACCAGAGTAGTCTTCAACGTGTCCTGGGGACGCAAGCCCACAACCTGCCCGCAGGTGTGCATCCGGTGCACTGGCGGCCACGGCAGGCTGCGCGCCCCCGCCAAACTTCAGTCTGAGCACGGAGCGGTTCAATGACGATTGCCTACTGGTGCGTACTGGCTGCGGCCCTGATGCCTTACCTTTTTGCGGGCGTCGCGAAGTTCGGCAGCAAGCCCTATGACAATCGGGCGCCGCGCGAGTTCCTGGCCGGCCTTGAAGGCCATCAAAAACGCGCCAACTGGGCGCAAATGAACAGCTTCGAGGCCTTTGCGCCCTTTGCCGCCGCAGTCATCATCGCGCATCTGGCTCAGGCTTCGCAGACCGGCATCAATAGCCTGGCGCTGACCTTTGTGCTGCTGCGACTGGGCTATGGCTGGGCCTATATCACTGACCGCCCCAGCCTGCGCAGCCTGCTCTGGATTGGGGCGGTCTTGTGCGTGATTGGCCTGTTTGTATTGGCAGCCCGCGCTACTTAAGCCAGGCCGGCAGGCGCAGGCCCCCACGAACCGCCGCGTCGGCGGCGGCCTCGGCCTCTTTGACGGCAGGCAGTCGTTGCAATACCGCCTCGACCCGGGCCCTGGGCACCACGACGACACCGTCGATATCGGCGATCACGATGTCGCCGCTGGCCACCGAATAACCGGCCAGTGAGATCGGAAAGCCAATGGTTCCGGGGCCGCTTCGGTGGGGCGAGTTGGGCGTTACCCCCATGGCCCAAGCGGGCAATCCCACGGCCCGAATGCCGTTGAGGTCGCGCACGCAGCCATCGGTGACAAAACCCACGGCGCCGCTATTGCGCGCCATGCCCAGCACCAAGTCACCGGTCACAGCGCAAGCGGTGAAGCCGCCCGTGGTGACCACCAGCACATCACCGGGCTGAACATCCTTAAGCGCATGCACCAGCGCGAGGTTATCGGCAGGGCCTGCATCGACCGTCACCGCCACGCCGCAAAAGGCATATTGCTCGGCGATGGCAGGTCTGAGCCTGAAGTCGAGGCCACCTGAACCGCCCATCGCATCGACGATGAACCCGGTGGGCGTGCCGCGCAGGGCCGTAACCCAGTCAGCCGGCGGACGCTCAATGGGCTGGCGCTGAATGGCGGGGACTTCATCAAGCATGGCTAAACCTCCTGAAACAATGAAATAGCTCAATCGGGCTGATGTTAACGGCTTGTGCCGATCAATGCGCCTAAAATATGCGGCATGAGAAATCAACGCGTCCTAGGTGCTTCGTGGACCTTCACACTGATGATGCTGGGCGCCTGCGGCGGTGGTGGTGGACCATCGACCGAGTCCGCTGACAAAGACCCGAACAACCCGGGTGTCAACCCCACCTTATCGGTAGAAATCACGTCAGAGCCCAGCCCACCAATGTATTTCGCACCGAATACCTTCGTTGTCACAGGCGACGGTGTCTACGATCTCAGCGTTTCCGCCCAGGGAGCCTGTGCCAGTGTCACCGAGATCGCGAGCACTTCGGGCGGCCAGCGACGCTTCACCTGCAGGCCCGACAGAATCGGCGTTGATGCCATCGCGATCACTGCGCGCAACCCCCAGACCCAGACGCAGAAGGCGCAGGCTTTCACCATTCCCAAGCCGCAGGTGACCTTAGCGACATCACTGGGGCCGCTGGTGGTCACGCTTGAGCCTGAAAGGGCTCCGCTGTCGACCAATAACTTCCTCGAAGTCGTCGCGACGGGCTTCTACGACGGTACATCCATTCATGAAGCCGCCGAAGGAAACCGGGTTCTCGGGGGGCTTTACAAACTGGTCGGCAATACCTGGTCACGCCAGCCATTTGCGGCGCTGCCGCCAGTCAAGTTCGAATCACCTCTGACGACCGGGCTGTCGAATACCGCCGGAACCCTCGCGGTCTATCGTGAGGGAGCTGCCCTGCTCGACTCTGGCACCACAGGCTTTCTCATCAATCTGGGCAATCACGGCACCGACGCCAACGGCAATATCGCGGTCAACAACAACCGCGATGGCAAATCAACCCGGGACATCAGTGCCTATGCCGTATTTGGAAGCGTCAATGCCGAGGGCTACGATCGTGTCAATACCGCGGCGCGCACCTCACAACCGGGCCAGCTCGCCGGCCCTGAATCTCCGACTTACATGATTCCCGCCATCCCCATCAGCATCTCGACTGCTCGTCAGACCCGCTAAGGGTCGCCACCTCGAAAAAATCCAATCATGAAAGTCGCCATCCTCGGTACCGGTGCCATGGGCACGATTTTTGGCGTCGCACTGGCTCGCAGTGGCGCCCAAGTCGTGTGCTATGACGTTCGCGCTGATGTCATCGACTCGATCCGCACACACGGTCTTCGCCTCAGTGGCGTATCGGGCGAGCACTGTCTTCGCGTACCCGCGCATACAAGGCCCGAAGACATCGGCACCGTCGACCTCGCCCTGGTTCTGGTTGATAGCTCAGCCACCGCGCAGGCGGCCGAGGTTGCGGCCCGATGCCTGTCGCCTGAGGGCTACGCGCTCACGCTACAAAACGGTATCGGCAATCTTGAAGCCCTGGTCGCACGACTGGGCGTGGGGCGGGTCGCGGCAGGCATCACCTACAACAGTGGTGCTGGCATCGCGCCAGGTCATGCCCGACATACGAATGCGGGTCATACCGTGATAGGTGAAGCCAGCGGCCCGATCAGTCAGCGCCTGCGGCAGCTGGCGGCCAGCTTCGAGGCGGGCGGGATCCCCATCACGCTCTCCGATGCGGTCGCGGGCCACATCTGGAGCAAGTTCGTGCACAACTGCGCGATCAATCCGGTATCGGCCCTGACAGCACTTCGACCCGGTGAGATCTGGGGCGACCCGGCAGCGCGTCAGCTGATCGAACGCGTCATCGATGAAATTCTCGCGGTGGTTCAGGCTGCGGGCATTCATCTGCCTGAGCACGATCCTCGGTCCGAAATCCTTGAGCATTGCCGTGTGCGCTATAACCGGCCGTCCATGCTGCAGCATCGGCTCGCCGGGCGCACCACCGAGATTGGGGCGCTCAATGAAGCACTGATCCGGCGTGCGCGCGAATTGGGCATCGCCACCCCAGTAAACGAAACCATCGTGCTGGCCATCCGCGCGATGCAGGCCTCAGACGGCGGACGCGACCGTGAGCTCGACGAGGCAGCACTTGAGGCCGCTGCGGTTCATCAGCAGAGGCCTCACGCGACCGACTGACGCGCCGCCATCGGTGGATGCGTCACAATCTGCTTGAGCTCTGGCCGAGCCCGCATCAGTTGCGACAGATCAGGGCGCGGTCGGGCAAGCGCAGGCTCAGACGCCGTTGACTGCTCCAGAGCGTGAGCCATGGCCAGCAGCCGCGCATCGCCTCTGAACGGCCCGACCAGCTGAAGACCAAAAGGCATGCCCTTTTCGTCCAGACCGCAGGGCAGGCTGAGCGCCGGATGGGCTGTGAGGGTGATGGCGTAGGTCGGCGCCACCCACTCGTAGTAGTTACGCATGGTGCGCCCACCAACCTCGGTCGCATAGAGCGTCGGCCAGGGCAAGGGCGAAATGGAACATACCGGTGCGATCAGCAGGTCGTAGCGCTCGTACACTGACTGAAGACTGCGCATGATGCGGGTCTGCTCCTCGTGCGCCCAGGCGCGGTCGGCCAGACTGATGCCTGATGCGATTTCAAGGTTGGCCCGTATGTTGGGGCTCAGGGTCTCGGGCGCTTCGCGTACGATTTTCGAAAACGAGGCCACAAAGGCTTCAGCTCGCGCAATATCAAACGTGCGGTCAACCTCTCCGAGTTCCAGTGCCACGGGCTCGCAGCACGCCACCCGGTCAGCGATGCTTGCCATCCGCGACCGGAACACCCGGCGGATATCATCATCGATTGCGCAAAAGCCCAGATCTTCGGTGTATGCGATTCGCAGCGTCGACAGGTCAATCGACTCAAGCGGCCAGAAGTCGCCAGGCCGCGCGTCGTATGACAGAGGATCGCCCGCATCCAGCCCCGTCATGGCTGACAAGAGCAGCGCCATATCGGCAATGCTGCGCGCCATGGGGCCGACCACAGACAACGCGGACCATCCCAGCGAGCGCGCGGTATCCGCTACCAGCCCCGCCGACGGACGCAGGCCAGCAACACCACACATGGCAGCCGGAATACGCAGGGAGCCCCCCAGATCAGTGCCTGTGGCCAGCGGCAGCATGCCCGTGGCCAGTGCGACGGTTGAGCCCCCCGATGAGCCGCCGGCATTCAGCGTCGGGTTGAAGGGATTGCCCGTCGCACCCCAGACCGCATTCTGCGTGTTGGCCCCAGCACCCATGTCAGGCGTATTGGTCTTGGCGGCAATGATGGCGCCTGCCTTTCGAAGACGGCTGACCATGCTGTGATCGTGCGCGGGCACGTGATCCCGGAACCGGACATTACCGTAAGTGGTCAGAAGGCCCTCAGTCTCCTGCAGGTCCTTGATCCCCACGGGTAATCCGTGCAGGGCTCCCAGAGGCTCACCCCGCACGACCGCCTCACCCGCCTGGCGGGCAGCAGCCCGAGCCCGTTCGAAATCGGTGGCGGCCAGCGCATTGACCGCAGGGTTGACCGCATCAGCACGGGCGATGCAGGCATCCAGCACCTCAAGGGGTGAGACCGCTCGTGCACCGATTAAACGCCGTAACTCCAACGCGCTCAGATCAGCGAGATCCGATGAAAACTGCCCTGCTGCTGTCATGCCCTTCTCCAGTCCCTGCGCGCAGGCACCGATGACCTGCAATGTCGAATCGCGCATTCTAATGAGAGCGAGCGTGCGCAGCGGACCAAGGCAGCAGGGCTTGGCCCATCAACCAGACAAGATAGGTCGCGCGCAAAGCGCCCGGCTTAACGCAGCGGCCGTCGATACCCGCCCGGCTTACCTCGCGGCGACATCACAAACTGCCACAGCTGATTGTCGCGTGCGCGAAAAGTGCCTGCGCACGCCAGCAGGTAGTACCGCCACATCCGATAAAAACCTGCCGGATAGTCCTGTTGCAGCGAAGGCCACGCGTTTTCAAAATTGCGATGCCAGGCCATCAGGGTACGGTCGTAGTCAGCGCCGAAATTGTGCAGGTCTTCAATGACGAAGAAGGCCTCTGCCGCATCGCTGATCTCGCCGATCGCGGGCAGGCTGCCATTGGGGAAAATATACTTTTCAATCCACGGGTCTACGCCCAAACCCCGTCGGTTTTTGCCGATGGTGTGCAAGAGCATCAGACCGTCGGGCAACAAATGACGGGCCGCCGTCGCGAAGAAACTTCGATAGTTTTTAAGACCCACGTGCTCGAACATGCCAACAGAGGCGACTCGATCAAAGCCGCGGCCCGGCTCGGCACTGAACCGGCGATAGTCAACCAGCTCGACCCTGATGGGTAGCCCCTGCGAACGCTGTCTGACAAACTCGGCCTGCTCGCGCGAGATGGTCAGTCCGAGGCAATGCGCTCCGTAATGCTCAGCAGCATGACGCATCAGCCCTCCCCAACCGCAACCAATATCCAACAGGCGCATACCGGGCTGCAGGCCCAACTTGCGACAGACCAGATCATGCTTGGCTGCTTGCGCCTCATCGAGCGTTTGGGCATCGGCCCAATAGCCGCAGCTATAGGCCATCAATGGGCCCAGCATGCGTTCAAACAGCCCATTGCCCAGATCATAGTGCTCGCGCCCTACCTGCCAGGCACGACGAACCGACTGAGGGTTACCCAGGCGCGCCCTTAACGCCAGCCAGACGAGGCCACGGTGTTTGACCTCCAGGTCCAATCGCGCAGACAGCATGCGGGCGATGAGGGCGTCGATCTCTGCGCAGTCCCACCAACCCTGCTGGTAGCTTTCGCCCAGCCCAAGACTGCCCTGAGTGAGAACGCGCGAAAAAAAATCGGCATGATGTACCTGCAGATCCCAGGGGCGCGACCCGCCGATCTGAATATCGGCTCGCGACAGAAGGTCGCCCACCACCTGCTCCAGGCGACTCTTGCTTTCGACGACGGGAGTTTCCGCATGGATCACTTCTTCAGGGCCCATGTTCATAGCCGACCTCCGCGTGTTGACCCTGAAAATTATCGCGATCCTCGGTCGCTATGAATCGCCTGAACGATCGGGGGCCATGCGGTTCATCAAACACGCTTCAGACTCGACAGCGCCCTGGGTTTGAGTAGGATCAAACCCCGCACCCTTATCGGAGACCGAACATGATTCATGTACTCGCCATGATTACCGCCAAGCCCGGAATGCGCGACGCCGTGCTCGAAGCCTTTCGCGCCAATGTGCCTGCAGTGCTTGCCGAAGAGGGCTGCATTGAATACGGCGCGGTGGTGGACAACCAGCCGGCGGCCAGCTTTCAGGCCGCCCTGGGCCCAGACACCTTTGTCGTCATCGAAAAATGGGCCAGCCTCGATGCCCTGAAGGCGCATGCCGCGGCGCCCCACATGCAGGCCTATGGAGCCCGTACCCGTGACATGGTTGCGAGTCGAGCGATTCACATCTTGTCACCTGCTTCATAGCCGCGCTTCTCAGCGCCGCGCGAAAGCGCATGCGTGGCGATTCGCACAAGGCCCTCGCGCCACTTAGTGTTTTCCCGTGATCAGGCCGACCGGTCATCATGACGACCCCAAGATGGGCTAGCATCAATTGACCACGGACACCGGATTCACCGGTGCCGACTGCATCGGAGGGCAGCCCATGTACCGGAAAATTCTGCTCGCATTTGACGGTTCCGAAGCGGGACGGACCGCCTTGTTCGAGTGCTCTGACGTCGCGGCATTGGTCAAGGCCGAAATTCATCTGATCGCGGTCGTACAACCTCTGCCGGCTGCGGTGCTCTATGAGGTCGTGGTGGCCGACACGCCCGATCTGGCCGATGAGACGCAGCGCTTTCAGCGCGTGCTTGATGAAGGCGTCAACATCCTGCGCGAGCGCGGCTATGAATGCACAGGGCATCTGGCCCGCGGCGAACCGGTTGACCAGATTGCCGATGCGGCCCGTCGCCTGGGGGTTGATCTCATCATTGTTGGGCACCGACGCGCCAAAGGCTGGGCTGAGCGTTGGTGGCGTGGGTCGCTGGGCGCCACCCTCATGGACTCGGCGCCCTGTAGCGTTTTGATTTCCTTGAATCAGCCTCAAAAAAAGGCCTGATTCGCTCTTATCGCTCGGCGCTCTTGCCTGCCCGGGTGGTCAGGCTTTAATCGCGGGCGATGAGCGTGATCGCCCGCTGATCGACTCAATCCCTCGCTCGGTCACCAACCAGTCCATGGGCAGATCATGCGGCTTCGGCAGCAGATCGGGTACCCGAGCGATCGCATACGCCACCCCCACCGCAATCGGTCGGGGCTGCGCCCTGGCAAGGGTGATATCAAAAAAACCTGCCCCGTAGCCCAAGCGATACCCACAATCATCGAAGGCATTTCCGGGAATCAACAGCAGATCGGGTGCGAGTGACTCGCCCTCGGCGGGATACTTCAAACCCATACGATCAGCGACCAGTGCCACCGTCTCATCCCAGCGTCGCCATTGCAGCGCTTGGCCCGAGCCCACCACCCGCGGCAAGGTCGTTAACACCCCTCGCCCCCTCAACCATGCACATACGGGCCGCAAGTCATGCTCAGCGCGAAAGGGCCAGCAGGCACCGACTTCATTCGGCGCAAGTCGCTCAAGCAGGTGCTTGAGATGCCGGTCAATCTGCTCCGACCACATCAGACGCTGCTCAAGCGAAATCGCCTGCCGCTGAGCAATCATCCAACGCCGTAACTCGGGGCGTTGCTCGGGCGGGGGACGCTGATGGGGGCCGTCCCTGAAATCCTGGATCGACGAGTTCATGCTGGGCGGAGATAATTCGGCTAAGTTCAAGTCTGCAGAACGATAACAAGATGCTGAACCAGGAGGAAGCATGGGTGAGCCAACGGCACCTGCCGCAGTGACCAGACCGGTACGGTTCCGGCCGGCCGTGAAGGGTCGCCGTGCCGATGCGCAGGCGCTGGCCGAGATCACCCAGCTTTTGGGCGACGCCCCACGCCGACGTGATCTTCTGATTGAGCATCTGCACAAGATCCAGGACCACTTCGGTCACTTGCACAGTCGGCATCTGGTTGCGCTCGCGCAGGAAATGCGCCTGTCGATGGCCGAAGTGTATGAGGTGGCCAGCTTCTACCATCACTTCGACATTGTCCGCGATGGCGAAGAGGTGCCGGCCAGTCTGACGATACGCGTCTGCGAGTCATTGTCGTGCTCGATGGCAGGAGCGCCGCCGCTCCGCTCTGAACTGGCCA
The DNA here is from genome assembly GCA_044359405.1 of Burkholderiaceae bacterium. GTDB lineage: Bacteria > Pseudomonadota > Gammaproteobacteria > Burkholderiales > Burkholderiaceae_E > SYIM01. The sequence goes on from JBIKMC010000097.1 coordinate 8,883, forward strand.
AACGCCTGGGTCCAACGGTACGCGTCATCGCGGCACCCTGCATCGGACGCTGCGAGCAGGCGCCCGCAGTGACCGTCGGTCAGCATCCGGTACCGCATGCCAACGCCGACACGGTCTGCGCGCACGTCAACGGCTTCAGCGTGCATGCCGACTCCACTTCGGCTGTGACGCGGCACCCAACCGCGAAAGATGATTCGCCCTTTGAGCCGTCAAGCTGGCTGTCACCGGCCAACACGCCGGGCGCCCAGCTCAACATCGCTCCCGCCTACGCAGGCCTGGACACCTACTTAGAGCACGGAGGCTACGCGCTGTGGTGGGCCTGCATGCGTGGCGAGCGCGAAGTCGGCGCGGTGATTGCCGAGCTTGAATCCTCGGGTCTGCGCGGATTGGGCGGGGCCGGTTTTCCTGCGGGCCGAAAGTGGCGCACCGTGCGCGAACAGCCCGGGCCCCGGCTGATCGCCGTCAATATCGATGAGGGCGAGCCGGGCACCTTCAAAGATCGGACCTGGCTTGAGCGTGACCCCCACCGATTCATTGAAGGTCTGCTGATTGCCGCGTGGGCTATCGAAGCACAAGCCTGCTACATCTACCTGCGCGATGAGTACCATGGCTGTCGCGCTCTGCTCGAGCGCGAGCTCGCCCGCCTGCGCGCGGCCCCACCCTTTGGTCTGAACCTGCCCGAGATTCATCTACGTCGTGGCGCGGGTGCCTATATCTGCGGTGAAGAGTCCGCCATGATCGAGTCCATCGAGGGTAAGCGGGGTCTGCCCAGGCTGCGTCCGCCGTACGTGGCCCAGGTGGGTCTTTTTGGTCGCCCCACGCTTGAGCATAACCTGGAGACGCTCTACTGGGTGCGCGATATTCTTGAACGCGGCGCCGCCTGGTTTGCCGGCTTCGGGCGTCGCGACCGCAAAGGCCTGCGCAGTTTTTCGGTCTCGGGTCGCGTCGTGAAACCCGGCGTGCATCTGGCACCCGCTGGCATCAGCGTTCGTGAGCTCATTGCCGAGTACTGTGGCGGCATGCAGCCAGGACATCAGCTGTATGCCTATCTGCCCGGCGGCGCGTCTGGCGGCATTTTGCCCGAGTCATTGGCTGATCTGCCGCTTGACTTTGACACGCTGCAGGCCCACGGCTGCTTTATCGGATCGGCCGCCATCATCGTTCTCTCCCAGCATGATCGTGTGCTGGATGCAGCGCTCAATATGCTGGGCTTTTTTAGAGATGAGTCCTGCGGTCAATGCACACCGTGCAGAGTCGGTTCGGCCAGGCTTCATGAGTTGCTGGGCCAAGCCGGAACGCCGCACTGGAATGAAGCCTTGTCGCGAGAGTTGGCAGCGGCCATGGCGGATGCGTCCATCTGTGGCTTGGGTCAGGCTGCACCCAACCCCTTGCTAAGCCTCCTGCGTTATTTCCCGCATGAACTCAGCGGAGCTTCAACATGAACGCGCCTGTACCCGCCCATGTGACCGAGATCGAGTTTGAGCTGGACGGCCAACGGCTGCGCGCGCACGCAGGCCAGACCATTCTCGAGGCCGCCCGCGCCGCTGGCGTTGAGATTCCACATCTGTGCTACACCCCTGGCATGCGCCCTGACGGCAACTGCCGGGCCTGTGTGGTTGAAATCGAGGGAGAACGCGTGCTGGCCGCTTCATGCTGCCGCACGGCGCAGGCGGGCATGAAGGTGCACGCGGGTAATGAGCGGGCCCGCCGCGCGCAGCGCATGGTGCTTGAGCTGTTGTTGTCAGACGTGTCGACCGAAGCCAGACAGCATGAGGCGTCCGAGCTGGTTCAATGGGCCCGATCGCTCAACGCGCAGGCCGACCGCTTCCCGACACGACATCAGCCTTCTTCCGATCTGTCCCATCCGGCCATTGCGGTCCGGCTGGATGCCTGCATTCAGTGCACCCGCTGCGTGCGTGCATGCCGTGAGGTGCAGGTCAACGACGTGATTGGCATGGCCCTGCGCGGCGAACATGCCAAGGTCAGTTTTGATCTTGACGACCCCATGGGTGACTCCACCTGCGTGGGTTGCGGCGAGTGCGTGCAGGCCTGTCCGACCGGGGCCTTATTACCGGCGGGCCCGCTGCCTGCACGAGCCGCGGACCGCACGGTCGATTCAGTGTGCCCGTATTGCGGCGTCGGATGTCAGCTGACCTATCACGTCAGCGACGAACGCATCGTGAAAGTAGAGGGCCGTCAGGGGCCCGCCAATCAAGGTCGATTGTGCGTTAAAGGGCGCTACGGTTTTGACTATGTGCATCATCCGCATCGCTTGACCCGCCCCCTGATTCGTCGCGCCGATGCACCCAAGCATAAAGACGCAGCAATCGAGCCCGGCAACTGGCAATCGGTCTTCAGGCAAGCCTCCTGGGAAGAGGCGCTAAGCGTGGCCGCGGCGGGGCTTTTGCGCGTGCGCGACCGGGCGCCTGCGCCGGGCTGCGGCGGCGGGCCTGGCGCACTGGCTGGCTTCGGCTCGGCAAAGGGCTCCAACGAAGAGGCTTATCTTTTTCAGAAACTGGTGCGCACAGGCTTCGGCAGCAATAACGTCGATCACTGCACGCGGCTCTGTCACGCCTCCAGCGTGGCCGCGCTCATGGAGGGTGTTAATTCAGGCGCGGTATCCAATCCTGTGAATGATGTCGCGCATGCGGACGTCATCTTTGTGATCGGTGCCAACCCCACCGTCAACCACCCCGTTGCGGCCACCTGGATCAAGAACGCGGTTCGCCGCGGCGCCACCCTGATCGTAGCCGACCCACGACTGACCGAACTGGCTCGCCACGCGAAATATGTTCTGCAGTTCAGACCCGATACCGATGTGGCGCTGCTCAACGCCATGCTGCATGTGATCGTCACCGAACACAGGGTCAATGAG
>JBIKMC010000362.1:0-3374 GCA_044359405.1 Burkholderiaceae bacterium
CCCGCCAGCATGGACCAGAGCCCGCAGGCCAATGTCACCGAATTGACGGGTGGCTTGTGCCCGGCCGCAGTGAGCACGGCAACTCCCTGGCCGTTCTGCACGACAAGAACGGTAATGGCGAGCGGTATCACCAGCTCGACCATAGCCTGCCATGAAAACGCGGGCGCGGAAAAAACGGGCGCTGCCAGCTCAAGCGCGGGCAGACTCAGACTGTCGGGCTGGGCCGCAAGCATACTGGCCAACGCGCCGGCGAGCAGCGCGCCGATCACCGCAGGCATGAAGCGGGCTAAGGCCGGCCGCGCCGACAAAACGACAAAGGCAGCGACCATGGGTGCGGCGACCGCCAGGTCATCACGCAGCGCGTAGACCATATCCAGTCCGAACTTGAGAAATACGCCGGCCACCATACCCATGACGATTGGCATTGGCACCCATCGCATCAGGCGCGCGAACCAGCCGGTCAGCCCCAGAATTGTCATCACTGCACCGGTCATGATGAATGCGCCACAGACTTCGGCGAAGCTCAGATGAGTCAGCGCCGGCCCGACCAGCACCGTGCCCGGGATGGTCCAGAAAAAAACCAACGGGCTGCGGTAAAACCAACTGAGGGCCAGGGTCAGCAGTCCGTTGATGAAGAAAGAACCAAACAGCCAGGAGGCCAGCTGGGCCTCGCTCAGGCCGCCTCGACCGCCGACGGACAGCACAATGGCCACCGGGCCAGTTGCGGCGAAAATAAAGCCGATGAGGCCGCTGCCGGCGTAGGGCAGCCCAAAATCACCAATCAGCTGGGTAAGCCCTGGTCGGTCGTGGCTTGGGCGCTCGAGTGAAGGCATGGCGCTTACGTGGGCCTTAGCATGGGGCCCGGCTCGAAGATGCAGGCGTCCATGGTGCGTAATGAAGGCGACACGCGCACACCGCCCGGGCACACGCTGAGCACGTCGCGCTCAAGATCGATGCCAGGTGCGATTTCGGTGAGTTCAATGGCCCCGTCGCGCAGGGCGAATACCGCGCGCTCTGTCACGTAGAGGGCGTCGGTCCCCTGACGGCTTGCGTAGGGGCCGTTAAACGACAGATGCGTCACTGCCGACAGTAGCTTGCGGTGTCGGCCCTCGCGACAGATTCGAAGGCGACCCTGGTCGGCCTCAACGACAAGACCGCCAGCGGTCAGCGTCCCCGTGAAAACCAGCTTTCGCGTGGCCTGCGTGATGTTGATGAAGCCGCCCACGCCCGCGATGATGCGCGCGCGACCTTCACCAAACAGGCTGACGTTGACGCTTCCCGAAAGATCGAACTCAGCCAGCCCCAGGCAGGCCATATCGATGCCACCGCCGTCATAAAAATCAAATTGGGCGGGCTGATCGACCACGGCTTGCGCGAACTCGGCGGCGCCGAATGAAAGCCCGTCGGCAGGAACGCCGCCAATCGGCCCAGCTTCGACCGTCAGAACGAAGCTGTCGACGCCCTCCTCGCGCGCGATGGCACCGATGCCGGCCGGCATGCCAACACCCAGATTGACGACGCGGGCACCGGACCGCATGAGCTCGAGCAGGGCGCGTCGCTGAATGATGCGTCGGGCATCCAGGGCAGGCGCACTGACCGGGCCCGTGACGCGGCTCATGGCGGGGCTCATGGCGGCGGCGGGTTTCCTGTCTGACTGCGGTGCGCGGGAGGGGCTGGCGACATAGCGTGGGTTGAAGTACTCGGCAAAGGTCATGGCGTGGTTGAGGGGGTCTTCGCCACAGACCACTACATAGTCCACCAGGATGCCGGGTAGTTTCACGGCCTGGGCATAAGCCGGGTGGCGTGATAGTCGCTTGACCTGCGCAATGACGATGCCGCCACTGTTGCGGGCGGCCTGTGCGATGGCAAGCATTTCGTGGTGAAAGGCCTCATGCTCGCCGGTGATGTTGCCCTGCGGGTCAGCGGTCGTGCCGCGGACCAATGCGCACTGGATGGGCAGGGGCAGATAGCGCAGGAACTCTTCGTCCCCCAGTTGCAGGTGCTCGACCCGATTATCGGGGCTGCGCTCATTCAGGCGCGCGCCGCCATAACGGGGGTCGACAAAAGTGTGCAGACCGGTGCGGGTGATGACGCCGGGTTTGCCCCCCGCGATCGCCCGGTACAGCTGAGAGATCACACCCTGAGGCAGGTTGTAGGCATCTGCCTGCTCGTTCAGCGCTAGGGCGGTCAGTGCGGGTGCCGAACGCCAGTGCCCGCCGATGATGCAGTGGGTGAGTCCTGCGTGGCCGAAGTGATTGACACCACGGCGTCCACGGTCACCCTGGCCTGCCGAGTAGATCAGCGTGAGCCCGCGTGGCGACCCGTCGGCCATGAAACGCCGCTCGAGCGCGGCACTGACCGCCTCGGCGTGCCCCGCCCCGACGAAGCCTGCGCACGCAATCGTCCAGCGGTCCTGGATGAGTCGGGCAGCGTCGTCGGCGCTGATGAGCTGGGCCAAACCGAAGTCCTTACCGGGAGGAAAGAGGGGGTAACAGACCGATGCCGCGCGGGTCTTCTGAGCGGCGCATGAGGTGTGAGTTTGCCATGAGATGCATCCGGGTCAGCTCGCGGCGGGGATTTCACACACCCCAGGTGACGTCGCGACCGGCGCTCTGAGCACGTTCGAGCATTTCGATAAAGGGTTGTGCCCGCTGTGAAAACGAGATGCCAGGCAGGCAGGTCTGCTCGTCGCGTTGCTTCGTGTCCTGATGGGCGCTGTGGCCTTCGGCACGTGCCTGGGCTCGGTCGAGCGCCATCGCCTCATGCTCGGCGATGACGGCCTGCCGCAGGGCGTCGATAGCCGGACCCATCTGGGCTTGAGTGATGATGCCTTTTGCCTCTGCGGGTTTGCCGATGGTCTGAAGAATGCGCTCTGCCACGGCCTGCGTCATCACCACGGTTCCGGTTGCGCGGCATTTGAACTCATAGATCATGATCTCTCCTCGGCGGCTATCGATGGGCTTGATAACATTAGCTCATGACAGTCTCTCAGAACCCCTGCGGCTGCCGGTTCGAGCGCGCCGCGTGGCAACGTATGTTGACTGCGCTCACAGGCTTGATGTTCGCGTCCTGCGCGGTCCTGCTGGTGGGGTGCAGTCCGACCTACAACTGGCGCGAGTACCGCGATACCGAAGGCGGCTACCAGGCCCTGATGCCGGGCAGGGTGGCCAGCCTGAGCCGCGAGATCAATCTTGACGGTATCACACTCAGTATGAGCATGAGCGGCGCTCTTGTGGATTCCACGCGTTTCGCCGTCGGTGTGGTGCGCCTGAACGAGCCCGGCCAGCGTGATCATGTGCTGGCCGCGATGCGAACGGCCATGTTGCGCAACATTGAGGCGCACACCCATCAGATTCGCCCCTGTGAGGTGTCGG
>JBIKMC010000363.1:0-3367 GCA_044359405.1 Burkholderiaceae bacterium
CCAAAATCATGGCCGACTCGGGCCTCAAGTTTGACCCCAATGCCTACGTGCCTGCGGTTGCCGGTTATTACACGGCGCCCAACGGACAGATGCTGAGCTTTCCCTTCAATAGCTCAACGACGGTATTTCACTACAACAAAGACGCGATGAAGGCCGCGGGCCTTGACCCTGAGAAGCCGCCCAAGACCTGGCCCGAGGTGATCTCGGCCGCGCGCAAGCTCAAGGAAAGTGGCCATAAGTGCCCGCTCACCACATCCTGGATGGGATGGACGCAACTTGAAAGTTTCTCCACCTGGCACAACGTCGAGTTTGCGTCCAAGCGCAACGGCTTTGACGGTAACGACGCCCGCCTCGCGGTCGATTCAGCCCTGCACGTTCGCCATATCAGCACGCTGGCCGATATGGCCAAGGAAGGTCTGTTCGTCTACAAGGGTCGCGCCAATGCGCCGGATGCGGTCTTTGTATCGGGCGAGTGCGCCATGACCATGGGCTCCTCGGCTGCCTACGGCAACATTCGCCGCAATGCCAAGTTTGCCTCGGGTATTTCGACCTTGCCCTACTACCCCGATGTGCAGGGTGCACCGCAGAACACCATCATCGGTGGAGCCAGCCTGTGGGTCATGGCGGGCAAGAAGGCCGACGAGTACAAGGGCGTGGCAGCATTCTTCGACCACCTCAGCAAGGCCGATGTACAGGCCAAGAGCCATCAGCAGACGGGTTACCTGCCGATCACCCTGGGGGCATATGAGCTCACCGAGAAGTCGGGCTTTTACCGTGATAACCCGGGTACTGATGTGTCGGTTACTCAGATGATTCGCAAGACCACCGACAACTCGCGCGGTATCCGGCTGGGCAACCATGTACAGATTCGTGCAGTGATTGATGAAGAACTCGAGCAGGTCTGGGCTGGCAAGAAGTCGCCCAAAGAGGCGCTTGAGGCCATCGTCAAGCGCGGCAATGAGCATCTGGTTCGCTTCGAAGCAGCCAACAAGTAAGCGCTGGCTGGGCGCAGGGTTGCTCGTGCAGCCCTGCCGCCCTGGGCTGCCGATTCGTAGACAGGCTCGGCTTCAGCGCACCGGATCAAGATGAATTTTCCGCCCAGCGCCATTTTCAGGGGTACTGCGCTCGCGTGGCTGCTGATGGCCCCGCAGCTGGTGATCGTGCTGGTGTTTTTTTTCTGGCCAGCAGGGCAGGCGCTGTGGCAGAGCGTGCTGATGCAGGATGCCTTCGGCACGTCGGTGCAGTTTGTCGGCCTTGAAAATTTTGAACGACTATTCGCCGACGGCGCTTACCTTAATGCGTTTCGGGTAACCGCCCTCTTTTCGGTGTTGGTGGCGGGTCTGGGGCTTGGTCTGGGGCTCTTGCTGGCGACCATGGCTGACCGTGTGTTGCGCGTGCAGCCCTACTATCGAACGCTGCTCATTTTGCCCTATGCGGTTGCGCCAGCGGTCGCGGGGGTACTGTGGCTCTTTCTGTTTGCGCCGGCGGCTGGCATTGTGCCGCGTGCTCTGGCCCAAATGGGTTACTCCTGGAACCACCTGCTCGATTCGGGCGATGCCATGGCGCTGATTGTGTTTGCCTCGGTGTGGAAACAGATTCCCTACAACTTTCTGTTTTTCGTGGCAGGTCTGCAGTCGATTCCGCGAAGTCTCATCGAGGCTGCGGCCATCGATGGGGCGGGGCCCTGGCGCCGATTTAGAACGATCATTTTTCCGCTCTTGTCTCCCACCACCTTCTTTTTGCTGGTGGTCAACATCGTTTATGCCTTCTTTGACACGTTTGCCATTGTGGATGCCACCACGCAGGGCGGTCCGGGCAAGGACACCGCCATCCTGGTATACAAGGTTTATCACGATGGTTTCAAGGCCATGGACCTGGGTGGGTCGGCTGCTCAGTCGGTCATTCTGATGCTGGTGGTAATCGTACTCACCACCATTCAATTTCGCTACTTAGAGCGCAAGGTGCACTACTGATGGGGACTTGCGGCCATGGTTGAGCGTAGGCCGGGTCTTGACCTGCTGGCGCACGCGGTGCTGCTGGCAGGTGTCTGCATCGTGGGCTTTCCTATTTATGTCGCCTTTATTGCGTCCACCCAGACGGCGCAGGAGATCGTCGCGCAGGCGCCCATGTCGCTCGCGCCGGGCAATAACCTGGTCGACACCTGGAGAACCGCTTTGCTGGGCGGCAAAACCACGTATGGCAGTGGCATACCACCGGTAGCGCCCATGCTCTTTACCAGCCTGGTCAGTGCGCTGCTGATTGCCGTGGGCAAGATTGCCATCTCGCTGCTCTCGGCGTTTGCCTTCGTCTATTTCCGCTTTCCGGGTCGCGGCCTGTGCTTCTGGATGATCTTCATCACCCTGATGCTGCCGGTTGAGGTGCGCATTTCGCCGACCTATGCGGTGGTGGCTGACCTTGGCATGCTCAACAGCTGGGCGGGGCTTACCGTACCGCTGATGGCTTCAGCCACGGCCACTTTTCTGTTTCGTCAGTTTTTTCTCACCGTGCCACCTGAGCTGGTTGAGGCCGCACGCATGGATGGGGCAGGGCCTTTGCGTTTTTTCCGCGATGTGTTGGTACCGCTGTCAGCCACCAGCATTGCCGCTTTATTCGTGATTCAGTTTATTTACGGATGGAACCAGTATCTGTGGCCGTTACTCGTCACCACCGATGAATCGATGTATCCCATTGTGATGGGCATTCGTCGCATGATTGCCGGGGGTGACGCAGCCAATGAATGGAACGTCGTGATGGCTACTGCGATGTTGGCCATGATTCCGCCGGCTATTGTCGTCATCGGCATGCAGCGCTGGTTCGTCAAGGGGCTGGTCGATGCTGAAAAGTAGTCTTGCCTGCGCCGCGCGCCAACGGGAGGTCTGATGGGTTCAGTCTCACTGATCGGCGTTCATAAACGCTATGGTCAGGGTAGTGCGGCCGCGCATGCGGTTCGCGGGGTCAGCGCTGAGATTGCCAACGGCGAGTTCATCGTCATTGTGGGTCCGTCTGGCTGCGGTAAGAGCACGCTGCTGCGCATGGTGGCGGGACTTGAAGAAATCAGTGAGGGCGAAATCTGCATTGACGGACAGCGGGTGAACGATGTTGAGCCCTCGCAGCGCGACATCGCCATGGTGTTTCAGAACTATGCTCTGTACCCGCACATGAATGTGTTTGACAACATGGCGTATGGCCTACGGATTCGTGGTCTGTCTCGTACCGATATCGAGGCGCGGGTAGCTCAGGCGGCGCGCATTCTGGGTCTTGAGGCCCTGCTAAAGCGACTGCCGCGTCAGTTGTCGGGTGGGCAGCGCCAGCGCGTAGCCATGGGACGTGCAATTGTGCGCGAGCCCCGCGTGTTTCTATTTGATGA
>JBIKMC010000364.1:0-3337 GCA_044359405.1 Burkholderiaceae bacterium
TGAAAACGCCTACCGCATCACCCTGGCGGGTGCGTTCGTGCCCCTGACCGCAGGCCTGTTCTGGCGTCGCGCGAGCAACCTGGGGGCCGTGTTGTCCGTGTTCTTCGGGCTGGGTATCTGGCTGATGCTTGAGTTGGGTGTGCCCGAGGAAGCCCTGCCGGTCGAGCCTCAGCTTATTGGTCTAGTGGCCAGTCTCATCGGCATGATCGTGGGCTCCTATATGCGCCCCAACCCACATCAGGCGCACCCCCGGGGTCTGGCACCGTCGCACTCGGCGCATCACGGATGAGCGACTCGGGGGCAGCGCTGCTGCAAAGTCTGCAGCGCATGGGTCTGCTGGGTCCCGGTGAAACGGCGCCCGTTCAGGCGCTCACCGGCGGTGTGTCATCGGATATCTGCCGGGTCGATCTGGCGGACGGCCCCATCTGTATCAAGCGCGCGCTCGCACGCCTGAAGGTCGCGGCTGACTGGTTCGCACCGGTTGAGCGTAACCGTAATGAGGCCGACTACCTGCGCTTCGCCCATCAGGTGGCGCCCGGCTCGGTACCCGAGGTGCTGGCGGTCGACACCGAGGGGCTGGCGTTCGCAATGCCCTTTCTGGATCCACAGCAGCATGCCGTCTGGAAAAATGAACTTCGCGACGGGCGGGTCAGTACCGAGTTCGCCGCACAAGTTGGGCGCCTGCTTGCGCGTCTGCACAGCGCCAGCGCGCGCCAGGCGCAGACGCTGTCAGCGCGCTTTGCCACCGACACGTTTTTTCATGCCCTGAGGCTTGAGCCCTATCTGCTGGCGACCGCAGCCGCGCACCCCGACCTGGCGACTACGCTGCGTGGCCTGGTCGAGACCACGGCCTCAGCCCGTACCGCGCTGGTGCACGGTGACGTCAGCCCCAAGAACATCCTGTGCGGGCCAGCTGGCCCGGTCTTGCTGGATGCAGAGTGCGCCTGGTGGGGCGACCCTGCCTTCGACCTGGCGTTTTGCCTGAATCACCTCTGGCTCAAGAGTGTGTGGCAGCCTGCCCATCAAGGCGACTATGCACGGGCATTTCAGGCGCTTGCCCAGACTTATCTCGACGGCGTCGACTGGGAAGATGCCCAGGCATTGGAATCGCGTACGGCGCAACTGCTGCCAGGCCTTAATCTCGCCCGCGTCGATGGCAAGTCGCCCGTCGAGTACCTGACTGAAGACGATCAGCGGGCGCGGGTCAGAAGGGCTGCCATCGCCCTGTTGCAACGCCCGGCACATACCCTTGCCGAGGCCCACCAGCGCTGGCTTCGCGAGGCTGTGGCTTAGTCGAAGCTGCGGACCTGCCAAGATACCAGCCAAAGGATGCTGACATGAGCACAACCCGGATCAAAACCGTACACGCTCGTCGCGTGTGGGATTCGCGCGGCCGCCCCACTCTGGAAACCGAGATCGGTCTTGAGGAAGGCTCAAGCGCCCGTGCGATCGCACCCGCCGGCGCCTCACGCGGCAGCCGCGAAGCGATTGACCTGCGCGATGGCGGCAAACGCCTGGGTGGCTTCGATGTGGGCCGCGCCATTGCCGCGGTGAATGGTCCGATTGCCGCCGCAATCAAGGGTCTGGATGCTGCGGACCAGGGTTCGATCGATCGTGCACTGCTCGCGCTTGACCCCTCGCCCACCAAGTCGCAGCTAGGCGGCAACGCGCTGATCGCCACCTCGATGGCGGTGGCCCATGCTGTAGCGGCCGCCACCGGCGAACCCCTCTACCGGCGGCTGGCCCGCATCCATCAGCAGGTGCCCATCATCCCCATCCCGGAAATTCAGATCTTCGGTGGCGGCGCGCACGCTGGCCGTCGGATCGATATCCAGGATCTGATGGTCGTCGCACGATCGGCACGCAGTGTTGCTGAGGCGCTCGAGATGACCGCCGAGGTGTACGTCGCGGCGGGCCGGATCATGGCTGAGCGCGGGCCACTGGCAGGCGTGGCTGATGAAGGCGGCTTCTGGCCAGCCTTTGCCACCAATGAAGAGGCGCTACAGACCCTGCTCGAGTCCATCGAGCGCGCGGGCTACGTGCCGGGCGATGAAGTCGCGATTTCGCTTGACATCGCGGCCAGCGAATTCGGTAGCCAGGGTCGCTACCGCCTGGGCCTTGAGTCGCGCGACATCGACAGCGATGCCATGATCGAACTACTGGGCCGCTGGCTCGAGCGTTTTCCGATCTGCTCCATTGAAGACCCCCTGGCCGAAGATGATGTGCGGGGCATGCAGCGCTTCACACAGGCCTGGGGTTCACGCGTACAGGTGGTGGGCGACGACTTCATCGTCACTCAGGCCGGTCTCATCGATGCGGCGCATGCTCAGCGTGCCTGCAACACCGCCTTGATCAAGCCCAATCAGGCCGGCACGCTCACCGAAACACGTGCTGCGTTCGAGGCAGCTCGACGTCACCAGTGGGACACCATCGTATCGGCGCGTTCGGGCGAAACCGAGGACACCACCATCTGCGATCTGGCCATCGGCTGGGGCGCGCGTCAGATCAAGGTAGGGTCCATTGCCCGCGGCGAGCGCACGGCCAAGTGGAATGCGTTGATTCGCGCCGAAGAGGCCCTGGGCGTAAATGCCTGGGCGGGCGGCCAGTGGCTGCCGGTTTCGACGCGAAACGCTTAGACAGCGCGCAGCGCCTCGGCGACATAGAGCCGCTTTCACCACGCGCTAGCGCGACGCCAGCAAGCTGAAATCGCTACTGAAGCCGCGCAGCTTGTCCAGCAGATAGGCACGCTGCGCGCGCGACGCCTGGCTGATCATGAAAGCCGACACCTGATCGGTACGCTCGTTGGCAGCCTCGATGCGCGCGCGTCGAGCGGGATCGTCGCTCGCCCACAAGCTTTCGAGATACTGAGCGCACCACTGTTGAGCCAGTGCCAGCGCAGGCTTTTCGCGCTCAATCCGACGCAGCAGCGCCACCAGCGCACGGCTGCGGACCTCACGCTCGGCCATCCACGACGACTCGTCGGACGGCTGCTCGGCAGCCAGTCGTCGCAGGGCGCGAAGCTGATCGGCACTCACGTCGCCCAGAAAAAATTCCATGCGCTTTTTCCAGCGCTCAACCCGCGCTTCAATCCGACGAGCGGCATCATCGGGCAGGTATTTCTCGCGCAGCTCAGCGCTACCTTCGGCCAGCCGCGCCTCAAGCCGGTCGATCTGGGCGGGCTTGAGGCTGAGTGCCAGTTCGGCCATGGGCGCTGACAGCTGCTGGGCCAGCGGCGACCAGGCCGCCAGAATACGCTGCCGCCACAGAGCCAGCGTCTGCGCCTGCACGGGTGACTGCAGCGATTGCTCCCATTGCTGGAGCGCACGCACATAATCAG
>JBIKMC010000365.1:0-3335 GCA_044359405.1 Burkholderiaceae bacterium
CTGAATCGCACGCTTGAGGGGTCGCGCACCGTACAAGGGATCGAAACCAACCTTGGCGACCTCTTCAAGCGCGGCTTCCGATACCGACAGAGTCATCTCGCGCTCAGCCAGTCGCTGCTCGAGCCGCTTGAGCTGAATGCGAGCGATATTGCGGATGTGGTCGGTACCCAGCGCGTGGAACACAACGATCTCATCAATTCGATTGATGAATTCGGGCCGGAAGTGACGGCGCACCTCACCCATGACAGCTTCCTTGATGAGCTCGGGCTCCTGTCCGGCCATTCGCTGGATCTCATGCGAACCAAGATTGGACGTCATGACGATGACCGTGTTGCGAAAGTCGACTGTACGCCCCTGTCCGTCTGTCATGCGCCCATCGTCAAGGACCTGCAGCAGGACATTGAATACATCCGGATGCGCCTTCTCGACTTCATCGAGCAAGATCACGCTATACGGTTTGCGGCGTACCGCCTCAGTGAGGTAGCCGCCCTCTTCGTACCCCACATAACCTGGCGGGGCACCGATGAGTCGGGCTACGGAGTGCTTCTCCATGAACTCGCTCATGTCGATGCGAATCATGTGCTCCTCCGAGTCAAAAAGAAACTCGGCCAGGGCCTTGCACAACTCGGTCTTTCCAACGCCGGTAGGCCCCAGAAAGAGGAAGGATCCGTACGGGCGATTCGGGTCGGCCAAACCAGCACGCGAGCGTCGGATGGCATCGGCGACCAGGCGCAGGGCCTCTTCCTGTCCAACCACCCGCTTGTGCATGTGATCTTCCATGCGCAGCAGTTTCTCGCGTTCACCCTGCATCATCTTGGCCACTGGAATACCCGTCGCTCGCGACACCACTTCGGCGATTTCCTCAGCACCGACCTGCGTTCGAAGCAGACGGGGACGCGAATCATCGCCCTTGCCACGACCGGCCTCAGCTTCGCTGGCCGACTTGAGACGCCCTTCAAGCTCGGGCAGACGTCCATACTGAATCTCGGCCAGCTTGTCGAACTGCCCCTTGCGCTGTAACTCGGCCATCTCGAGCCGCAATCGGTCGATTTCGGTCTTGATCTGTGCGCTGCCCTGCAGAGCCGCTTTCTCGGCGCGCAGAATCTCCTCAAGGTCGGCATACTCTTTTTCGAGCCGGGTAATTTCTTGCTCAATCAGCTCAAGCCGCTTGCGCGAGGCTTCGTCTTTTTCGCGCTTGACCGCCTCCCGCTCGATCTTGAGCTGAATGATTCGGCGATCAAGTCTGTCCATGGATTCGGGCTTCGAATCGATTTCCATTTTGATGCGTGCCGCAGCCTCATCGATCAGATCAATCGCCTTGTCGGGAAGGAATCGATCGGTGATGTAGCGGTTGGACAGTTCAGCCGCAGCGACGATGGCTGGATCAGTGATATCAACCCCATGATGAAGCTCGTACTTCTCCTGCAGGCCTCGCAGAATTGCGATCGTGGCCTCAACACTGGGCTCACCCACCAGCACTTTTTGAAAACGCCGCTCCAGGGCAGCATCTTTCTCGATGTATTTGCGATACTCATCGAGCGTGGTCGCGCCAATGCAGTGCAGCTCACCACGAGACAGCGCCGGCTTGAGCATGTTGCCGGCATCCATGGCACCCTCGGCCTTGCCCGCGCCGACCATGGTGTGGATCTCGTCAATAAAGACGATGGTACGCCCCTCTTCCTGCGCCACTTCCTTCAGCACGGCCTTGAGGCGCTCTTCAAATTCGCCCCTGAATTTAGCTCCCGCCAGAAGCCCCGCCATGTCGAGCACCAGTACCCGCTTGTCCTTGAGCGAATCAGGTACTTCACCATTGACGATGCGTTGCGCCAGCCCCTCGACGATGGCGGTTTTGCCAACCCCCGGCTCGCCGATGAGAACCGGATTGTTCTTGGTACGACGCTGCAGAATTTGAATGGAGCGACGGATTTCATCGTCGCGCCCGATCACCGGATCAAGCTTGCCCTGGCGCGCCCGCTCGGTCAGATCGATGGTGTATTTCTTGAGGGCCTCCCGCTGTCCCTCGGCATCGGCGCTGTTGACACTGCCACCACCTCGCACGGCTGAAATGGCCGCTTCAAGGGGTTTTCGGCCAAGCCCCGCCTCGCGCGCAGTTCGACCGGCTTCGCCTTTGTCATCGCACAACGCCAGCAAGAACATTTCGGTGGCTATGAACTGATCACCACGCTTGTTAGCCTCTTTTTCTGACAGATTGATCAGCGCGATGAGTTCACGCCCCACCTGGACTTCGCCCCCCGTCCCGGACACCTGCGGCAGGCGCTTGATGCCGGCCTCAGCCGCGGACTTAAGCGATGCGACTCGGACCCCGGCGCGCTCGAGCAGCGCTTTACCCAAGCCATCAGGCTGCGAAACAACGGCCACGAGCAGGTGCAGCGGGTCGATGTACTGATTGTCGTTGGCCAGCGCCAGGCTTTGCGCCTCGGCCAGAGCCTGCTGAAATTGGGTGGTGAGTTTGTCGAGTCGCATGGTGAGCCTCCGGCTGGACGCGCTTTGTCCGTACTGGCGTCAAGACTCTGATAAAAGGCCCCGACCCGCCAGGCGTCTATGTCGTCTGAGTTGTGGGCAGACGCTAAGATTTCAAGTCCCTTGCTCTCGACCCTGGAGTCCCATTCCATGACCTGCCGCCTGTTCAGTCCTCTCAGCTTGCGATCGCTCAGTCTGCCCAATCGGGTGGTTGTGGCACCCATGTGCCAGTACTCGGCGCTCGACGGTCGGGTTCAGCCCTGGCACCTGGCCCATCTGAGCCAGTACGTGGTCAGCGGCGCTGGCATGCTGATCGTGGAGGCCACGGCGGTCGAGCCCAGTGGCCGCATCACGGCGGGATGCGTCGGTCTGTATGACGATGCGACTGAATCCGCACTGAGCGAGCTGATGCAAACACTACGGCGCGTCGCGCCCATGCGAATGGCCATACAGCTCGCGCACGCGGGCCGCAAGGCGTCAAGCGCCCGGCCGTGGGAGGGCGGCGCACTAGTGCGTCCAGAGGTCGGCGGCTGGCAGCCTGCGGGGCCCAGCGCTCTCGCGGTCAGCGAGCATGAACCGCCCCCTCGAGCACTTACTCAGGATGATCTGCAATCGCTGCTGGCTCACTTCGTCGACTCGACCCAACGCGCCGACCGTCTCGGTTTCGACGCGGTCGAACTGCATGCGGCGCATGGTTATCTGCTGCACCAGTTTCTATCGCCGATTGCCAATCAACGCGAGGATGAATACGGCGGCAGCCTTGAAAACCGCATGCGCTTTCCGCTCGCGGTGTTCGCGGCCATGCGCGCAGCCTGGCCAGCCCACAAACCCATGGGTGTGCGCCTGTCGGCAAC
>JBIKMC010000366.1:0-3314 GCA_044359405.1 Burkholderiaceae bacterium
CGATGCCGTGATTCATTGCCTGGGCATCGGGGGCAAGGGTGACGGCAAGCCCACCACCCTTATTTCGGACTCGGTCCGGCTCGTCCTCGAAGCAATGCAAAGCCAAGGCGTTCCCCGCATCGTTTGCATGTCCAATGTCGGAGCGGGCGGCAGTGGCAGCTGGTTCGCCAACCGTTTTGTGATACCGCTCTTTCTTCGCTGGTTACTTCCCATCATCGAGGACAAAAACCGTATGGAGGCGTTGTTGCGCGCGAGTACTGTCGAGTGGGTGTCGGTTCGACTGCCCAGTATCCTGGAAGGCCCTGACACGCCGCTGCGGGTGAGTGCCGATGGTCGCGGACTTGGGTTGTCGATCTCGGCCGAGTCAACCGCCCGGTTCCTGCTGCAGCAGGTTGGGTCACGTGAATACCTTCGCTCGGCGCCAAGCATCAGCAACTGAGTTGGTTCATGGATTCCATCAATAATAGGGTCATGCGAATCCAAGCCGCATCAGCCAACAGGCCTTCAATCATCCCTTACCTGGGCGCTACCGGATTTGCACTCTGGGCACTGGTGATGGCGTTGGCACCAGACCCAGGCTTCCATGCCCCTTGGCCATGGATGTCGCTCTTCTGGGCATTGCAGATCGCAGTAGGGCTGACTGTTCTACAGGCGACGCTGTTGCTGATAAGTAGAGCTGACCAACGGGGGCGAATGCCTTTGTGGTCCCTCGTTGTGATGAGTGGTTTCATGGGCGCAGCAGTGTTGACGCCGCTCTACTGGCTGATCGACGAGGGGCTGATGCAGGAGGTGTTGGGATTTGCTGAAACGTTTGACGCTGATGAGCCCATCAGCCTGCAGCAGACATCCGTATGGGCGGAGTTGCTCGACGAATGGCTGGAAATTTCAGGCCCGGTAATCGCGGCTTGGGCGCTGATATCCTGGCCTCGCCTTCCAGGTCTGGTGCCGCCGTTGGTTCGAATCACCAACGAGGGTGTCGATGAAATGCTGGAGCTCAAGTCGCAAGCACTTGAGTTCACCGAACTCAGCGTTGAGCGGAACTGGCGTAAAGCGCTGCCTCTAGAACTGGGTCATGATGTAATAGCTGTTAAGTCCGAGCTTCAATACCTGCGTGTCTGGACCACCCGAGGCTCCGCGCTGGTACTGGGCAGTTTGCAAGAGGTGGAAGATGCTGAAGGCAGTGCAGGTATGCGGGTGCATCGCTCATGGTGGGTGAATACCAGGCATGTTCGGATCTTAAGGCGCCGTGGTGAGGCTGCCATCTGTGAGTTGAGCGACGGCCGCGAAGTCCCCGTCAGCCGTCGACGAAAAGCGGATGCAGTGGCGCGATTCGGCGATGGCGCGCGACTCGAAGACACGCTCCCCGCATCCCATGGCGCTCAAGGTCCGTCCTGATCAAAACGCCCGTCGTAGTCCCACTTGAACAGAGACGGGGTTGTAGCGTGGCTGGCTGAGTCGACCGGTCACTCCCTCTTCTGCGGGCAATTCAACGCCACCAACGCGCAGTATGCGAATGTCTGCGGCCAGTCTCCAGGCGTTGCCGAGCGGGATCTCGGCGCCCCCGATCAGCTGGACAGCGACCTTGCCTTGCTTGGACCAAGCGCGGTCTGTACCGGCCGAGTTGATATCGAAATCAATCTCCTGAACCCATCCCAGGCCTGCACCCACGTAGGGTGTCCAGCCACCCGCCTGGCCGATGAAACGTCTGAGTCCGTTGAGGAAAATGATGTTGGAAGCAAAGTCCCCACTGGACGCGAGGGTGGATCCACCTCGATTGAGCGACTTGAGGTTGTGGCGGCGCCAGTTCCATTCAAGCTCGGATGCCCAACCATTGCCGTAACGAAACCCGATATCGCCGCCCAGACCCGCTCCGCTGCCAAAGCTAGCCTTCAAACCGGAGCCGAAGCCTGCATTGCCAGCCTCATCGAAAGTCGTGGAACCGAGATTGCTTGCTTGCGCGTAGACCGTAGCATAAAAGCCGCGCGTCTCGGTCTGAGCCAAGGACGTGCCAGTTACCCCAAGCGTTATGGTCGACATGGAACATGCTGCAAAAAAGCGAAGAAGTGACATGGAATGCTTCCCTATTGCTAAGGTTGATGGGGCGTCGGAACGATTCTTCTGCAAACACTCATGCCGACGAACAATCATTGTAGGGAAAGTTGCAGTCGCAATACCAGCGTTTTTGAATGATCGGTCGATTGGGTGAACGAACGGCTCAAATCGCCCCTCATGGGCGACCCAGAACATCCGACGATTTCACGTGTCCATGATGTTGCCAAGTTTGGCGTCGAGGCGGGTGCCTTCATTCAAGCTAATCCTGTGACCGAGAACCAAGGGGTCATGCGACTGTCACAAAGCCTCATCGTCCCTTGTCTAAGTCTTCAGAGGGGCCAAACCGGCCCCGTCGTAAAGGAGACTCTCATGGCAGGTTTCAGGTCATTCGCAGCCGCAGCCACTGTCGCAGCAGCAGTGTCGGCCATCAGCATGCCCGCAATGGCCGAGCAAAACTTTGGGGCCGGGCTCTCGGCGAACCTACCCGTTGCAGTCGTCGTGAAGGTTCCGACGCCCTGGTATGCCCCCCGGTTCTTGGTGACGAGCAAGATGCGCGACACCATCCCTCAGTACCAGGCGATTGCAGGACTGAACTTCAAGGCTTTCTCCTTTGACAAAGCCGATGGGCACTACGGCGGGATCTACCTTTGGAAAGACCTTGACGCTGCTCGATCATGGTTCACCCCCCAGTGGTTCGAGCGGGTTAAACAGGAGCGCGGGGCGGCGGCCAATGTGCGGGTCTTCGAGGTGGTGCTGGCCCTGGACAACACGCCCGGTGGCACGCCGGCCAACGCCAACAGTTCCGCTGTCGCCACGGTTGTTGAGATTTCCATACCAGCAGGCGTCAGCAAGGAGCGAATTGCACAAGGCTATGCTGCCGCCGTTCCCAGCTTTCAAAGGGTGCCCGGTCTTCTGCGCAAGTACTTCATCACGACGGCCGACGGGAAATTCGGTGGCATTTATATTTGGAAAGACGAAGCGAGTGCCAACGCCTGGTTCACGCCGGCTTGGCGCGACCGCGTGCTGAAGGAATATGGTCAGCCCGCGAGTTTGGAGTGGTTCGACGCACCCATCCTGCTGCCTGGTCAGGATGCGGGCGGGGCATGGGTGAAGGGGGCCAATCCATCGTGAGGATCTGCGAACCTGATCCCGCGACGCTGCGCGATGCACTCGCGGGCAGCCTGGAGGCCGTGGATTCCTTGATCACGGCGGTTCAGCCTGGCATCTACAAGTTGGCCGTACACATACTGGGCCACCGCGAC
>JBIKMC010000367.1:0-3295 GCA_044359405.1 Burkholderiaceae bacterium
CAGGTTCGAAACGCTCGCAACCCGGAATGCTGGCCTTGAGAATCTCGGGATCGTTCAACGCGCGCCAGGCTTCATCCACCGAAACGGGCAGGGCTCGGCTTGCGTGCATCTCCATGTCAGACTCCGGTTGCTGGGAATTGAGCGATTATTACCGATCGGCCGTCTGGCTCCCGTCCAGGATTTCGGCTTTTTTGCTGACATGAAGGTTCAACATGCCCCATATGCCCGCTGCCACCGCCTTGAAAGACCTCCGCATCCTCGACCTCACTCGGGTACGCGCGGGCCCCACCTGTGTGAAGCAGTTCGCCGATTTCGGTGCCGATGTCATCAAGATCGAAGCGATTGACCCCGACACCATGAGCGGACCGCGCCACGGCTTCGATATGCAGAACCTGCATCGGAACAAACGAGCCATGACGCTGGACATGAAGGCCCCGGAGGGCCGCGACATCCTGCTGAAGCTTGTGGAGACCGCCGACGTCGTGGTGGAAAACTTTAGGCCTGACGTGAAGTTCCGGCTCGGCATCGACTATGAATCGCTACGGGCCGTGAACCGCCGGATCATTCTGGCCTCGATCTCGGGCTTTGGACAAGATGGCCCCTATGGCAAGCGTCCCGGGTTCGACCAGATCGCCCAAGGCATTGGTGGCCTGATGTCGGTGACCGGCTTTCCCGAGACCGGGCCCACGCGGGCCGGTGCAGCCGTTGCCGACATGGCCGGGGGCCTGTATGCGGCGCTGGGCATTTTCACGGCCCTCTGGGAGCGCCAACAGTCCGGTGAAGGTCAATGGGTGCAATCCAGCCTCTTGATGGCGCAGATTGCACTGCTGGATTTTCAGGCCGCCCGCTTTCTTATGAAGGGTGAAATTGCCCCCCAGGTGGGCAACGATCACCCGACGTCCATGCCGACCTCAGCCTATGCCACCGCCGATGGGCATCTAAACGTAGGCGCATCCGGTGAAGTGATCTGGCAGCGGCTCTGCGACGTGATGGGTCGCAGCGACCTGGCCGCGCGGCCCGAGTTTATCGATGACCCAAGCCGAGCGCGCAATCGGGTCGAACTCAATCGCGAGCTGGGCAAAACCTTCAAGACCCGCACGACTGCGGAGTGGATCGAGGCGCTCAATACGGCCGGCGTACCGTGCGGCCCCATCTACAACATCGGCCAAATGTTTGATGACCCGCAGGTGCAGCACATCCAGGCCGCCGTTCCCGTGCAGCATCCCCGGCTAGGCACGCTCAAACTGGTCAATCAGGCGTCCAAGCTGTCACGCACGCCGGCCACCATGGCTCGCGCAACGCCCGAGCATGGCGAGCATTCCGACGAGATCCTGCGCGAGATCGGCTATGACGACGCCGCCATCGCCGGCCTGCGGGCGCGGGGCATTATCTGAACCCGCCTACTTGCGAAACCCCAAAATGCCGGCGGCAACTGAGCGCTGATCACGCGCAGTCCAGCGGCCGGTTTCAACCTTCAGCAGAAAGTCTTGTAGGGCGCGGTTGAAGGCTTCGGGCTCTTCGAGGTTGATCGTATGCCCCGTTTGCGGGAGCACCACCAGGCCTGAGCTGGCAATGCTGCGTTTCATCAACAGCGACGGTTCGATGCAGGGGTCATCCTCATCGCCGGTGACGATGAGCGTGGGCGCGGTGATGCGCTTCATGTCGTCGACCAGTTCAAACAGCGAGGGGCGCTGCATCTGCACACCACGGATGGTGTTGGCCTGCCCCGCCCAATCATGCTCGGTCATCTGGCGCTCAAATTCAGCCCAGCCACGCGGATCTTTGTTTTGAAACTGCACCCGGGTGGGGCCAATACAGTATTGCCGTCCAGTAGCCTCGCCGTCGTTTTCAAAACGTTGCGCAGCCGCTTCGCATTCTTGGCGAAAGGCTTCACGATCGCCTGGTGCAGCGCCATAGCCGCAGCCGGCAATCACCAGCGAACTCACCCGCTGCGGATAGTGCATACCCACGTGCAGGGCGGCAAAACCACCCATGGACAAACCCACCACATGAGCCTTGTCGATACCCAGGTGATCCAGGACAGCGATCACATCATCACGCGCATGATTTTGTGAGTATTGCGCAGCGTCAGCCGGAACCGCCGAAGGTTTGAATCCGCGCGCACTGTAGGTGATGCAGCGGAAGTAGCGCGAGAAGTGCCGCATCTGTGGCTCCCAGGCGCGCCAGTCACCCGCGAACTCATGAATGAAGATGATGGGCGTGCCGCTGCCGGCTTGCTCGTAATACAGCGCGACACCGTCGCGACAGGTGGCGTAGGGCATGGGGATCTCCGTGATCAGCGAAGCACAAGCCTACACGGTTGGGCGATTCCCTTCTCGCGGCGCTCGTCTTCGCAAGCCTTCGGTGCCCGACGCTCGCCCTCCGCGGCCATTCCCGACCGCCTGGCTGAAACGGCAAGGATCCTGCCAGGAGCGGGACCGCTGTAAGCCCCCGCGCCAAAGCGCTGACACGGGTCCGTGGCAGCGGCACCCCACTGACGAAAGCTCGAATAGTCATGCGGCAGTCCTCCGGTAGAAAGCGCAGCAACTTTTGCGCCCCATCAAAACTTTGCCGTAAATACCTGACGGATGCAGGCACGAACCAAGGTTTCTCCAGCGCGAATTTGGTTCAGATCAGACATCCGAGGTATACAGGTCGCAACACGCATCACAAATCCTTCGTACAGATCTTCTGCATGCAAGACAACACTCAACCCGTACTTCGCGATCTGGTGCTGATTGGCGGCGGTCACAGCCATGTCGGCGTCGTTCGCATGTTCGCCATGAAGCCCGTGCCGGGGCTGCGCATCACCCTGGTCTGCACCGATGTCGACACGCCCTACTCCGGGATGCTGCCCGGCTATATCGCCGGCCACTACAGCTTTGATGAAGTCCATATTGACCTGGTGCGGCTTTGCGCCTGGGCGGGCGTGCGCTTTCTTCAGGATGAGGTCGTCGGCATCGACCGCGCGGCACAACGCGTGCAACTGAGGAATCGTCCAGCCATCGACTACGACCTGGTCTCCATCAATACCGGATCGACCCCGACGCTCCCCGCCCGCATGGCCACCAGTCAACGCGTGGTATCGGTTAAACCCATCGCGCGCTTCAATCAGCGTTGGCTCAGCCTGCTGCAGAGGGTGTGCAGCGAAGACCGTTCATGGACGCTAGCCGTCGTGGGTGCGGGCGCCGGCGGCGTTGAAATGGCGCTGGCCATGCAGTGGCGTCTGCATGAGGCGCTGCGTTCGCAGGGCCGCGACCTGGCCCGTCTGCGCATCGAGATTTTTGCAGCGGGT
>JBIKMC010000098.1:0-11467 GCA_044359405.1 Burkholderiaceae bacterium
AGCAGAACTTCAAAGCGGCACTGCTGGCGGCCGAGCAACCGCCCGGCGGCAACCCAGCTGCTGCAGCGGCTGGCAAACCGCACTGGGAGAACCGCAGCCGCCGAATTCTGCGGGCGCTGGCCGACGAAAGTCGTGGTAGCGGCCGCTACGTAAAGTTGGTGGGCACCACCAACCTCGAAGGCGGAATGCGCCTGATCTATCACGGCAAAACGCGGCACTGGTTCTCGCGCAGCGCCAAGATCCAGAACACCAGTACCGCCCTGATTGAACTGGCGCGCTCGGCCTTCAGGTCACGCGATGAGGCCGAGCAGTCCACAGCCTTTCAGCAGCTTCAGGCCTATCTTTTGCAACGTCGCGCTCTGCATCGCGCGCCCAAGCCCGAGGCGCTACGGCCTTATCTGCGCGAACTGCTGCGCGAAATCTCGCCGGCCGACGGCGCGACCGAGCCCGCCAGCGACTTGCATCGCCTGGGCCATGCAACCGCTTCCGAGCCAGAACTTCAGGCGCTCAGGCAGCGACTGGCAAGCCCAGCGGCCAGGGGAAATACCAACCTGCCGGCCGGTGTTTCCCTGAGCGCGAAGGCACTGATCAGACACATCCGACCTGAGTTACCACCCGGTACCCCTGAGGGGACACTCGAGCAACGCATCACCCATCTGCTTAAGGGAATGGCAGCGCTACAACTGAGTCCGGCAACCATCGACGCGCTGTTGTCCGCCCAATTGGCGCAGTCAGGCGCAACCGCACCTACCACACTGAGTCTGTCAAAGGCACCTGTTTTCAAGGCGGACTGGATCGAGCGAGGCGAGCAGATCGTGCTGCGGATTGAGGTCTATGAGAACTTCGCCGTTCTGCCGCCCGGCCCTAACCCACTTGCGTACTCATTTCAGCATGGGGCCCATACCTTGGGTCCCGTGCAATCGACTCTGAGTGGGCGAACGCGCTGGTGCCTTCAAGCCGCGCTGCGGACCCGCATCGCGCTTGAAGTACCGCTGACGCATCTGAGATCAGGCCAGCCATGGCCTCCCGCAGCTACCGATTCTGAAGTCCGGGTGATGAGTGCCGAGGCCGATCTGCGGCTGGGCGCACCGGATAAGTGGCCATTACCACCCGAATTCGGCAACACCTTTCCGCTGTCAGTGACGCCGGTTTTAGCCGGAAGCCTGCATGTCAGCGCCGAAGAGGCCGCCAGGCGCCTCGGTAATCGCGCGTACACCAGCCTCATTGCACAGGTTCGCGATGCGGTGCCCAACGGCGCTATGCTCGGCGATATCGATTGCGAGAACCTGTCGGTACGTGCGTCGCAGCGCCTAAACGAAGCCAACCGCTCTGCGGCCTCGTTTATCGAAGATGTCGCGCGGCAGGCTTTCCAGGACGCCCACCATGAAGTCGAGACCGAGCGTGCCGACCTGATGATCCAGCTGCGTGCCTCGATCGTGCCCGGTAGCGACGCCTTCAGCGCGCGCTTTCTGACCGAGCCTCAGCAAGCCAAGCGCAGTGTCATCGGAGTCGAGTCGGCACATGCGAAGGCTCAGTCCAGCCCACATGCCCTCGGGTCCGACATCGCTCGCGCACAGCCTGAATCCAATCCGCCGGTTCAGGCCGCGCAATCGAACAGCGATCAGCCTGACATTGCACGCTTTCTTGATCGAATCGATGAGGCTCAGAGCCGTCACAACGCCCGCCTTGAAGAAAACGACCCCGACCTGCTTTCACCGAGTTTCCTGCGTCGGCATTTCGGCGCATTGCTCAGCCCGCCCACGGTCGATCTGCAACGACCGACCGACACTGCGCGCCCCCTGATGCTGGTCGGCGACGCCGATGGCAGTCTGCTCAGGCTGGCCCTGGCCGCCTGGGGCGCCGGCTATTGGCACCCCAGTGATAACGAGCAGACACTGATGCTGGCGGTGCTGCTTAGCGAGGGCGTGGCGATGTGCAAGGCCTCGGCTCAGTCCATCGCAGATTTTCAGGGTGACCCAATCGTCGGCCTGCAACTCAAGGACATCGCCACCGCTCTCGAGGCTTCAATCGCGGCTCAGATCGAAGACAACAACGCCATCCCAGCACAGCAACTGGTCTTCATGGGCGACATTCTGGCCGACCGCTTGACCAATCAGGGCGGGGCGATTGAACGAGCCATCCGAGCGCTGCATCGGCGCGGTGCCGTTTTTTTACGTGGCAATCACGACGCCGTGATCGATATCCCGCCAGGCGCTGCCACCAACGCTAATTACTACCAGTGGGGCGGCTTCGCCCGCGAACGACTGACAGACAACGCGACTTGGCAATTACTCGACGATTGCTTCGTCAACGCGTGGACTGATGAGACGCACAGCATCGTGCTGACCCATAACGGCTTTTTCTACGATCCGCGTACGGATGCCTGGCACACCGCCGTGGGCCGTATCCCCGCCCGCGATGAGTCAGGTCAGGTGAAGTCAGTACAGGCGTTTGTCGAGGCGATGAACGACGAGGCGCTCAAAGCGGCTACGGTCAGTACCGATTTTCGCCCCAAAGCGTTCATCCAGGGCAAAGACCAGCTCAGACCCCGCAACACACTGGGGCCACTACCCTGGGTCGGGCACGGTCATGACGGTGACTGCGGTCTGAACGACGGGCGCGGCGTACTGAATCTGAATGCGCGTGCCGACGGGGACTTCATCGCCGTGGGCGTGCGGGTGATCTGATGTTGACGGGTCCGCCGCTCAGCCACCACCACGTTGCGTGTGACGGTCAAATCGGGCAATCCAGTCGCGTGCCCGATCAGCGGCCTCAGTCGAGTAGTCAAACCACACCTCAAGCTGCTCGATGCGCAGCAGCGCGATGCGTCGAGGCGGCAGTTCACGGGTATTTAAGGTGAGATTGAAGCCTTCAAGAGCCAGCTCAAGCGCACGATCGCCAACCTGAAGCGATGGGTCACCGATGAATTCACACAACCAGCGCTGCAGGTCGGCCCGCGTGCAGGCCATGATGCGATGATCCCCAAAGTCAGGCATCAGCCACCCGCGATGGGCGGCCAGATGGCCAGGGTCTCTCCGGCCGCGAGCATGCGCGTATCGCGCTCAGCACGCTCGACGTAGCGACCGTCGATCAGCACCAGATGAACCAGCTTGGCAGGCAGGCTGAAGCGGTCGATGACCGCCTGCACGGTCGTTCCCTCAGGCACGTCAAGAGCGATGGCATTACCCTGGCGCACGTGGCCGTCGACCGATTGCGGTAAATGATCGGCCAACATCGCAAACAGTTTGAAGGTGATTTGAATACTCACGACAAAACCCGACTGCAATCGTGCTCAGGCCTTGGCCGAGCCGCGGGCCCGCCCCTGCCAGTTTGACTGGTCCTGCGCGCTGGCAAGGTAGGCCTCCATGAGACGGGTGGGATCCTGCAGCAGCTCATCCTTCCACGACCCGAGTTTCACGCCGCCCTCGACCAGATTGCGCAGCACACCCACATGCTCGGTCATTCCGAGACTGTTGGAGCCCACCAGCACATCATCTTTGAACTCAAGACGCAGATACCGGAAGTGGTCGCGATCAACCAGTTCGACATGCTGGCCCCCGGGTACGCCCTGCCAGCGACCAAATGAGGTCGACACCAGACCCAGGGTATCGAGCACATTGATCTGCGTGACCCCACG
Source organism: Burkholderiaceae bacterium (assembly GCA_044359405.1). Classification (GTDB taxonomy): domain Bacteria; phylum Pseudomonadota; class Gammaproteobacteria; order Burkholderiales; family Burkholderiaceae_E; genus SYIM01. Next base: position 3,638 of record JBIKMC010000098.1, read on the forward strand.
GGACGCCACAAGGCGGCCGCTCATGTTCATGGCCGCTATATAGGCCTGATCAACCGCATTGGGCTGAATGGCCGAAACCAGGGTGGTGCCACTGACCATGTCATAAGCCTCAGCGCAATCGCCCGCGGCATAAATGCCCGCCACCGAGGTCTGCTGATGTTCGTCGGTGAGGACCCCCTGCAGGCACTTGATGGGCGAGTTGGACAAAAAGCCAATATTGGGACGAACACCGGTGGCCTGTATGACCAGATCAAAAGTTTCGGTTGCGCCGTTGGACAGGCGCGCGCGCACGGGCTTGTCGGCCTCGATCGCCTCAACGCGGGTGCCGGTGAAGACGCGCACACCCTTTTTCTCGCACCATTCCTTGATCATGCCGCCCGCACCGGGCCCCATCATGCGCGGCACCATGCGATCACCCATCTCAACCACGGTGAGCTTCACACCACGCTGCGCCAGAGCCTCAAGAATGATGCAGCCGATGAAGCCCGCACCCATCTGCAGCACCCGCGCGCCCGGCTTGGCCAGCTGCATGATGTTGCGGGCATCGGCCATGGTCCAGCAGGGGTGCACAAAGGGCGAGTCAAGGCCCGGAATGGGGGGCTTGACCGGTACCGAGCCCGTCGCAATCAGCACCCGATCATAGTCGAGCGCCTGGCCCTCAGACAGGGCCACCTTGCGCGCCTGGGTGTCAATACCAGTGACTCGACCCGTGATCTGCCGGATTTTCAAGCGCTCAAAGTGCTGCGGGTCTTTGCGCAGATAAGTGCCCTTTTCGTCAATATTGCCGATGAGCAGGTACGGAATCGCCATCCGTGAATAAGGCGCCACCGGCTCATCACCAATCAGCGCGATATCGTCCGCTGGGCGATGTTTGCGAAGGGTCTCTGCCGCGACCACTCCGGCCGGGCCATTTCCGATGATGACGTGTTTCATGTGCCGCTCCACAGTGCAGAACGATCGACCAATCGCGGGCTCGACCGCTGACGAAAAGGGCGACCCTCTTGGGTCGCCCAGAAATTGCCCGTCAGGCCAGCGCGCCGCTGTAGGCAGCGCGGCCGGCCGCGCGAGACTTAAAGGCCCAGACGCTGACGCGTTTCAGGCTTGAGCCGTCCCTCGGTATCCCAACCGCGCACGTTGTAGTACTCGGGCAGCATTTTGTCGATACCGTTGACCAGACCCTTGGCCGGTCCCACCTTGGCGGGCTCGTTCTTCAGGCGGGGCGGCAGATCATCGTCCTTACGGGTGAACCCGGCGCGATTGTTGAAATCACGCTCAAGATTCCAGATGCGCTCGCCGATCACGTTGAGGTTTTCAAGCGTGAAGGCGTCGTCACAGGCGGCCTGCAGCTGCGGGGCCAGATCGGCCACCGTCCACGCAAACGTGGTGAATACGCAGGTACCCGATGAATCAAAAACCGCCGTCGCATCCTGGAAGGCCTTGACCAACTCGGGCTTGCCGTCGGTGGTGAGCGGATCAGTTTTCACCGGCACGCCCAGAATCTCAGAGGCCACCGTATATGAGCGCAGGTGGCAGGCACCCCGATTGGACGTAGCGTACGTCAGACCCATACCCTGAATGCCGCGCGAGTCATAGGCCGGGAACTCCTGGCCCTTGACCGACATGGACAGATCGGGGCGGCCGTACTTGGCGGTAAGCCGCTTGGAACCCTGAGCCAGCTCTTTACCAAAGCCCTCGCCACGAGCGGTCATTTCGGCCGCCTTGACCAGCGCCTCAGCTGAGCCGAACTTGAGCTCAATGCCGGTCTGGGCCTGAGTCAGCAGTCCCAGGTCGTAGAGCTCCATGGCCGCACCCAGGGTGGCGCCGAAGGAGATGGGGTCCATGCCATCTTCGTTGCACAGCAGATTGGCGTACTGCAATGCCTCAAGATCGGACACGCCGGGCGCCGCGCCCAGCGCCCAGGCGGCTTCGTACTCAAGGCCACCGGAGGCACCCCAGTACTCGGGCTTGTTGACCACCGAGAAGTGCTTTTCGTCGATCTTTGAAATACGACCGCAGGCGATGGTGCAACCAAAGCAGGCCTGATTGGTGACCAGATGCGATTTACCGTCGCTGGGACGTTTCTCGAGCATCGCCTCAGCGGAGATCTTGCTGGCGCCCTCGAACTGCACATCGCGATGGTTGCGCGTGGGCAGCGACCCGGTCTCATTGATGACGTTCATCAAAACCTGGGTGCCGTAGGTGGGCAGGCCCTGACCCGTCACCGGGTTCTCGTGCAGAATTTTCTTCTTCTCGGCGGTGACCTTCATGAAGGCCTTGGGATCGCGGATATTGCCTACGCCCTTGGTACCACGTACCGCAATCGCCTTGAGGTTCTTGGAACCCGCAACCGCACCCACCCCCGAACGCCCGGCAGCCCGGTGCAGATCGTTGACGATGGCTGCGTACAACACAAGGTTTTCGCCGGCACGGCCGATGGAGGACACCCGCGTGAGCGGATCCTGAAGTTCTTTCTTCAGCGTCTCTTCGGTGTGCCACACCGTTTTGCCCCACAAGTGCGAAGCATCGCGCAGCTCGGCTTTATCATCAACAATGCTGAGGTAAACCGGCTTGGCCGACTTACCCTCGAAGATGACCATGTCCCAGCCCGCCATTTTGAGCTCGGCACCCCAATAGCCACCCGAATTCGAGCAGGCGATGGCACCGGTGAGCGGCCCCTTGGTAATGACCGAATAACGGCCACCGGTGGACGCCATGGTTCCGGTCAGCGGCCCGGTGGCCCAGATGATTTTGTTGTCGGGCGAGAAGGGGTCGACCTTGGCATCGACCTCTTCGACGAAGTATTTGGTGCCCAGGCCGCGCTGGCCGAGGTAGTCGCGCGCCCAGTCCATGCGCAGCGGCTCGCTGGTGCAGGTTCCCTGGGTGAGATTCACGCGCAGAATTTTTCCGGACCAAGACATAGGTTTATCTCCTCGAATTCGTTACGACAGGCTTGGTGCGGCACACCCTCAGGCGTGCCGACACTTCATGCCTCAGGCCGACGCCTGATTGCCGAGCTTATCGGCCCACTGCTTCATGCGATCAAGGCCCGTCCAGTTGGCATCCACATAGGTGATGGCACCCGTGGGACAGGCTTCGGCGCAGGCCGGCTCACCGCCGCACAGATCGCATTTCTGGACCTTGCCGGTTTCCTGCACATAGTTGACCGTGCCGAACGGGCAAGCAATGGTGCAAACCTTGCAGCCGACGCACACGTCTTCAGCAACGGTCTTGGCGCCGGTGGCCGCATCGATCTTGATGGCCTCCACCGGGCAGGCATGCAGACACCAGGCCTCGTCGCACTGCGTGCAGGTGTAAGGCACCTTGCGGCCGGTGTGGTGGAAATCGAATACCTTGATACGGGACTGGGCAGGGTTGAAAACGCCGTAGTTCTCGAAACTGCAGGCCATCTCGCACTGCAGGCAACCGGTGCACTTGTCCGGATTGATATGCAGGGACTTCTGCATCAATGCCTCCTGGGTTGTTGTTCGGAGCCCGCGCTTTCACCGGCCCGGGATCTTGTTGAATGATAGCGACTATGTACGGATTTGCATATCCGAAGCAACAGAGAGGGCATCTTCCCTGAGCGGAAATCAAAGCCGCCGAGAATTGGCCGGGTGACGCGGGCTTTCGACCGACCAGGAGGGCAGCGGCACCCGCGTACCAGAGGCGGTCACCGCCTGCTCAAATTCGACGCCATAGGCGCGTGACAAGCTGTCGGGCCCGAGCATCCGGGCGGCCGGGCCAAGGAGCCAGCGTCTCTGTGGCAGACCCAGGAGCACCTGGTCGGCCAGCCCGGCCGCGTGCCAGGGATCATGCGTACTCATGATCAGCGCGAAGCCCTCACGACGCAGCTGTGCGAGCAACTTGAGCAGACGGACCTGATTGCCCGGATCCAGATTTGCCGCGGGTTCGTCCAGCAGCAGCACCTGCGCTTGCTGCGCCAACGCGCGGGCCAGGCGGGCCAGTTGCTGTTCCCCCCCTGATAGCCGATCCAGAGGCTGATCGCTCAGCCGTTCGATACCCAGTCGCTCGAGAACCGCGGCGACGCATTGGTGGTCACTGTGACCGGGCGCCGCATAAGGCCCCAGACGAGCCAGCCGACCGAGCAGCACAAAATGCGACACGGTGAAATCCGGTGTTTCAGACAGGGATTGGGCAACCAGTGCCGCCGTGCGCGAAAGCTGTGCAGCACTCACGCAGGACAAGCCCTGGTCCCGCCAGAAAATCTGCCCAGAGTGAATCGGCAAAAACCCGAGCAGTGAGCGCAGCAGGCTGGTTTTGCCGACACCGTTGGGGCCCAGAACCAGCACGCATTGGCCGGCTTTCAGCTCGAAGGACAGCTCGTCATGCGACACGGCGCCCGGGGGGCCGAAGCGCAGCTTGTGCACCCTGAGCAGGGTCTCGCTGTCACCCATGACGTCTCAACATGAGCGCAAACAGAACGGGCGCCCCCACCAGAGCCGCCACAGCACCCGGCGGCAGCGCCGGACCCGGCGCAAGCCGACCCAGCGTATCGACCAGCAGCATGAAACCGGCTCCCCCCAGGGCAGCCACCGGCAACAGGCGCCCGAGCGAGGCGCCAGCCAGCAAGCGCGCGGCCTGCGGAACCACCAGGGCAACCCAACCGATGATGCCCGCAGCGGCCACCGATACGGCGGTGAGCAGGGTTGCCGCGGCCACCAGAGCCACACGCAGACGCAGCGGCGACATACCCAGCGATCGCGCCTCGTCATCGCCCAGTGCCAAAGCGTCCGCACGCCAGCGCAGCAGCCACAGGGGTGCAATGCCGGCGACACAGCCCAGCCCAAGCCACGCGAGGTCCGTTCGGGTGATCGCCTCGAAACTGCCCAGCATCCAGAACGTAATCGCGGGCAAGCCCCGCTGTGGGTCGCTCATGACCATCACCAGTACCAGCAGCGCGCCCAGAAAACTCGATATGGCCACGCCGGTCAGAACCAGCCCCAGCATACGATCACGCAGAGGCAGGATAGGGCCGATGGAAAACACCAGTCCAGCCGCTGCCAGCCCCCCCACAAAGGCCGACAGGCGAAGCCCGATCACGCCTGAATCCAGGGCCATGGCAAGCGCCGCGGCAAGTGCTGCGCCGGCTGAAATACCCAGCAGTTCGGGAGCAGCCAGCGGGTTGCGAAAGACCCGCTGCAGAGCCACTCCGGCGCTGGCCAGGGCAGCCCCCACCAGCAAAGCCGCCATCGTCCGCGGAATGCGCAGCTCCCAGAACACGGCCGCCGTGGCCGCATCCAGACTATGGGGCGGCCCGCCCAGCGCCCATCGGATCAACGCATAAACCTGCTCGGGCGCCAGCGGATAACGCCCGACCGACAGCGACGCCAGCATCAACAACATCAGCAGGCCCGCGCCGGCAAACCATGCAGCCCGGCGCGGACGGCATCGTGCCGGCGCTGTGGGCTGCGAGACCTGCGGCGGAGTGTTCATGCGGGGACGATAGCAAAGCTGAGCCAGGCTGGGTGGCGGGGTGGCGCGCTATCATCGACGCCATGCGCACGCGTGACGCCGCCTCCCCGCTTTCGATACGCCTTCGGTTCTCCGACGAAACCCGGCTTGGGCCAGGCAAGATCGCCCTGCTCGAAGCGGTGGCGCGCACCGGTTCAATCGCCGCTGCCGGTCGCGAGCGGGGCATGTCCTACCGGCGCGCATGGCTGCTCATCGACTCCATGAATCGCTGTTTTGACCAGCCCGTCACGACGGCGACCAGCGGTGGAGCACAAGGGGGCGGTGCCGACCTCACGCCGCTGGGGCACGAGCTGATACGCGCTTTCCGGGCGCTTGAGGCCGATGCACAGCGTGCGGTGGACGGGCACTTCGCAGCCCTGTATCCGCGCATGCGCGTCGACCGCTAGCGTAGCGCGCGCTCATCCAGCGCGGTCGCCTTGACCATCGCAAACACGTCATCACCCGCATCGATCGCCAGTTCATCCACGGCTTTACGTGTCACCAAAGCCACGATGCGCTCATCACCGGGCAGACGGATATCCACCCGCACAATCGGACCGTCGTCACGCTCGATGGCGGCAATACGGCCAAATAAAACCGTGCGGAAGCTGACGTCACGCGGACGCTGCACGGCCAGCGCGACATCGGTTGCCCGCACTACAAATCGATGCGGGTCACCCGGGCGCCCGATCCGGCCCGGGAGACTGATGGGCCCAGCCGGATGCTCGAATACCGTCAGACCGTAGGTTTCATCGTACTCGCGCACTCGCGCCTCGATGACTGAGACCGCAGCAAAACGGCTGCGTTCGGCACGTGACCACGCGGGGGCCAGAACCTCACCGGGTGGCCCCTGATCAGTAACTTTGCCGGCGTCGATCAAAACCACCTCAGCCGCGATGCGGGCCACCTCGTCGGGCGAGTGCGACACGTAAACGATGGGCACATCCAGTTCGCGGTGCAAGCGCAGGATGTAGGGAAGAATTTCCAGCTTGCGCTCGGTATCCAGCGCAGCCAGGGGTTCATCCATCAGCAACACGGCAGGGTCAGCCAGCAACGCGCGGCCAATGGCCACTCGCTGGCGCTCACCACCCGACAGACTCGATGGTTTTCGGCCGAGCAGCGCATTGAGTCCAAGCAGCGCGACGATCGCCGCAAAACGCTGATCGCTGCGTTCATAGACATGTAAGCTCGAACGCTGCCGACGTGACGCGAACCAGGCGCCAAAGCGCAGGTTGGCCTGAACGCTCAAATGCGGAAACAGCAACGCATCCTGAAAGACCAGCCCGACACGACGCCGATGCGGCGGCACCCAGACGCCCTGGCCGATATCGACGAGACTCTGATCGCCAATGCGTACATGTCCCTCCTGCGGACGCAGCAAGCCGGCCAGCAGATGAATGAGGGTTGACTTGCCGCTGCCAGACCGACCGAAGAGCGCCACTGCCCGCGCCTGAGTGGTCAAGCTCAAATCGAGGCAAAAATTGCCGCGATTCAGGCGTACATCGATATCGATAAAGGGATGCCCGGTCACGCTGCGCTCCGAACGCGCCGCGAAAGCCACTCCGAGGCCAGCAGCGCCAGGAGCGACAGACACACCGCAACGAGGGTCAGCGCCAGCGCTGCCTCATCACCGTCGGGCGTCTGCGTAAAAGCGTAAATGGCCGCCGCCAGCGTCTGGGTCTCGCCCGGAATGGCCGACACAAAAGTAATCGTGGCACCGAATTCGCCGAGCGCCTTGGCAAAGCACAAAACCATGCCGGCGAGCACGCCCGGCAGAGCCAGCGGCAAGGTCACCGATGCAAACACCGCCAGCGGTGGCGCACCCAGGACGCCAGCGGCGTGTTCAAGCCGGCGATCGACCGCCTCGATGGCCTGGCGGATGGCACGCACCATCAGCGGAAAGCCCATCACCGCCGCCGCCAAGGCGGCCCCGGTCCAACGGAAGGACAGGACGATACCCAGACTCTCGTCGAGCCAGCGTCCCATCCACCCCTCGCGACCGAAGAGCATGAGAAGCGCGTAGCCCGTCACCACGGGCGGCAACACCAGCGGCAGATGAACCAGCCCGTCAAGCAGCAGCCGGCCGCGAAAGCGGGTTCGCGCGAGCAGCCAGGCGGTCAGGACGGCCGGTGGAAGCGCCAGCAGGGTCGCCACAGCGGCCACCTTGAGGGTGAGCCACAGGGCGGCGCCGGCTTCAGGTGGCAGGGTCATGGCGTGGGCCTTGAAAACCCAAACGCTGCAAAGTGTGACCAGGCCTCTTCGCTGGCCAAAAAGTTCAGCAGCGCCTGGGCCCGCGCATGGCGAGAAGAGGCAAGCACGGCCGCCGGAAATCGAATCGGTGGATGGGTATCCGTCGCG
>JBIKMC010000099.1:0-11416 GCA_044359405.1 Burkholderiaceae bacterium
ACACCCCGGGACTGGGGGCGGCCGAGGTGGCCGCACGCGCAACGCGTTTCGTGCAGGCTTGGCATGCCGGCTGAGGCATGATGCCATGGCCGTTTCAGGCCTTGAGGTAATCCTCGCGCTCACCCAGCCAGCGCGTCACATGAACCGCGGCTTGTTCGGGATCCTCGCGCAACATCCGCGCGGCGTAATCGCGCGCCGCTTCAACCAGATCAGCATCGCGCTCAAGATCGGCAAAACGAAGCAAGGCCTGACCCGACTGACGGGCACCGAGAAACTCACCGGGCCCGCGCTGACGCAGATCGTGGCGTGCGATCTCGAAGCCATCCGTGGTGTCATGCATAACCTGCAGTCGCTCGCGAGCCGCCGGCGATAGAGGCGGGTAATACAGCAGCACGCACGCACTGCGTGCCGCGCCTCGTCCCACTCGGCCTCGCAACTGATGAAGTTGCGCCAAACCAAAGCGCTCAGCATGCTCAATCACCATCAGTGAGGCATTGGGTACATCGACACCCACCTCGATGACCGTTGTCGCCACCAAGACCTGAATCTCACCTCGAGTAAATCCATCCATGACGGCCTGTTTGTCAGCCGAACTCAGTCGCCCGTGGACCAGACCGACCGATACCGGTTGTAGGGCCTCGGCCAGCGCGGCATGCGTATCGATCGCCGTCTGAAGATCGAGTGCCTCGGACTCTTCCACCAGTGGGCACACCCAATAAATCTGCCGCCCCTGTTCGGCGGCCCCCCGTACCCGCTCGATGAGATCGCCTCGGCGCGGATCCGGCAAGACGCGCGTGTCGACCGGCGTTCGGCCTGGCGGCAGCTCGTCGATAACGGACACATCGAGGTCGGCGTAATAGCTCATAGCCAGCGTACGCGGTATAGGCGTTGCGCTCATCATGAGCTGGTGTGCCAGCCGACTGCCGCCGCCAGAGCGCAGGGCCAGACGCTGGGCCACTCCGAAGCGATGCTGCTCATCGACGATGGCCAGCCCTAAGCGCAAAAACTGCACACCTGTCTCGATCAGCGCATGGGTGCCGACCAGTAGATTTATCTCGCCGGCTGCCACGGCGGCGCGAACCGCACGCTTCTCAGACTCTCGCAACGACCCCGCCAGCCAGCCAACCCGTATTCCCAGGGGCTCAAGCCATGGGCTAAGTTTGCGCAGATGTTGCTCAGCCAGAATTTCAGTCGGTGCCATCAGGGCAGCCTGAAACCCGCTGCCGACCGCCTGCGCAGCAGCCAACGCAGCGACCACGGTCTTGCCGCTACCGACATCGCCCTGCAGCAGGCGGTTCATGGGTTGCGTGCGAGTCAGGTCTCGCGACACCTCCGACCAGGCCCGCTGTTGGGCTGCGGTCAGCCGAAAGGGTAAAGCCGCTGTCAGGCGCTGCACCTGCTCGAGTTTGGGCAGCGGCGATGCCTGCTGGGAGGCACGTGCCTCACGAGCGCGACGCAAGGACAGTTGCTGGGCCAGCAGTTCATCGAAAATGACGCGACGCCAGGCCGGCAATTCGCGCGCCTCAAGCGCCTGCATTGAAACATCCGCCGGCGGCTCATGCAGAAAATCGAGTGCCTGCGCGATCGACGGAAGCGCCAGATTACGGATCACCTCGGCATGAACCGTTTCAGTCCAGCGCAAAGTGCGTCGCACACGAGCGAGTTCATTCCGAATGAGCAACTGACTGATTCCGGCCACGCTGGGGTATACCGGCGTCAGGCGCTTGGGCAGAGGCGTACCCGGCCTCACCACCCGATAGCGCGGGTGAATCATTTCGGGACCAAACAGACCGCCCCGCACCTCACCGTGTGCCCGTATGCGGACGCCCGGTGTCAACTGACTCACCTGACTGGGGTAAAAATTCAGGAATCGCAGGCTGATGGAGCCGCTGTCGTCGGCGACCTCGACCAGCAACACGCGTCGCCCTCGGGTCTCGACACGACTGGATTGCACCAGCCCCTCAAACTGCCCACTATCGCCGGGCCTCAGGCTGCCTAGCGACACCAGCCGCGTGTGGTCTTCATAACGCAGCGGCAGATGGAGCAGAAGATCTTCCGGGCGTCGAATCCCCAGACGTGCCAGTGCATCAAGCCCCTCGCCAGCAGAAGCTGGTTTTGATTGGGATCGAGGCGCTGCCGCTGACCGGCTACCGGACATGGCTCAACCGGGAAGCACCATCACGGCTTCGACTTCAAAGAGCGCACCCCGCGGTAGCGCAGCAACGCCGACGGTAGAACGAGCCGGATAAGGCGCCTGAAAAAACGACTGCATAACCGTGTTGACCGCGCCAAAGTGGCCAAGGTCGGTCAGAAACAAGGTCAGCTTGACGCAGTGATCGAGACTTCCGCCAGCGGCTTCGGCCACCGCCCGAAGATTGGTAAAGGCGCGACGCGCCTGCGCCTCAACATCACCCGCCACCAGCTGCCCGGTGGTCGGGTCAAGTGCGATCTGCCCCGACAGATAGACGGTCTGCCCGACCCGAATCGCCTGCGAATAAGGACCGATGGCGGCCGGTGCGCTCTGGGAGGCAATGACGATGCGCTGCATGGGCTCGCTCCTGTTGGACAATGGCTAAAGAATCAAACGCGAGCCAAGCCTGCGCGCTAAGCACCGGGGGCTACGTCTGGAAACGGAAAGATGAGACAGGTGGTGGTGGCATGCGCATACAGACGTCCAGCGGCGTCAAACAGCCGCCCATCGGCGGTTCCCACCTGACGCCCTACGCTGATGATGCGACCCTCGGCCCGCACCGGCCCTGTTTTATCGGTCAGCGCCCGCAAAAAATTTACCTTGAGTTCAAGCGTGGTGTAGCCGTAGCCCCGGGGAACCTTGGTGTGCACCGCGCAGGCCAGCGCAGAGTCGAGCAGCGTCGCAATGTAACCGCCATGTACGGATCCGATAGGGTTATAGAACTCGGCACGAGGCGTGCCCTGAAACACCATGCGACCTGACTCCCACTCAACCGGCACGAAATCAAGCGTCTGTGCGATGGGAACCGAGGGGAATTCGCCGCGTCCCATGCGCTCAAGCAGTTCCATGCCCGAGTAGCGGGGCAGCTCACTGAGCGGAATACGCCCAGGTGCAGCAAGAATCAGCCGCATCTCCCGCTCGCGCGCAAGCCAACGATCGACCGTGGCCTCCACTTCAGCCGGGGAGGGACTTGGGGACTCATGAGCCATGACGGAAGCCATCAACATCAAAGCATGGATGGTAGCCGATCATGAGCGCTTGCTCGGCACCAGCGACTTCCCCAAGACCCTGCGCACGCTCACCCGAACCCAATTTCAACGCGCTTATTGCGCTTGCCCTCGCTACGAATGCGCAATACGCGTACGCGCCCGATCTCGCCGATATTGCGCACGTGAGTGCCTCCGCAGGGCTGAAGATCAATGCCCTCAATACGCAACAGGCGCACTTGGCCCGCACCGCGCGGCGGCTGCACGCTCATGGTCTTGACCAAATCGGGGCGAGAGTCCAGCTCGGCATCGGTAATCCAGACGGTCTCGGTCGGTATCGCGCGGGCAATGAGCTCATTAACGCCCGCCTCGATACGTTCAGCATCCAGCTGGCTCATGTCGATGTCGAAATCGAGCCGTCCCTTGTCGGCTGCAATATTGCCTCCCGTTACCGGCGCCACCACGACGCACGACAGGACATGTAGGCACGTATGGATGCGCATGTGGGCATAGCGGCGATCCCAGTCGATTTCGGCAGAAACACCATCACCAGGCTTTGGCAAGACTGAGCCCGGCTCAGGCAGATGCTTAACGGTATCGGGCGCATCGCCCTTGCGCGTGTCGATGATGCGGACCTGGCCGCCCGTCCAACGCAAAACGCCAGTGTCGCCGGGCTGCCCACCACCCATGGGATAGAAAACCGTACGATCGAGCACGATCCCCTGCTCGGTCGCCGACAGCACCCGTGCCTCACACATTCGCAGATAGGCATCGTCTCTGAACAGTAACTCGGTGTGCATTTCCGATATCCTCAACCGACCGCGCGCAACCCTCTGAACAGGCCTTCGAGAGCAATAGCCATGGTGGTCATGCCCAGCATGGCCGCGACAATCAAACCCAGAATCGCGATCAAGACAGGGCCCCAGCGATTGGCAGAGCGTTTCGAACTGGCTGGATTATGCAGGGCGTCCCAACGCTCATCCGAGGTCAACGAGAATCGGATGGCTTCAGCCATGCTGACCACTACAACCAGGGCCAGCACGAAAAAACCGGCGTGACGGTACCAGGGCGGATGACGCAAGGCCCAACCCAGGGCCGGCAGGCAGAGCATGGGGTACACCCACCAGTACGCTGCACGCAGGTAAAGACGGTGCAGGCCCAATGCCCCACCCAGCAAGGCCAGCAGCCCAGCCACCGTCTTGTGACGATGGGGCTGCGCTGCGGTCGTCTCAGTTGACATCTGAATCGCTGGGCAGGAAAGAACCCGGCATTCGTTTACTCGACCAACTTCGCGTCGGCCCGCAATTTTCGGATGAACGCTGCACGCTGCTCGCGCAGCAGCCCTTCGGCCACCTGTGCCCGATTGTTTTCGAAAGAAGGGGGCGGAGCAGACCGCACATCTTCAACGCGAATGATATTCCAACCGGATGGGGTCTGTATCGGCGCGGCAGCCAAGGTCCCAGCCTTCAGGTTGACGATCACATTTGACACCGCCGGAACCAACTCACGCGGTGATATCCAGTCGATGAAACCACCCTGCTCTTTACTGGGGGCCAACGAACTTTGCCGTGCGATAGCCTCCATCGACTCGCCCTTGCGGATTCGGCCCATGATGTTGATGGCATCGGCCTCTTTCGCGACCGTGATTTGCCTCAGCCGATACTGCTGCTGCGCACCACGCTCTTCGAGCATCCGCACCTGCCGATCGAACTCTGCGCGAATCTCGGCCTCGGGGATGGGGTTCTTGGCCATATGCTCGGCCAGCATCAGCTCAACCAGAACATTCTGGCGCGCAACCGCCAGTTGCTGCTTGGCCTCATTGCTACGGTCGAGCTTCAGCCGGACCGCTTCCTGGGCAAGCAACTCGCGTGCAATCAACTCATCGGTGATTGCCTTCCGCAGCTGAGGCGTATCAGCCTGACCGCGAGCGGTGGCCGAGGCAACCGCCCTGTCTACCAGCGTCTTGCTGATGGCGACGCCGTTGACGGTAACGACGGTACCCGCCGGAGGTGTTGCAACCTGCGCAAACACCGTGACCGGTACGTGCAGGCCCGCGACAGCCGCCAGGCCGACCACCCAACGGGTGATCAGACCTGAGGCGGCTGAGATCGACAGTGGCTGGCCCGTCATCGCCGACCGTCACCGGGCTTGCAGACTGATACGCAGACGTCGCGGCGCTGCCTCGCCCGGTGCCATCACACTGACCTCGAGCTGTGCGCTCGACGGTGCGCTACCGATCAGCTGCCCATTGGCCGAATCGACCGCCGCCCAGCTGACCGGTGAACCGTCTGCCGAGGTTACGGATACCAGGCGGCCGTTGCCGACCAGGGGCTTCAGATCGAGACGGAAGGGAGCCCCGGTGCTGACGTTCGCCTGCAGCGGCAGCGAGGGGGCCGCTGCTGCAAGCGACGGGGCCGCCGTCACCGCAGGCGTCGCAACCGGAGCACGCCCCGGGGCCGACGGTGTCAGCGACGCACTGGCAACCTGACGCACATTGTTGCCGACCGCCACACTCTGGTGACCAATGGTGTTGCGAACCACATCGGCCGGCTCAAGCAGCTTGGCCGTCGTGATGTAGCCGTCCCCGCGTGCGTAAACATCGTTGGGCGGATAGTCCTGATAGCGGGTATCAACCAGCAGGAATTCACGATCGGCAGCGAGACCCTTCATGTTCTTGTCGAGCAGCAAGGGGTTGTCGTCGTAAACCAACCAACGGCCTCCTGCGGCATTGATGGCGCCTCGGCCCAGTCCGGTTTCGTTGTGGAAGCGCTTCTCGGACCGCAGAATGACCGCGTTGTCGGTCATTTCGTTGCCCGCCCCCACGCCAGCCACCGGCTGCTTGAGTACCAGGTTGCCACGCGCCTGGATGTCGACCAGGCTTGTCGCTAACACGCCCGCCGTAGGCTCAACCTGACCGATGGTCAGATCAGAGCCTGCGTAAAACGCGAAGCCACCGCTGGTGGCCCTTCCCGCCAACTCGGAGATCTGGTTGGCCCGATCCTTGAAGTCGACCGACTGACCGTCCAGACGCAGCTTGTTCGCCGCGACGGTACCGAGGTTCTGCGCCAGAGCGCCAGCAGCCTGCAGGTCAACCGTCGCTGTGCGTCGATCGGTGGTGATACCCACCGTCTTGACAGCTGCATCCCGCGTTGAGGCTACCGTTCCAACGGTCAACGCATTGATATCGCGGAACCGGAAATCACCTGAGGTGGTTGCGCCCGCAAGCAAGTCGACGTCATTGCCTGCCGTCGACAGCTCAACACCTGTAGTCGCGAGCGCGCGCAGCGCATGCGCGGTGATCACGCCTGCCACCGTTTGGGTGATGTCGCCCGCCGATGCCTGCAGATCAGCCGTACCGGACACGCTGTTGGCCGCGATCCCCGCCGACGTGCCAGCAGAGCCGACCGTGAAGGCGGTGCTGTCGCGATAGGCGAAGTGGCCGTCTGTTGAACGGCCCGCCAAGGTGGCGACATCGTTGGTATCGGAGACGGCCAAGGCCACGCCCTTGGGACCGATGGCCCTGAGCGAGGCCGCGGTAATCGCGCCCTGCGCCGTCTGGGCCAGCAAGCCCGAGGTCGAGACAATGTCGACCAGACCCTGCCCCGCGCCAGTCGTGGGCGCACTGAGCCCAGATGCCCTGAGGGGGCGGTTCGAGTTGACTGCGACTTCAACGGCAGCGACCGTGACATCGTTGGCATCGGTGTAGGCAAGATTGCCCGCTGCCGTGCTGCCACCCAGCGTGACGACATCGTTGCCGGCAGACTGGTTCAGCGCGATACCGTTGGCGGCGATGACGCGCAAGGCATTCGCCTTGACGGCGCCGCTTGCGGTCTGGTTCAGCAACCCGCCGGAGTCGAGCAATCGGCCGGATTCGAGACTGATGTTGCCGGCTGGCGCGGACACCCCGGCAACCTCAGCGACGGTGTCCAGGGTCAGGTTACCCGCATTGCGGTAGACAAAGTCATTGGCCAGCGTGCTGCCGGAAAGACGCGATACGGCATTGGTGCTGACACCGTCATTCACCGCTGTATCCATGCGTACGCCGGTTGCCGCACCCAGATGCAGGTCGTTGGCCTTGACGTAACCAGCCGACGTCTGCCCGATGGCGCCCGCTTGCGAGCGCAGATCGATCAGCAGGCCCGCTTCGATGCCGGCGGTACCCTGCACCGTGGCGACCGTGACGTCGTCGGCATCGCGCCAGGCAAAGCGAGTACCCGCACGCCCCGAAAGCGTCGAAACGTTGTTCCAGTCGGCCATGCCGCCGTCAGCCTTCCGCCCATCAAGCTCGACATTGCCGGCTGGCGCCTGGGCCCGGAGGCCTGCGGCTTGCACATATTGCGTCTGCGAGATGCTGCCGGTGTCGGCCTTGAGGTCGGCATTGGCCGAGGCGATGATGCCCTGCAGGGGGGCAGAAGCCCCGGGCGGATTGGTCGCCGGCGGCATGTGCGATGCGACCGTCCCAACCGAAAAGCCATCCTTGTCCCGCAAGGCGAAGTCGCCATTGGTGACCCGTCCTGCAACAACGTCGACATCATTTTGTGCGGACTGGAAGAGGTCAACGCCCGAAGGTGCTACCGCCGACAGACCACGGGCATTCACGTACCCGTCACGCGCACCGACTGTAGGCAGCTGAGTGATCGAGCCGGCGACCGCGTACAGCAGGGTGTCTTCGGTACCCGAGTTGATAAAGTCGCTCAGCGTGATGGACCCCGTGGTGGTGGTGAGCGTCACACGCTGGTTGGTCGATGTCACGCCGACAGTCGCCTTTTCGCCCGCTGGAACTGGCAGCGTCGGCTTGAGGGCACGATCCAGCCAGACGTTTTCGCCGTCGAGCACACCGAAGACCCCGACGCGGCCGACCGTGAGCGCCTGCGCGTTGTTGAGCGTGACCTTGCCGTTGACCGCCGCGGCCAGCGTGCCAACCAGGTTGCCCGCCGTGAAGGTTTGGTCACCCGACCCCAGAAGTTGCAGGGATGCTACCGTGACGATACCAGTGGCCGTCGCGCCCGCTTGGGTGTTGATGGTGAGCGTGCGAGCGGCTGATCCGGAACCCTGCACAATCAGGTTAGCGGGAATAAGAACCGAGCCACCCACGCCACTCATGTCGAGCACCAGGTTGTCGCGGAAGGTGGTGGCCTGCGCGATGGTCAGCGGGACGGTCGAGCCAATGACGGCAACCTCGCCTTGCGCGTGCAGAACATTCGAGCCGGCATTGCCGATCACGATGTTGCGGAAGCCCGGCTGAAAGATGCCATTGACGCTTCCATTGAACCAGTTGCTGCCCAGATAAAGCGTGGCGCGATTGTCGGCATCGGCGACTTCACCGGGCGTGCCCGACTCGATGCGGGTTCCCGCGTTCAAGGTGTGAATACGCAGTTCACCACCGTCCAGCACGGATCCACCCCCTGGGATGGCTCCCTTGGAGGCAACCTTCAGGTGATTGGTCGAGGTGTTGACGAACTGCATCGAATCACCCGCGAAGGTGATGTTGCCGGTGGCCGTCGGACCAGCCGCCTTCAGAAGGCCCAAGTTGGCGCCAAGCGTTTCATAGGCCGTGTCGGGCGTACCGACATACATGTTGGCACCCTCGGCATAAATGCCGAAACTGTTGGCGCCGCTGGTGGCGCGGGTCTTGCCACCACTGGTGCCGGCAAAGGCAATGTTGCCGCTGGCCGAGATGACACTGGTGCCCGCATCGCTGAATCGGATGCCATGGTTTTCAGCGATGAACACCTTGTCGCCGCCGCCGCCCTTGCCTTCAATGGTGATATTGCCGCTGGTGGTTTCGATCAGCGCGCGCGAGGACAACACCACACCGGTATAGCTGCTGCCACCGGTCACCGAATCATCCCGCGGGAACAATGAGGCATCGCCGGTAATGGAGATATTTCCAGAGGTGGCATTCAGCGTGACGCGCGCGTTGCCACCCTCACCGATGATGACGCCTTCCTTATTGCCAGAGGCGGCGAAATTATCCACCTTGCCAACGAGCGTGAGATTGGCGCTGCCACTGGAGAACACGGTTTCTGCGCCGACCAGTCGGATGCCGGCACCGGCCGCCGTGTCGCGAGGCGCCTCGGCCATGATGGTGAGGGTGCCGCTTCCGTTGGCGCCGACCGTATCGATCTGCGAATTAAAGGCGTAAAAACCGTCGGTCAGCAACTGAGCATCGGCCCCGTTGCCGAGAGCGGGCTGCGCAATGCTGCCGGCCGAGAAGGCGGCACCGCCCGTCGCGACCGAGGCATTGTTCATCACGATACCACCCACACCAGAGCCGCCTGCCTGGTTGGGGTTCAGAGCCACCTGAAGCGTTTGTCCGGCCGCCGGAGAAATGCTGCGATCAATGAGCTTGATCGCACGGTCAGCGTGGATGGTGAGGGTTTGATTGGCCGACGTACCAACGATATCGAAGGTGGACTGAACGTAGTCGGTGTAACCAGCTACGTTGCCGGCCAGGTTACCGGTCGGATCACCGTAAACATTGATGACCGTTTCGGGTGCCTTCAGCAGAATGTCGGGCGCATTTTGAGCCGAGCCGAGGCGGGATTCAGCGACCAACACATCGCCGTTGCTGGACACAATGTTGATCGTGCCAGCGTTCAGGTCGACACTCATGGGCCCCAACAGGGTGAGACTGCGAATGGCATCAACACTGCCCGCGGTGCGATTACTGCCCCCAACCACATGCGTGGCTGCGCTGCCCAGGCGGATCTGGCCAGGGCCCGTCAGCGGCAGGGCCGCGTTGTATCCGGTGGTGTCCAGAGTGAGCGCCTGCGCGTACGAGGGAAGGCCAACCGGCGCCTTCGAGTAGATGTTCGCCTTGAAGTCAATGTCGCCACCCTTGCCGGTGTACGAACCACCACTCTGCGGTCCCTGGGTATTGAGACTGACCGCGTAACCGGGCGCCATCAGAAAGACATCTTTGTTGAAAACAATGTTGCCCGACTGAGCCGAACTCGATTCGGTGATCTTGGTCGACACAGGCGACGCATGCGCGAGGTTGGTCGGCTTGTGGAAGGTAACGCTACCACCATTGGTGGCCAGCGGCGCACTCAGCGTGACACTACCCTGCGAGTCTGCAGCGCTGCCACCAAACTGAATGCTCAGCGGCCCCGCGATGGAAGAGATCTGCTTGTTGATGAAGAAGCTTGCGCTGGTGTTTGCCGGCGCACCACCACCTGGCTGCTCGGACGCGAAAGTGAGTGTCGCCGCGCCGCCCGACGTCTTTGAGATATCGGCGTCGACGGTAATGGTCTGCAGCGCCTGAAGCACAACATTCGTGCCGGTGTTGAGCGAATTCTGAATGGAAGAGGCGCTCTGCTGATCGGCCCCCGTAACTGTCTCGACGATGGTTAGCGTGGGCGGGTCAAGCAACCATTCGCCGGCGGTGACGGCCCCCGTGACACGCAGCTTGCCACTTGACGAGGTATCGACAAACGCACCAGGCGCGTCAATGCGGCCATCAAAGCGGGTGGCCTCGGTGGAGCGAAGTACCACGGAGGCACCCTCGCCCTGGGTTTGAATGGTCGCCTGAGGCGACATGGATACCACATCACCGCTGAGACGAACCTCGCCGCCGGAGCCTTCAATGCGCGTAGCCCGGATGACGCCGGAGTGATTGACCGCGCCTGCCAGCAGATTCTGCGCGCCCTGGGCGCTCATGAGCACGTTGCCACCTTCGGCCACGATGACGCCACTGTTGCCGACGTTGACCGATACCTTGGCTGCATCGACCTCCATACCGATGAGGCCCGACTCGCCGAGTTGCAGTTTGACCTTGCTGCCCGCTGCCAGTGCGGCCTGACTGCCGGTGGCCACGATACGGCCAGCGTTGTCGACCTCTGCACCCAACAGGGCAACAAAACCGCCTTGGCGCGAAACCAGTTCGCCAAAGTTCTGAATGCGACCCGCAGCGTTGCCGAGATCAAACTGAAACTTGCCGGCTAGAAAGTCCTGGTCGCTGATATTCATGGTCGACGCTACCAGGCCGCCTGCATCAACGCGGGCAGTCGCGCCAAACAGAATGCCCTCGGGATTGACCAGAAACACACGGCCGTTGGCCTTGAGCATGCCGAAAATCTGCGTGGCACTGCCGCCCGTCACGCGGTTGAGCGCCACGGCGGATGACGAGGGCTGAATGAACTCAACCTTGGCATCGCGACCGATGTCGAAGTTTTTCCAGTTGGTGATGAGGCTGGACGAGGACTGGCGGATCGTCATGGCGCTGGCGCCCGACTGA
>JBIKMC010000425.1:0-2665 GCA_044359405.1 Burkholderiaceae bacterium
GTGGCTCTGATTGTTCTGGGTGGGCTGCAGGCGCTGCCGGCGCGGGTGTATGAGGCGGCGGCCATTGATGGCGCAGTGGGCTGGCGACGCTTTGTTTACATCACGCTGCCCATGCTGGGTCCTACCATTCTGACCGCGGCGGTTCTGCGCAGTGTCGACCTGCTACGCTTTTTTGACGTCATCTACATCACCACCCAGGGCGGACCTGGCTTTGCCTCGACGACCCTGAATATTTATGCCTATCGACGGGGTTTTGAGTTCTCTGACATAGGGTATGCCTCAGCACTCATGATCACGCTCAGTACCATTGTGCTGGCATCGGTGCTGGTGTTTTCGCAATTCAGGCGGCGCGTCACATGGTGAGATCGCCGCTTGCGTCGTCCCGGCTTATGAACCTGCTCACCGGCGTACAGGCGCTGGTGTTGATGGTGGTGCTTTTTGCACCCATCGCCTGGATGATTCTGGCCAGCTTCAAAAATCGGGTTGATATAACCCGCTACCCGCCCAAGCTCTTGTTCGAGCCCACGCTGGACAATTATCGGCAGTTGTTCATCCGCACCGACTTTCTTGACAACACGCTCAACAGTTTCTACGTGGCCGGTGGCTCCACCCTGCTCGGACTGGCGCTGGCCATTCCTGCTGCCTTCGCAATTTCCTGGCATCGGCTCACCTGGCCGGCCACGCTGACCTTGTTTGCGCGAATGGCGCCCGGCACCTTGTTTTTGCTGCCCTGGTTCATCATGTTCTCAAGCGTGGGTCTGGCGGGCAGTCATGTGGCGCTCATCATCACGCATGCGGTCATTACCGTTCCGATCGCGCTGTGGACGCTCCTGCCGCATTTTGATGGCCTGCCCCGAGAGCTGACCGAGAGCGCGCAGATTGATGGTTGCCGCTCACCACAGGTTCTGCTCTGGATCGCAGTTCCGGTGGTGATGCCCGGTGTGATCGTCGCCGTCATTCTGAGCTTTATTTTTTCCTGGAACTACTTTCTGTTTGCCCTGGTGCTGTCCAATATCGATTCCAAGACGGCGATTGTGGCGAGCTTCAACTTTATCGGCGAGGGCGTCACCAACTGGGGGGCGCTGATGGCAGCGGCCACCGTGATCGCGCTGCCGCCTATTTTGCTGACCCTGCTCATTCAGCGTCGTCTGGTGGCGGGTCTGTCCTTCGGTGCGGTCAAGGGTTAAGCATGATGCAGGCAGCCAGATTTACAGGTGACCGGAAGATTGAAATCCGGCAGGTGCCTTTGCCGGTCCCGGCGGCAGGCGAGGTCCTGCTTCGGGTACGGGCCTGTTCCCTCTGTGGCAGCGACCTTCGGGTATTTCGCAACGGCTGGCCGGTCACGCCGGGGCATGAAATCTTCGGGGTGGTCGATCAGCCAGGCGATCGCCTGCATGGCCAGCGATGCCTTGTCTACATCCCGGTCTGGTGCGGTCGGTGTGATCAGTGCCAGGCGCAAAGACCGCATCTGTGCGAGAACGCCACTGACCTCATGGGCTGGCAGCGTGACGGCGGCTATGCCGAGGCGCTGGCGGTACCCAGGCAGTGCCTGTTGCCGGTGCCGGATGACATTCCCGATCATCTGGCAACCCTGCTGCTCGACACGATCGGCACGGCTGCCCATGGCATGCGCCTGAGTGCGCGTCTGGTGCCCTCGGGGCGTGTATTGATTCTGGGGGCTGGCCCGATCGGTCTGGGAGCACTGCTGGTGGCGCTTCAAATGGGCTATGGTCCGGTTGAAGTCTTCGACCCCAACCCCATGCGGCGTGGCGTTGCCGCTGAACTCGGTGGTGTAGCGCTCGAGTCGCTTGAGGGGCGTCCCGCCTATCCGCTCATCCTCGAGTGCAGTGGCAATGAAACCGCCCGGCAGAACGCGCTGGAGCGGGTGGCCGCGATGGGGGCGGTCATTCAACTGGGCGAGGCCGCTGCGTGGCAGGTGAATGAAACCAAGGCTATCCGGCGAAAAGATTTTTTCTACGTGCGCTCGTTTTACTTTCCGATCAGCGAGTACGCCGCCAACATTGAGCT
Organism: Burkholderiaceae bacterium; assembly: GCA_044359405.1. Taxonomy (GTDB): domain Bacteria; phylum Pseudomonadota; class Gammaproteobacteria; order Burkholderiales; family Burkholderiaceae_E; genus SYIM01. The sequence continues at coordinate 2,029 of JBIKMC010000425.1, forward strand.
GCTGCGCGCCCATCGTGCGCAGTACGAGCGACTGGTCGATGAGCGGGCTCCCCTGGCAGGGCTGAATGCGCTGTTTGAGGAATTCGCCAACGGTCGGCGTATCAAACCGCAGCTATCGCTGGCAGCTTGACATGAGCACCCATCCATCTCATTCGGCTGGCTCCGGCTCTGCCAACAAGGTCGGCGTTTCGGTCCAGCGCGTCAGCAAGAGCTTTGGCCCGGTCAAAGTCATTCACGATCTCAGCGTTGACATTGAACACGGTGAGTTCATGGTGTTCGTCGGGCCGTCGGGTTGCGGCAAGTCGACCCTGCTGCGCATGATCGCCGGTCTTGAGGGTTTCGAATCGGGTGCCATTTCCATTGAAGGGCAAACCGTCAATCAGCTGCATCCCAGCGAGCGCGACATCGCGATGGTGTTCCAGGATTACGCCCTGTACCCCCATATGACGGTGCGCAAGAACATGAGCTTCGGTCTGCGCATGCGCAACTATGCGGCCGACGAGATTGCGCGTCGGGTGAGCGCAGCGGCGCAGATACTGCAGATCGATCATCTGCTTGAGCGTCGTCCGCGCGAGTTGTCAGGTGGTCAGCGTCAGCGTGTGGCCATGGGACGTGCCATTGTGCGCAATCCCAAGGT
>JBIKMC010000369.1:0-3266 GCA_044359405.1 Burkholderiaceae bacterium
CTGGGATGGCGCGCGCGGCTACGCGGTCGTATCCGAATTCGAGCAGATCTTGCGCCGAACAGTGGCCCAATTGGCGTCCACGGGCGAGCTTGCGCTCGCGCCGACCGCTGGTCGGACGCAGGGATCGTACGAGCGCCTTCTTACGCGACAAGACGCGCATGCGGTGCCGTATCGAATCGAGGCCTCGATTGCGCCGGCTTTCCCGCCTATTGATTCAGACGATGCCAGTCCGTTTCCCCGCTGGCCTTGGCAGCGCGACGTCACCGTGCCGGGACAGCACTTCGAGTTGAGTCTTGGCCTGCGTGAAATCGCGACGGGACGGATGCTGAATCCGCATCGCGTCCCCATTTACCTGCCGGCCAGACCTACGCTGGTCGGTTCGCCTGAAGTGCCCGACTCAGTGCACAATGCGCTTCAAATGGCGATCTTTGCGTGGTGGTCTCAGGCTAAAGCCTCGCTTCTGTGTGAGCCTTTGCAGCTTGTCACGCAGGGCGATCCCGGCGCCGGGCAGGTGCTCATCCCGCTGGGCGCCAGTGCAGGGGTCCGAGTGGGCGATCGATGGGTTCTCGAGGACCGCGCCAGGGTGCCCGGACGCGTCCTGGAAGAGGGTGCGCTTGAACGGAGCCGGGTGGCCGAGGTGATTGTCGTGACACCCCATCGCGCAGTGCTGAAGTTGACGCAACATGAACAGGCGGCATCAATGCCCGCGGAGAGAGGAGTGCCATGGTTCGCTACCCCGATGTGATGTCCCACTGCTTACGACCCTCCCGCTTGGCCCTTGCGTTCCCACGGCGCGGTCTTTGGTTTCGAGTGCGCTGGGTGTTGTCTGCGTTTGTCACCGCAGTCGCCGCGCTCGGCTTGAGCCTTACAGCTCACGCCCAACAGGCATCTACGGCTTCGCGCCCCTCAGCGATGGCGCAGCCGGGTCAGACCTACACCGTGCGCGCAGGCGACACCCTCGACCGAATCATCAGTGAGTCGCTCGGACAGACGCCTTTCAACCAGAATTTTCTGCGTGAGGCATTTGCGCAGATGAATCCCAAGGCCTTGCCTCAGGGGCCTCGAGGTCCCTTGATGGCGGGCGCCACCTTGCGCATCCCCGATGCAGCCGGTTTACGCAGGCTTGCATTTCCAGGCGAAGCGGCCGACACTCCAGCAGCCAAGCCCGCCGTCGCTGCAAGCGACGCGGCCGGCTACGTGCCCGCCGCCCATCAGAGCTGGATTCGATACCCCTGAGGTTACCTTGCTGGGTCCCGATGCGATCAGTCCGCTTTCCCGATACGCAGCGCTGATCGCTCAAGCGCCCGTCATTCAGCTCGCCCCGCCCGTGGCCCGCGAGCTCGGGCTGCGTGAGGGACAGGTCGTGCAGGGCACCTTCTCAAGCCAAGGTGAGGGACTGGAACTCACCATCGGCGATAAGCGGTTCTCGCTATCTCGCAGTCCGGGCTGGGGGGCGGACGGCGATCTGCGCTGGTTCCGTTTTGAGAAAACGCCGGACGGTTGGGGTCTTAGATCCCTGCCAGCGGGGGCACAGGCGCCCGTTTCCTCCTCGGGTGGCGCGCTTTCGGGGACCGCGGCGCCGCTGGCCGCTTTGCCTGCGAGTCCAGCTCCTGAGGCGGCGGCGCTGCCATCGACCCGCTTGCTGAGCCTACTGTCCCGTCCGCCAGGATTGTCGAATCTGGCCCATATTCTGACGCCCGGTGTGCTCGAATCGACGCTGCGCAATGCAGGGGTTGACGATCGCGTTCTGCTCCAGGCTCTTGCGATCAGCCGACTTCGTGTCGACGCCCTTTCGGCTGAAGGCGTGCGTCAGGCTGTCATGACCAGCGGCCTCTGGGGAGAAGCCCTCTTGGCGATGGGGCGTCAGATACCTATGCAGGATCTCAAGTCGCTGCTGCGCTTTGTCGCCAGGGCCATGAGCGCGCGCGCCGCCAGCGCAGGCGCGGTGGAAGAGGCCATCGATGACATTGAACGAAATCAGATCGAGGCCCTGCAGACCCAGAACGAAAATCGGCAGGCTTTCACCGTCATGCTGCCCTTTGCGGATGTACCACCGGCGACCGTCAAGTTTGAGCGCGGCACCCGCTCCGGCCGGGGGACACCGCAGGGATACACCATCGACCTGCATCTTGCACCTGGCGCTTTGGGCGATATTTGGCTCAAGACCACTGTTACGGGGCAGCAGGTCGACGTCACGGTCTGGACTGCACGTCCCGAGGTGGCGAGTCTGGCTCAGCGAGCCGGCGAGGAACTGGCGGTCGAGCTGGCCGATGCCGGTCTGCGCCTGGGAGCCTTCAATGTGCTGGCCCAGGCTCGGACCGATGGGACGGTTGGGACTGGCGGCTCTCGTGTTCCAGTGCCCCAGGTCTCGGTCGCCTCACTGCCCATCAATCGACTGGTGGACGTGCGCGCATGAATCGCCGGGAAGCGGTCGCGCTTGAATACGGAAAAAATCAGGCGCCAGTCGTGGTGGCTCGTGGTTCGGGCGATCTGGCTGAACTCATTATTGAGGAGGCTCGCCGACAGGGCGTTTACGTGGCTCACGACCCACAGCTGCTCGCCCTGCTGGGGCGGCTTGAGCTTGATGAGGAAATTCCGCCCGAGTGCTACGCTGCGGTGGCGGTCGTACTGGCCTGGGCGTATCGCCTGCGCGGCTTGATGCCCGATCAGCGGTAGGCGACTAGGCGTCGCCGTAGGCGGCGCGCATTTTCTGAGATCGACCGACGCGGCCCAGTCGGTCGTAAACCTCAACGCTGGCGCTTCGCTCGCCACCCACGAGTGCCAGCAGGGCCCCACGCGCGGCGTCGCGCTTTCGCAGAATGAGTAATTCGTTGCGGCGATGCAGTTCCCGGCACGACATCATGTCCTGGCGAAACATTTCCCAGGAAGCGCCGGCTTGTTGCGAGGGCTGCGCCTGCTCGACATAGCGCTGACAGGCTTCGACGGCACGAGCCAGGTGGGTCAGAAGATCAGTTTTGAGGTCTTGCAGCTTCTGAAATCGGTCAAGGTCCTGGGCGCGCAGAGCCTCGAATTCTTCGTCAAGCAGGCGACGCAAAGCCCCTGCCTGCTCGATCGCGCCCACGGCTTGTGCGTCCATGCCTTAACCCGATGTAAGCCGAGGGGGTCAGGGCTCTTGACGCCCCGAGCTACCCAGCATGGACTCCAGCGCCATGAAACTTTGCGCGATACGCTTGGGGTCGATTACATAGGTGCCATTTTGAATCTGCTCGCGGATCTGATCGACCTTGGCGCGGTCAAACTCAGGC
>JBIKMC010000370.1:0-3264 GCA_044359405.1 Burkholderiaceae bacterium
GCTAGATTGATCCGGAATCCGGCGTTTGATCCGGACATTTCCAGGAGACTCAGCATGCGCTTTCGACTAGCAGCCGGCCTTGCGCTGGCATCGGCGCTCGCCATGGGCGGGCAGGCTCTGGCCGCCGACAAAGTTAAGGTGGGTTTCGTCAGCACCTTGTCCGGGCCTTCTTCCGCACTAGGCATCGATATTCGCGATGGTTTTATGTTGGCGGTCAAGCTCAACGGCGGCAAGTTGGGCGGACTACCGGCCGAGGTGGTGATTGCCGATGACCAGTTCAAGCCGGACGTCGGCAAGCAACTGTTTGAACGGATGGTCAAGCGCGACAAGGTCGACTTCATGACCGGTGTGGTGTTCTCCAACATCATGCTGGCCGGACTGCCCGAAGCAGTCGACAGCAAGACCTTCTACCTCAGCCCGAACGCTGCGCCGTCTCCGATTGCGGGTAAAGACTGCAGCCCCTACTTCTTCGCGGTTTCCTGGCCTAACGATGCCTATCACGAAGCCGCTGGTCAATACGCAAGCAGCAAGGGTTTCAAGTCAGCCTATCTTCTTGCCCCCAACTATCAGGCCGGAAAAGACTCACTGGCAGGCTTCAAGCGCTTCTATAAGGGCAATGTGTCGAACGAGGTCTACACCAAACTGGGCCAGCTTGACTACGCAGCTGAACTTGCTGAGATTCGCGCCGCCAGGCCTGAGGTTCTTTACGTCTTTCTGCCCGGCGGCATGGGCATCAATTTCATCAAACAGTTTGTCGCTGCGGGCCTGTCCAAAGACATCAAGCTGCTCGTACCCGGCTTCGGCTCTGATCAGGACGTGATCAGGCCTGTTGGTGAGTCCATGCAGGGCATCTTGGATACGGCCCACTGGGCGCTTGACCTGCCCAACGCCGCGAACAAGCGGTTCGTGGCCGAGTTCGAAAAAGAATACAAGCGTCTGCCAAGTGTCTTCGCTTCCCAGGGTTACGACACCGCGATGCTGATGGATGCGGCTGTGCGTGACGTCAAGGGCAATTTCGACAACAAGGACGCGCTGCGCGCAGCCATCAAAGCGGCGCGGTTTGAATCGACGCGGGGTGAGTTCAAATTCAACACCAACCAGTTCCCCATCCAAAATTATTATCTGCGGGTAATTGAGAAGGATGCGCAGGGGCGGTTGGTCAATAAGAGTCAGGGCTCTCCCGTGTTCACAAACCACGGTGATGCCTATGTGCAGGACTGCCCGATGAAGTGAGCCTCGGCGCGGCGTGATCAGCGGGACGAGCGCTCGCTGATCACGCTAAGAACCTGAATGCGTCAGCCTGGGGTCAATGCTCTAGTAAAAAGCAGGCGTGTTGCGGGCGTAGCCATCATGAAGGGCAAGCATGCGGTCGACCCAAGCGGTCAGCGCGTCGTCTTTTTCGAGCATGGCCACTGGGCTGACGATACGCGCCCATTGAAACATTGAAAAAAGAATGTAGTCCGCATAACACGGCGTCTGGTCGCCCAAAAAGCTTTGACGCTTTAGGCTGGCGCGGGCAGGGTCGAGCGCGGCCCGCAGGCGTTCGAAGGTTTTGGGCTGCTCTTGTTTCAGGGCCTCGGGTGAACTGCCCGTTAATTTTGCGATGGTCGCCCGAAAATGCTCTTGATCGGCTGGGTCCTGAACATGGATGGCATCGCAGGCCAGCCCCTTGAAGGCGAGCGGCATAAGGCTGCGGTCAACCCAGGTGTTGACGAATTGGCACAAGCCTTTGCCGGTGGAGCCTCCAAAGAGCGAGGGGCTTTGCGGATAGGTTTTTTCTAGATATTCAGCGATTTGCCACGAGTCGCGCACGACGCTTTGTCCATCACGGATGACGGGTACGGTCTTGCCGCCTGAAAAAGCGATGGCTTGCTTGTCGGTCTGCAAGATTGCGTGCTCGATCGACGGCAGGTTCTTATGGCGTAGGGCCATCCTCGTGCGCCAGGAAAACGTGCTGTAACGCCGATCATCCTGGCCGCCAAGCTCCCATAGTTCGATCATGATTGTCCTGTTGTGAGACGGGCTGTGATTAAAGCCGTAAGCATTGGGCGGCGAACCTTCTGGGTCGGCGTCAGCGGAAATTCGTCGACAAATTCAAGTCGCTCGGGCCACTTGAATTTGGCCACCCCGGCTCTCTCTAAAGCTTGCACAAGCGACTCAAGCGTCACAGGGGAGGTGCCGTTGCGCTGCACGAAGGCGCAGGTACGTTCGCCAAGGATTGGATCTGGCATGGGAGCAAGGATGCATCGCGCGACGCCGCTGACTCGATCCAGAATGGCTTCCACGTCAACCGGATTGAACTTGACTCCGCCGCGATTGATCAGCTCTTTTACCCGGCCCGTGATGACCAGTCCGGCGTCTTCCCGCATCATGGCCGTGTCACCGGTATCGAACCAACCGTCGACAAGGCAGGCGCTGCTTTCAGCGGGATTGTTCAGGTAAGCATCAAAGACGGAGGGGCCTTTTACCCGCAGTCGTCCCTCCTGGCCGACCGGCAGCGGGCGATTGTCATCTCCCACGATTTGCAGATCGATTCCGGGGGCGGCCCGACCAGCTGTCTCGTGCCGAATTGCGGGCGGGTCATTGGGGCGGCCGTAGCTGCCTGCCTGTAACTCGCTCATCCCCCAAAGCTGAATGACAACCCCAGCCGGAAGCTGGGCCTCAACCGCTCTGGCCAGCGCTGGCGGTACCGTGGTGCCCGACAGACATAGAAGGCGTGTGGACGCATAGTCGGCCGGGCGCATCAAATCTTGGTCGAGCAGGGGCTTGAAGTGAGCGGGACCCGCGAAGATCATGGTCGGTCTGTCGCGCCTGACCGTTGCGGTGAGATCGGTCGGAGAAAAGGCGGGCATCAGGCTGAGGCTGGCACCCGCGATCAGCGCGCATTGAAGCGCAAAAAGACCATAAAGATGGGTGAACGGAGCCGCGCTCAAGACCACGTCCCGCTCGGTGATATTCAGCTCAACGACGGCTTGGCAGGCGTTGTGCACGAAGCGGCGGGCCGGTGTAAGAATTCCTTTGGGGCTGGTCGTGGTGCCCGATGTATACAGCAGCACGTACGGCGCATCGATGTTGACTGGGCAGGGCGTTGAATCGGGCGGAAATTGAGCGAGTGATGTCCATGCAAGCGAGCCAGGCACCGCGTCTCCCACCGCAATGACATGCTGCACAGAGCCTGCGGGCATCGCAGCGTCTGTGCGCAGACTCAGTACAGTCTGTGCCGGCGAAAAGTCCTTGAATTGAGCGGCCCCGATGAACGCGCGA
>JBIKMC010000371.1:0-3246 GCA_044359405.1 Burkholderiaceae bacterium
AAACTTTCGCCCGGTTCATGGGTTTTTAGTCGGTCGGCTCGCGTGTTCAGCTCGGGAACACGCCCGTCGATAAGTACCTGTCACCACGATCGCAGACGATAAAAACGATGCGCGCGTTACGCACGCTCTGCGCTATCCGTAAGGCAATACAACAGGCCCCCGCGGCCGATATTCCACCGAAAATACCTTCCTCGGCCGCAAGCCTGCGCGCCATGGCTTCAGCCTCAGACTGACTGACCATTTCGATCTGATCAACCCGTGCGTGCCGGTAAATCTTGGGCAGGTACTCAGGCGGCCACTTGCGAATGCCCGCGATCGATGATCCCTCAGCAGGCTGCGCGCCCACGATAACGACCCCTGGATTACGCTCCTTCAGATAGCGCGAGACCCCGGTGATCGTTCCGGTCGTGCCCATGGCTGAAACAAAGTGAGTAACCTCACCGTCCGTATCTCGCCAGATTTCCGGACCGGTGCCCTCATAGTGTGCGGCCCAGTTGTCATCGTTGGAAAACTGGTCCAACACCTTGCCCTGTCCCTCGCGCTGCATTTGCTCGGCCAGATCGCGGGCGCCCTCCATGCCCTGTTCGCGGCTGACCAGAATCAGCTCAGCCCCGTAGGCCTTCATCGACTGCCTGCGTTCAATCGACAGGTTGTCAGGCATGATGAGCACCATTCGGTAGCCCCGAATAGCGGCAACCATGGCAAGGGCGATTCCGGTATTGCCCGAGGTTGGCTCGATCAGGGTATCGCCGGGACGGATCTCACCGCGCGCCTCAGCCTTGGCAATCATGGAAAGGGCTGGTCTGTCCTTGACCGAACCGGCCGGATTGTTTCCTTCCAGCTTACCGAGGATGACATTGCCGCGAGCCTGTATGTCGGCTCCAGGCAGGCGCTGCAGACGAACCAGGGGCGTATTACCGATACTCGCCTCGATGCTGAGGTAGTGACGCAAATTCATGATGAGAACCTCCGAGCGCAGAAAATCAATCAACCAGTCGATTCAGCGTAGGCGCATCAAAACCTTCAGACGGTTTGTCGTCTCCCGGCTCCAGAGAAATTCCAGCCCGTGCCAAGGCTCGCTGCAGGGCCGTGATCTGGCGGTCCTGTTGAGCAACCCGATCGATCAGGCGATGCAGCGCCACCGACAGAGGATCACCCGCACCCTGGGCGACTGCATAGGCTGAAAAGGCGCCATGCTCGAGACCGAATGGCGCTCGCAAATCATCCTGCCGCACAACAACGCGCGCCGGTATGCCTGCAACCGTTGCACCGGGGTCAACCGGCTTGAGCACCACCGAGTTTGAACCAATGCGCGCGCCCGCACCCACCGTGAAGGGACCAAGTACTTTTGCGCCTGCGCCAACCACGACCCCCGCCTCCAGGCTCGGATGCCGTTTACCTTTGTTGAGGGAGGTGCCGCCCAGGGTCACGCCCTGATAGATGGTGCAGTCATCGCCAACGGTCGCCGTCTCGCCAATCACAACGCCCATCCCATGATCGATGAAGACGCGGCGACCCAGAACCGCTCCAGGATGAATCTCAATACCGGTCAAGAACCGGGCAAGATTGGATACCAGACGCGCGACCGTCGTCCACCCTGCGCGCCACAGTCGGTTGGCAACCCGATGCAAGGCCAGCGCATGCACGCCTGGATAGCAGAGGAGCACCTCGAGTGATGACCGGGCAGCCGGATCGCGGCTACGCACGGCAGTGACATCCTCCCTCAAGAGCGACAACATAGACCTCTCCCAACGCGAAAGGACAAAGTCTAGAACTTGCCGACAGACCCTGACGGCGTACGGGTCTGCCTTCGGTTTCCGCCCGACAGGCGGTGGCCGCTTTTTTAGCTGATCCTGCATGCCGCGATCGTGAGATCGTGGTTCGAGTCAATAGTCGTGACAGCGGCCTTCTGCTGGCGGACCTTCTCGCGATCGGGCCGGGCCGACCCGATATCGTCAATGTTCCCAAGGTCGAGTCGGTCCGCGATCTGCAATTCGCGGACGATGTGCTCTCACACCTTGAACAAGAGCACCAGATTCCCGCCCGTTCGATTCGCCTCATGCCCACCTTGGAATCGGCCCGGGGCGTGCGCCTGGCAACCGAGCTCTGTCAGGCCTCTGATCGCGTTGTCGCACTGCAGTTCGGCATGGGAGACCTGAAGGCCAGTACCGGAATTACCTCCAGACCCGACGTTCTGAGATCGATAAGACTGCAGCTGGTGCTGGCCGCGGCTGAATGCGGCATCGACGCACTGGACAGTGCCTATCCCGATTTCAGCGATTCCGCCGGCTTTTCCCACGATTGCAATGAGGCGCGAGCGCTCGTATTCAGGGGCAAAAGTTGCATTCATCCCGCGCAGGTCGAAGCCTGTAACGCTTGCTTTCTGCCGAGTGCCAACGAAGTCGAGGAGGCTCGGGCGCTCATTCAGGCTTACGAAGAAGCTCGCTCAGCCGGCACGGGGGCGATCAACTCATATTCGGGCACGGCCGGTCGCTATCAGGGACTCGCCAACGCCCTCGGACTGAAGACGGCGGCTGTACCGCGCGCGGCCCCCGGCTTTGGCGAACATACCCACCAGGTGCTCATAGAGCACGGCCTGACTGACGAGGAAATTCAGGCACTCGGCATCTCAGGGGTGCTGGGTGCCTCGCCCTCGGCAGCTTGATGTCGAGGATCGCCGTGCAACTGGTCGGCCTGCCCTTTGGCGAAGCCGACCTCTTCGAGCTGGCGCGAAGCCTGTTACCCGACAACCTACTCCGCTACGATGCCAGCCTTCTGAGCGACTGAACGCCATCGGGCGACTTCGTTGGCGACCAGTGTCTTGAATTCTGCCGGCGATAGCGTGGCAGGCTCAGCCCCCTCGCGCAGAAAAAACTCCCGCATATCAGCCGACTGAAGAATGCGATTGATTTCGGCATTCATGCGCTGAACGATGCCCTCGGGTAGTGCGGGCGGCCCGAGAATACCCCACCACAGCTCTGAGGCGCTGTCCTTCAGCCCCGACTCATCCACCCCGGGCAGATCGGGGACCACTGCGGAACGACCCGATGTGGTCACCGCGAGTGCCCGCAGCCGCCCAGCCTTAACCTGAGCCAGGATGGATGGCGCGCTGGCGACCAAAATCTCAACCTGGCCGGAAATGAGATCCGCAGCCGCCGGGCTGATCCCTTTGTAGGGAACGTGGGTGAAGCTGACGCCGGCAGAGGTCGCCAGCAGCTCAGTTGCAAACTGGTTGATGCTGCCATA
>JBIKMC010000372.1:0-3243 GCA_044359405.1 Burkholderiaceae bacterium
CTGACTGCGTTGATGGAATGGGCAAAGCGCAACCCTGGCCGGCTTAATATCGGTTCGATCAATGTGGGCAGTACCCAGCACCTGACGGCTGAACTGCTGCGCCTGAAGACCGGGCTGGATGCCCAGGTGGTACCGTTTAACGGCACGCCGGCGCTCATCACGGCGCTTCGCGGTGGCCATATTGATGCAGGTGTCGAGATTCTTGGCCCACTGCGCCCTCATCTGGCGGCGCGCAGCGGTGAGACGGGGTTGCGACTGCTGGCCGTGACAACGGGAGCACGTGCGGCGGAATTCGCAACCGTGCCCACGGTGGCCGAGTTCGGTGTCAGTGCTTTCGAGGCTTCGTCCTGGAATGCGCTGGCGGCGCCGGTACGCACCTCTCAGGCGGTGATTGAGCGGCTGAATCAGGCATTGCAGCGTGCGCTCGCTGACTCGGCGGTTATGAGCCGGTTCGCTGAGCTGGGAGTGACGCCCATACCCGGCTCGCCCGCCGATCTGGCGTCGCATCTGGGTGCGGAGATCCGGCGCTGGGGCGAGGTGATCGAGCGCGCCGGGGTTCCCCGGCAGTGAAACCCCCACAAATCTGCGCGCAGGCGCCTCCTGATGCCAATGGGCTCGCATAGCCCGTGGCTACGAGCGATAGAATCTGGTGTATCTCCCCGTCTATTGCAGAAAGACTCGCCATGATCATCGACTGTCACGGCCACTACACCACCGCGCCTAAGGCGCTTGAAGATTGGCGTAATCGGCAGATAGCCAGTCTTACAGATCCCGCCGCAGCGCGCCCATCGCGCACTGAGTTGCACATCACTGACGATGATCTGCGTCAGACGATTGAGCAGAATCAGCTTAAGAAAATGCGTGAGCGCGGATCTGATCTCACGATCTTTTCGCCGCGGGCCAGTTTCATGGCGCACCACATCGGCGACTTTCAGACATCATCCACGTGGGCATCGATCTGTAATGAGCTCATTCATCGCGTGGCGCAGCTGTTTCCCGATAATTTCGTCGGTGTAGCCATGCTTCCCCAGTCGCCTGGCGTTGATCCAAAAACCTGCCTGGATGAGATTGACCGGTGCGTCAATGAGTACGGCTTCGTGGGCATCAACCTCAACCCCGACCCCTCGGGCGGGCACTGGAAAGAGCCGCCGCTGTCAGATCGCTGGTGGTATCCCATTTACGAACGCATGGTTGAGTACGACATTCCAGCGATGGTGCATGTCAGCACCAGCTGCAACGCATGTTTTCACACCACCGGGGCGCACTACCTCAACGCGGACACGACGGCCTTCATGCAGTGCCTGACCTCGAGTCTGTTCAAAGACTTTCCGACGCTTCGTTTCATCATTCCGCACGGTGGCGGCGCGGTGCCTTACCACTGGGGCCGGTTCCGGGGTCTGGCGCAGGATATGAAACTGCCGCCCCTTGAGGAACATCTGCTGAAAAATATTTTCTTTGACACCTGTGTCTATCACCAGCCCGGTATCGATCTGCTGCTGTCGGTCATTCCGGACGACAACATCCTGTTTGCCTCCGAGATGATCGGTGCGGTACGCGGCATTGATCCCTACACCGGATACCCATTCGATGACACGCGCCGCTACATTGATGCGGCCAGTCAGCTTACGCCCCATCAGCGCGCAAAAATTTTTGAGGGAAATACGCGTCGTGTCTTCCCCCGGCTGGATGCGCAACTGAAGGCACGGGGCCTTTAAACCGAACGGGTGGTGCGACCAACCCGACCGCACCGGCCTGAAGTAGATTTTCCAGGAGCCGACATGAGTTTGCCGATGAATGAATTGGGCATTGTGCGCCGGAATATCGTGCGCGCTGACGCTGCCCAGGTTGATCGACTGGGCCAGTTTGGTGTGGCCACCATCCACGAGGCCATGGGGCGCGTGGGACTGATGAAGCCTGTGATCAGACCGGTATGGCCGGGCGCGCGCCTGGCGGGCACTGCCCTTACCGTGCTGCTGCAGCCTGGTGATAACTGGATGCTGCATGTGGCTGCCGCTGAAATTCGCGAGGGCGATGTCGTAGTCGCGGCTTGCACCACCGACAATGAAGACGGCATGTTTGGCGACCTGTTGGCGACTTCGTTTCGCGCACGGGGCTCGCGCGGTCTGGTGATTGATGCTGGTGTGCGCGATGTTCGAGATCTGGCTGCCATGGGCTTCCCGGTTTTCTCGCGTGCTATCAATGCGCGTGGAACCGTGAAGTCAACCCTGGGCTCGATCAATGTGCCGGTGGTATGTGCGGGCGCATCGGTGAACCCGGGGGACGCCGTGATTGCTGACGACGACGGCGTGGTGGTGGTGCCGCGGGCACTGGTCGCACAGGTGGCTGATGCGGCGGCCGCGCGCGAGGCCAACGAGGCGGACAAACGCAAGCGACTGGCTGCTGGCGAGCTGAGTCTTGATCTGTACAACATGCGCGAGCCCCTCGCCAAGGCCGGTCTGCGCTATATCGATTAAGACGCGCATCCAGAAATTACGCCGAGGATAATCAATCATGGATCCCGACTGGCTGGTTTTTCACCCTAACCCTTCCCGCCCCCGCTTCAAACCGCCGGCGGGCTCGGTGGATGCGCACTGCCATGTCTTTGGCCCAGCGGCGCAGTTTCCTTTCGCGCCCGAGCGCAAGTACACACCCTGCGACGCATCGCGCGAGCAGTTGTTTGCGCTGCGTGATTATTTGGGCTTTGAGCGCAATGTGGTCGTGCAGGCCACCTGCCATGGCAATGACAACCGTGCTCTGGTCGATGCCCTCGTGCACTCGAACGGGCGCGCGCGCGGTGTGGCCTCGGTGGGCCGTGATGTTACTGACGCCGAGTTGCGTGACATGCACGCTGCGGGTGTACGCGGCACACGCTTTAACTTCGTCCGGCGTCTGGTTGATTTCACGCCGCGGGAGGTTTTGGCCGAGATTGCCGCGCGTATCGCACCGTTGGGCTGGCACGTGGTGGTTTACTTCGAGGCTCAGGATCTGCCCCAGCTCTGGGACTTTTTCACCACGCTGCCTACCGTGGTGGTGGTTGATCACATGGGGCGTCCCGATGTGAGCAAACCGGTTGATGGGCCTGAGTTCAATCTGTTTGTAAAGTTGCTGCACGAGCATCCCAATATCTGGTCTAAGGTCAGCTGCCCTGAGCGCCTTTCCAAAAGTGGTCCGCCTCAATACGCCGATGTGGTGCCCTTTGCGCGACGCATCGTAGAGACTTTCCCCGATCGCGTGCTGTGGGGC
>JBIKMC010000373.1:0-3242 GCA_044359405.1 Burkholderiaceae bacterium
GGTGGGTTATGCGATCGGACTGGTCTTCCAGCGCTATGTGATGCAGCCGGCGGTGCGTCGGGGAAATCCTGTGGCGGCCCTGCTGATCACCTTCGGTTTTGCCCTGATTGTCCTCAATCTGCTCACCGTCATTTACTCGTCAGCGGTGCGTAATATCAGCCCGGCCTACTCATTCATGAATCTACGCGTGGGCGCACTGTCCATTGATGCGGTTCGGCTGGTGTCTTTCGTGACTGGCCTCATCCTGATCTCGGCACTCGCCGCTTTCATGCGGTACAGCCGCTTTGGGCGAATCATTCGTGCCACCGCACAATCTGAACTCGGCGCCCGATTATGTGGGGTCGATGCGCGCAAGGTCTACGCCATCACCTTCGCCGTTGGCAGCGCTTTCGCAGCCGCTTCGGGTGTGCTGATCGGCATGATGCTTCCGTTTACTCCTGCGGAAGAAACCTTGTGGACCGTTTATGCATTCATCGTCGTCACGCTGGGGGGAGTCGGCAGCCCGGCGGGGGCCATGCTGGGCGGTGTGCTCATGGGGGTGGCATCGACGCTGACGCAGACTTATCTGGGTGGGGTTTACACGAACATGATCATGTTCCTCATCCTCCTGCTGATGCTGCTGGTTCGGCCTAACGGCATTCTGGGTAGTGCGTTCAGGGCAAGTCGATGATGAACAAGCCCGCTGTCCGATGGTTCGCCCTGATCCTCGCGTTCGCGCTGCTGGCCGCGCTGCCATTTGCCGTGGGGCCGTTTTACGTCCGCGTCGCGATGGCCATGTGTATTTCGGCTGGGCTTGCCCTGAGCTGGTACATCCTGGGCGGATTCGCGGCCTACTACAGTTTTGGCCACACGGCTTTTGTCGGAATCGGCGCGTTTGCTGCGGGTCTCGCACTGCAGACCTGGAAGCCCCTGCACTGGGGCTCTCAGCTGGCCCTGGGGCTGGGTTTTGGCGTTGGGGTTTCAGCCGTCCTGGCTGCCGTGATCGCCTGGCCAATTTTGCGCTTGCGTGGTCATTACTTCACCATCGCCATGCTGGCGGTCGCCCTGGTGTGCGCGGAAGTGGTCAGCGCATTTCCCTTCTTCAAGGGTTCAAGCGGCCTGTCCCTGCCCAATCTTGCGCCTGTCGGCGTGCGCGTCGAGCGTTTTTACTACTGGGTAAGCCTGGCTTTGTTGGCCCTTGCTGCCGCGGTGTCCTGGCTGATCGCCCGTTCCAGGCTTGGCTACGGTCTTTACGCGATTCGAGAAGATGAAGAGGCCGCCCTCATGCTGGGTGTTCCGGCGACTCGGCTCAAGGTTGCCGCCTTCATCATCAGTGCTGCGCTGACTGGCGGCTTTGGTGTGCTGTATGCGCTCAACCTTGGCTACATCACGACCGATTCGGTGTTCAGAGGCGCGCTCAGCCTTGACATGATCGTTAACTCGCTGGTCGGGGGGATGGGTTCTTTGTTGGGCCCGGTGATTGGGGCGATCGCCATGACCGCCCTGACCAAGATCGCCCTGGCCGACATGCTGGAATACCACCTGGCGATTACCGGACTGGTCGTGATTGTGGTGGTGCTGCTGGCGCCCGAGGGCATTGTCGGGCTGGTGTCTCGATTGCGACGGGGCGGCCGATCGTGACGGCCTTGCTGCAATTTCAGGGCGTCAGCAAGCGCTACGGTCAGATGACGGTCTTGCAGGATGTCTCGTTTGACGTGGCGGCGGGTTCGATCATGAGCCTGATCGGTCCGAATGGTGCCGGCAAGTCAACCATTTTCAATCTCATCACCGGTTATACGCCGCTCAATTCGGGTGAGATCCGGTTTTCGGGTCGACGCATCGATGGCTTGCCCACGCATCAAGTGGCTGCAGGGGGCATCGCCAGAGCCTTCCAGATCGCCCGACCTTTCCGCGGTCTTTCTGTTCGTGACAATGTCAGAGTCGGGGCTTTGTATGGACGCGAGGGTCCAAGGTCGGTCACTGAAAGCATCGAGCTTGCGCTTGAATTAGCGGGTTTGACGGCGCTCGCCGATGAGCCGGCCGCGTCGCTCACCATCGGTCAGCTTCGAAAGCTCGAGCTGGCGCGCGCAATTGCCGCACGTCCAGCGCTGCTGTTGGCTGATGAGCCACTCGCGGGTCTCGTTCCGGCCGAGAGCGAGGAAGTGCTCAAGAGTTTCCGCGCCATGATTCAGCACGGTATGACCATATTGCTGGTCGAGCATGACATGCCGGCTGTGATGCAGGTCTCAGACCGGGTGGTTGTGCTGGACGCCGGTCGGTTGATTGCGCAGGGCCCGCCTCTGGAAGTCGCGCGTGACCCCAAGGTCATTGAAGCCTACCTCGGTAAAGAGGCTGGCGAATGAAGCCCGTTTTACTCGAGGTTCGCGGACTGCAGGGCGGATACGGATCGGCCATTGCGCTCAGAGGGATCGACTTCAACATACCCGACGGTGCAATCGTGGCCCTTGTGGGCACCAATGGCGCCGGCAAAAGCACGACAGTCCAATGTGTTGCCGGTGCTCTTCGTCCCTGGTCGGGTTCCATTCGTTTTGACGGTCGTGAAATGGCCGGTCTCGACTGCAGCGAAGTGGTCGAAGCCGGTATAACGCTGGTGCCTGAGGGTCGACTTGTCTTTCCCCAGATGACTGTCCTGGATAACCTGCGAATGGGGGCGCTCAATCGACGTGCGCGGGTCAATGCTGCCCGCAATCTCGAACGCGTGTTTGAGTTGTTCCCGCGTCTGGCGCAACGTCGACAGCAACTGGGCGGGAGCATGTCAGGGGGTGAGCAGCAGATGCTGGCCATTGCTCGTGGCCTTATGGCCGAACCGCGCCTGATGATTCTTGATGAGCCGTCACTTGGGCTGATGCCCAAACTGGTTTCAGAGCTGTTTGAACTGATCCGCAGCCTGAATAAAGCCGGCATTACCGTGCTGCTGGTTGAACAAAATGTTCGGCAGACCCTGCAGCTTGCTGATCTGGCCTATGTGGTTGAGAAGGGGCGGGTCACCCTGCACGGCAGTGGACGTGACCTTTTGAACGACCCCTTTGTTCAAAAGGCGTTCCTTGGCATCTGAGGCACCTGGGAGAGAGGGCATGAGCGAGCAGATTCCGGTTATCGATATCAGTGGCTACCGGGATGGGACCAGCAAGGCGGCGGTGGTGGCGGCCGTCCGTCAGGCTGCGACCGACACCGGCTTTTTGTACATCAAGGGCCATGGTGTTCCCGCCGATCTTATCGCGCGCACCTTTGCCGAGTCGGCT
>JBIKMC010000374.1:0-3232 GCA_044359405.1 Burkholderiaceae bacterium
CGACACCGAGAAGCCGGTTTACTTTGAACCGGGTGAGCGCTTTGGGCAGGTCTTCCTGCAAGACCGTGAGGTCGGTGCCCAGGGCAGTACGGGCACGTTTGCCGCCCTGAAGCTGCGGGCCGTGTCCAGCGGCATGAACTTCGAAACGCCCATGGGGTTGTTCGAAGCCCGCATCGAGCAAGGCAAGGCTAACGTCACCGTCGACGGTACCCTGCGGGTCGATTCGGTCGGCTCCGACGTGCGGCGCACCTGGTTGTCCGACTACAAGGCGATGGTCGACGAGGCTGACTCGCGTTCCAATGCGCGTCTGCGTGCGCCGACTGATGCCGCCAGCCTGTCTGATGCGGCCGATGCCAGTCTGGGCCGCCTGAGCCTCAGCCTGCCCCAAAGCTTCGACAACGGGGTTAGCGTTTTGGGGCTGCTAGACGCCGATGGCGTGCTGCACCGGGTTCTTCTGCAAGGCGGCGATGCAGCCGAGCAAGTGCTCGACCAGATTGATGCCGAGGCTGGGCTCGAAGCGGTCGATACGACCTTGCTGTCGATCACACTGCCCACTTCGGCTACAGGCCTTGCAGTGCTCAATGACGATCCGGCGGCCGGGCCGCAGGCTTGGCTTGATGCCGACGGGCGCTTGCAGGTCGAAGACGGTGCCGTCTTCGCCTTGACGTTTACCGCTCGTACATCGGCGGGTCGCCTGCTGATGACCACCGAAGCGATCACCGCGGCTCCTGGTGACAGCAGCGACCGCGCCGCCTCGGCTGCGCAGTTGGCGCAGGACGTCACCCGAGCCCTGAATCTGGCCTCCAACACCGATGAGGTTACGGCCGAAGTCACCCCCTATGAAGGCGCTTTGCTGGTCGCCCGTGTCACTGATGCGTCAGCGATTTCCCTCGTTTTGCCGGAGGGTTGGGAAGCTGCGGTTCAGCAGCCGCAAACGCTGCTGCTTGATCTGCGGCGCGACGGCCGCTTTGCCATCACCTTGAACGACGGTGCGGGTGGCATCGATCCCGAGCAAATTGTTGTCGAGACCGAGGCGGGGGCGCTGATCAGTGACGTTGCCGCCGATCTTGAAGCAGCGCTTGATGAGGCGGGTTTGGCCGAGGCTGTCCGTGTTCAGACCCTGAACGTGTACGCGCTTGACCTGCCCACCAATGTCACGCTCACGGCGGTGAATCTGGTCGATCCCTCTGACGGTGATCGAGTCTGGATCGACGCCAATGGCGGCCTGAACGTAGCGGGTACTGCAGCGTATCGACTGAGCTTCGAGCTCACAGCCAGTGAGATGGTCAACGGGCAGAGCGCCCTCACCAAAACGCTCTACCAGACGGCGCCGATTGCCGCTACGGCTGGTGCGCTGCTCATCGAGGCAGCTCTTGCGGACGCGACCCCGGTCGACGAATTGGATGGCGAGCCTTACTTTGACCTTGCCGATCCGGCGCAGGCGACCAACTCCCTGATCGGGGTCACGGCGACGACCGAAGGAGCACTATTGCTCGAACGCGCCCCGGGCTGGACGCTCAGCCTCGCTAAAGGTCGAGATCTCGCCCAAGCCGACATCGACGCCTATCGGGCCGACCGCATGGCGGTCGAGCTGACCGGCAAGGCCACGGTCGAGCTTCCCATGCTGGTGGTGTTCTCAGACCCGCTGGCCGAACTGGCCGCTAGCGCACCCGAAGAGATGGGTCTGGGTGGGTTTGTGAACCCCATGCCGATCGGAACCCTGGTGGGGTCCATCAATCAGCTGGGCAACTGGATGGCTTACCAGGGCGGTGCCGAGTTCACCGCCACGGGCGATATCGACAACGACGACACCAACAGCTTTTCGGTGAAATTACTGAAGGCGATCCCGCCCGATCCCGACGCCGGTGGTGCCGGAGTCGTCAATCCGCCCACGCCCGAGGGGGTTCCTATTGATCAGGACTTTGAAGATGCCCTGTTCAATGTGCAGCCCGATCCGCACCGTATTCTCAGTACGACGACCACGCTGGTCGATGCCGAGATTCCGGTCGACACGGATGATGGCTCTGACGACCAAACAGATGATGACGACACTTCGACAGAAATAGCAAAGACGTATGACGTCGATCTGATTGTTCCCGATTTCGGCTACTGGCAACGCACCGCTGCCGCGCTGATTGAGCTGGCGGGCGCTGACAACTGTGATCCGGAAGAGGTCGACAATCCGGGCCTGCTGATGCTGTTGCGCGATCCGGCGATGATCGTCGACACCATCGACCAGATTCTCGCCAACATCCAAACCCAGTTGAACAACCTGTTCGGCGGCATCAGTCTGCCGTTCATTCAAGATCAGCTTTCGGGGGCGGTTGGCTTTATCGAAGAGCTGCGCGTCGATCTTTTGGGCGCGCTTAAGGACGCAATCGAGTCGACGTACAAGCAGTACGGCGGCGTCGACAACGCGCTTCGCATGTTCATGTTCGACGTGCTCACCACCGACCTGAACGACGACTGGGTCATCACGGAAGACGAGCTCAAGGCCAACATCTTCCTCAATTTCCTGCGCGACTTTAATGGCGACGGAGACATCACCCCCGACGATATCGTGATCGAGTACCTGCTCACCGAAGACTCTGAAGAGGAGGAAGAGGAAGAGGAGGAGGGTGATGACGGCGAGGACGGGGATGACGGCGAGGACGGGGACGAAACCGATGATGGCGAGGGTACCGACGACGGCGATGATGCTGGCGGTGGTACCGACGATGGCGATGATACGGGCGGCGGTACCGACGACGGTGACGACACCACGGGTGGTACCGACGATGGCGATGATACCGGCGGCGGTACGGATGATGGTGACGACACCACGGGTGGCACCGACGATGGCGATGATACGGGCGGCGGTACGGATGATGGTGACGACACCACGGGCGGCACGGACGATGGTGACGACACCGACGGTGGCGACGACGAGGGTGATGACGCCGACGGCGAAGAAGAGGAGGAAGAGGAGGACGACGTTGAGTACTCCGTCGACATGGCCGACCTCAGTTGGAGTGCCGGGCGTCGCGCGGCCTGGGTAACCTCAGGCATCAATGAGGAAATCATGTCGATCCTCGAGGCTGACGGGTCAGACTTCGAGGAGGTCGATGGTTTTGAAGGTTTTGTGTCGCTGGATGATCCCGAGGGCGACCCGATCGAGGACGCGCATGCCGTCTTCAGCGTGATGCAGGCGCAGGACTACGGTGACTATCGTCTTCTCATCAAAGTGCCCGCG
>JBIKMC010000376.1:0-3222 GCA_044359405.1 Burkholderiaceae bacterium
AAGGCTGGTCGGCGTCGCCCCGACGCGCTGCAAGCGATGGCCGACCGGTTGAATCACTCGGCGGTTAGCCAGTTCGTGCTGGTGTTGAATGCAGCGGACCGAGAGGGCATCGGTATTGCGCCCGCGCTCAAGGCGCAGGCCGAGCAGTATCGAACCGAGCGCTTTTATCAGGCGGAATCTTTAGCCATGCAGGCGCCGGTCAAGATGCTTGCGCCGATGGTTCTATTTATCTTTCCGGGCACTTTCATAGTCCTGATGTTCCCAGTGCTCAGTCGTCTCATTTCCGAGGGGGTTTTCAAATGAAGCGAGCCTACGGTTTCCGCACCCTGGGTCGTCCGACCGCTGATCAACCTGGCGATATCCGGCTGGTAACGCCGGTCGGAATCCATCTTCGGCTTAAGGCCGCTTTGAATTTTTTTGATCGTTTACGAGGTTTGATCGGCTCTCGTCAGATCGACGACGATTTCGGTTTGCTCATTCCGGGCTGCCGTGCTGTACACACGATGGGCATGCGCTTTGCAATCGATCTTGTGTTTGTAAATCGAGATCTGACCGTACTAAGGGTAGCTTCAAACCTTCGTCCGATGCGGTTTGCCCTGTGCTCGAAGGCCGCGGGTGTCATTGAACTCGCCAGTGGCGCCAGCCAGCGTGTTGGAATTGTCGAAGGTTGTCGCCTTGAGGTCGTCGAAGTCAGATTGGCGTCCTCAGGCCGCGAGCGTACTCGTGCGGCGAGGCCCTCAATTGCTAGCCTCGTCCGATGCGTCTTGGCCTGCCTTGTCGCGGGGCTCGCGTCCGCTTGCACCACGGGTGGTTTGGCGACGCTGGGGCAGAAGTTCGCGGGGCAGTCCGTGGCGGCAGAGTTGTCGGAGCGCGAAGAGTCTAAGGTCGAACCGCCGAACGGTATGCAGAGCAGTGATTCACCTCATCAGCGTGTTGACTCGACCTTGACTGCGGGCCCGCTACCAAAGCCGGCGGAGGGTCGCGCCACGCGTGCCTCTAAGCTCCCGCCAGACGAACTGGTCAAGCTTAGAGCCGATGCTGAGAGTGCGTACCAGTCGGGTAGGCTTGCCGAGGCGCTTTCAGCGTTTACGCAGCTGACGCAGGCGCATCCTGATTTTTCTGCCGCATGGCTTCGCGTGGGCAATATTCATCACCAGCGTGGAGCCAACGGACAAGCGATCCGCGCTTACCGACTGGCAGCACGCAGTGGAGACACTGACCCCGAAACAGTTCAAGTTAGAGCTAAGGCGCTCTTCAACATCGCCGCCATCGGCCTCGAACAGGCTGCCGAGGCGCTCGAGGCGCTGTCGGTAATTCCCCTAGACATTGGCTTATCCCGCGATGGAGCGGCGCTTGATCGCAAGCTCGTCGATTACGGTAAGTCACTGGCGCGAGAACGAAATCGGCTGCAGGGTTCGGTCTCGAGTATAAGGCCTTCTCACGATCGATCCGACATGAGCGATAGCCCCGCGCCGGTGCAGATCATTCGCGGACAGATGTCGCCGTGACCTCCATTTGCGCCATAACCAGCAGTGCGTCCGCGTCTGGGGCCGGCAGGCGACCCGGACCAGGGTGCGGTCGTCGCCCGGCTGCCCCCTGCCGAGGCTACGGTGCTGTTGAGTTTCTGGTCGCGCTTCCGCTGTTACTGCTCTTCGCGCTACTGGCGTTGCAGTGGATCTGGGTTTTGCATGAGCGCTCCTTGATTGAGCACGCGTTACAGGATGCAGTGCGCTCCGGCGCAACGGGTTACGCAAGTCCGGACGCGATCGAATCAGGGCTGGCCCGCGGGCTTGAGCCTATGTGGGCACTCGGTTTTAATTTCGCGGATCGGGTGAGCCGCCGTCAGGCATCTCTTTCAAGGCTTCGTCAGGCAAGTGCTGAGGGGTGGTTTATATGGCGGATGGTGTCGCCAACTTCAGCAAGTTTTGATGACTGGGGGATACAGGCGCTTGATGAGAATGGTCGTCCGATTCCCGGGTCGGTTGAAATTCCGAACGACAATCTGGCGTGGCGACAGACGAATCAACAGCCCATGAGTGGTGCGATCAGCCCTCGCGGTATCGCCGTGGTGGGCGCAGCCTCGGGGCAAACCCTGCTGGATGCGAACCTCATCAAGCTTGAGGCGCATGTTGGTTTGCCCCTGCGTGTGCCCCTGGCCGGTCCGATAATGGCCTCGGTTGCGAAGCTTGCACACGGATGCCGGGTGAGTGCTCCGCCTGGGTCTGATCCAAGCTGCGCGGTGCTTTTGTCGACGTCAGACAAGACCCCGCGACTGCCTATTCACCTGAGTGCTGTCACTCGCATGCAGTCGCCCGCCCGCATGAGTTCGGCCGTGCGTCGAGTCGGGGTGGCATCGGGCACTGCCCCTTCTGACGGAGCAGTCATTGAGAGCAGGGGCCAGAAACCAGCCGAACCGCCTTTGGCTGGCAGGGATGGACTTGCAGTTGAATCTGCCAGCAATGCTGACCCGACTCCATATCCCAATGGGGATACCCTGTCCACGGGTGAAAGCGAGGTTGAATCGGTTGATCAGTCGGTGGAAATCGTCGCCGTCGGCGCCTGCCTGTCTGGATGCTCCGCTTCAGCCCAAGACGCTGGATCTTGTCCGAAGTAGCTGGCGAACTCCCGGTAAAGATCTGGGAAGCACGTTGCGAGTACCTTTGGGAGCGTGAAAAAAACCTCGGCGGTCACCGCAAAGAATTCCGCTGGGTCGGTGGACGCGTAGGGATCCAAAGGTAGCGCGGCATAGAACGGGTCGGCGTCCTCAGACTCTGGATCAATGTATTCGGGAATTGACGCCTCTACCTGCTCAAGGGCATCGCAAAAGGCCTCATAGCTGTCCATGAGACTCTTTTGCCAGGGTATACGCTTGTGTGGAGCCAGAGGCGGCACGCCATCGGCTTCACCATCGAGCAGATCAAGCTTATGAACGAACTCGTGGATGATGACGTTGACTCCCGGGGCTCTCGCGTCCGGGTCGATCTCGGGCCATGCCAGCACGATGGGTCCGCCGTCCATGGATTCCCCAGCCAGCTCGTCCAGGGACTCATGAACCACGCCGTTGTTATCGGTGATCTGCCGGGGAACCATGAAATGGTCTGGGTAGATAACGATTTCAACAAAGTCACGGTAGTGCTCCAGGCCCAATCTCAGGATGGGCAAGCAGGCTTGCAGCGCAATACTTGCCTTGACAGGGTCGCTCACCACAAACCCCTGTACCCC
>JBIKMC010000377.1:0-3219 GCA_044359405.1 Burkholderiaceae bacterium
GCCGGAGCCAATGCCGCAGATGCGCCCGAGGCGGCACGCGCCAGGGTCTCTTTGATCCAGGCCTGAACGTCCGATTGAAGAATGCGCTGTTTGGGCCCGGTACCGCGCACCTGGGCCAGATCAACCCCCAGCTCGCGCGCAAAGCGCCGTACCGACGGCGAGGCGTGTGGCTTGACGACGTGATTGGGCGTGCCGCCCAGCGCTGCGGTCGGCGCAGCGGACGCACCGCTGGGCGCCGCTGAAACCGGCGCTACGGCGCTTGTCGCTGCCCCAGATGCAATCGCCGCCGACGCAAGCGGTGCAGGTGCGGCAGCTGGGGCTGGAACCGACGCCACCGTGACGGGTGCGGCAGCGGCTGGGGACGGCACCGCTGCGACGGGCGCTTTAGCGGCTGGTGCCGGTGCTGCCGCAGACGGCGCCGCGCCTGACGCTGAGGCACCCGCCCCGCTGGGCTCCAGCATCAGCAGCAGACTGCCTTTTGCGACCTTGTCCCCCAGCTTGACCCGCAGCTCACGCACGATGCCAGCCGCGGCGCTGGGAATCTCCATGGAGGCTTTGTCGGACTCGACCGTGACCAGCGATTGCTCGGCCGCAATGCTGTCGCCGGGCTTGACCAGAATCTCGATTACCTCAACCTCGGCGAAATCACCGATGTCGGGCACATGTACTTCGATGGTTTGACTCATGTCGGGCTCACTCAGGCGTAGTGGGGATTGGCCTTATCGGCATCGATCCCGTATTTCTTGATGGCCTCGGCCACCTTCTTGGCCGGGATGGCACCGTCATCAGCCAGCGAGCGCAACGCAGCCAGCACCACAAAACGACGGTCAACTTCAAAATGCTCGCGCAGCCGCGCCCGAAAGTCCGAACGGCCAAACCCATCGGTGCCCAGCACGCGGTAGTCGCGCCCCTTGGGCATGAAGGGCCTGATCTGGTCAGCGAACAGCTTCATGTAATCGGTGGCCGCCACGATCGGGCCCTCGGTTTTTTCAAGCAGGCTGGTGACATAAGCCTTGCGCGGCTTGTCACCGGGGTGCAGCAGGTTGTGCCGCTCGACATCGAGGCCATCGCGACGCAATTCAGTGAAGCTGGTGATGCTGTAGACGTCGCCGGCGACTTCCCAGTCGGCTTCCAGCATTTCGGCCGCAGCGATCACCTCGCGCAAAATGGTGCCCGAGCCCAGCAACTGAACGCGCTTGTTGAGCCCCGCCTTGCCATCGCGCAGGCGATAGCCGCCCTTGATGATGCCCTCCTCGTCGCCCTTGCGCAGCCCCGGATGCGCGTAGTTCTCGTTCATCACGGTGATGTAGTAAAAGACATTCTGCTGCTCGCCCACCATGCGACGCAGACCCTCATGCATGATGACCGCCAGCTCATGCGCGAACGTGGGGTCGTACGACACGCAATTGGGAATGGTGGCGGCAAGAATATGGCTGTGACCATCTTCGTGCTGCAGGCCCTCGCCGTTGAGCGTGGTGCGTCCCGAGGTGGCACCCAGCAGAAAACCGCGAGCCTGCATGTCGCCGGCCGCCCAGGCCAGATCGCCGATTCGCTGAAAGCCGAACATCGAATAGTAAATGTAGAAGGGAATCATCACCCGGTTGTTGGTGGAGTACGACGTGGCCGCCGCGATCCAGCTGCTGAAGGCGCCCGCTTCGTTGATACCCTCTTCCAGAATTTGTCCGGCCTTGTCTTCGCGGTAGTACATCACCTGGTCTTTGTCGACCGGCGTGTATTTCTGTCCTTCAGGCGCGTAAATACCCAGCTGCCTGAACATGCCCTCCATGCCGAAGGTGCGCGCCTCATCAGGCACGATGGGCACCACCCGCTGGCCCAATGATTTGTCACGCGTCAGCGCCGTCAGCAGACGAACAAAAGCCTGCGTGGTGGAAATTTCGCGGCCTTCGCTGGTGGGTTCAAGCATGGCCTGGAATGCATCCAGGGCCGGCACAGTGAGTTTTTCTTCGGCCTGACGACGCCGCTGCGGCAGGTACCCACCCAGGGCGCGGCGACGCTCGTGCATGTACTGCATCTCGGGCGCATCGTCGGCCGGACGATAAAAGGGTACCGATTCAAGCTGATCATCCGGGATCGGAATATTGAATCGATCACGAAACTCACGGATCGTGTCGCTATCGAGTTTCTTCAGTTGATGGGTGGGGTTCTTGGCTTCACCGGCCCGGCCCATGCCGTAGCCCTTGACCGTCTTGGCCAGAATGACCGTGGGTTGCTCGCGATGATTGACCGCCGCGTGGAAGGCCGCATACACCTTGTGCGGGTCATGGCCGCCACGGTTAAGACGCCAGATGTCGTCATCGGTCATGCGCGACACCATCTCCAGCAGCTTGGGATGCTTGCCAAAGAAGTGCTTGCGCACGAAAGCCCCGTCGTTGGCCTTGTAGGCCTGGTATTCGCCGTCGACGGTTTCTTCCATGATGCGCTGCAGGATGCCCTCACGGTCACGCGCCAGCAGCGGATCCCAGTATGAGCCCCAGATCAGTTTGAGCACATTCCAGCCCGAGCCGCGAAACTCGCCTTCGAGTTCCTGAATGATCTTGCCGTTGCCGCGCACCGGGCCATCCAGGCGCTGCAGATTGCAGTTGATGACGAAGACCAGGTTGTCCAACTTCTCACGGGCAGCCAGGCCGATGGCGCCCAGCGACTCGGGCTCATCCATCTCGCCATCACCGCAGAACACCCAGACCTTGCGCTGGCTGGTATCGGCAATGCCGCGCGCATGCAGGTACTTGAGAAAACGCGCCTGATAGATCGCCATCAGCGGGCCCAGCCCCATGGACACCGTCGGAAACTGCCAGAAGTCGGGCATGAGCTTGGGGTGCGGGTAGGAGGACAGCCCCTTGCCATCGACCTCCTGCCGAAAACGTTCAAGCTGCGCCTCGCTCAGGCGCCCTTCCACAAACGCGCGGGCGTAGATGCCGGGCGCCACATGGCCCTGGAAATACACCAGATCACCGCCGTGGGTCTCGGTGGGGGCATGCCAGAAATGATTCATGCCTGCGCCGATCATGGTGGCCAGCGAGGCAAACGAGGCGATGTGGCCGCCCAGATCACCGCCATCGGGCGGGTTGTGCCGATTGGCCCTGACCACCATGGCCATGGCATTCCAACGCACGAATGAGCGAATGCGCTCCTCAAACTCGGCGTTGCCGGGCGACCGCGCTTCAAGCTGCGTGGGGATGGTGTTGACGTAGAGATCGG
>JBIKMC010000379.1:0-3210 GCA_044359405.1 Burkholderiaceae bacterium
AATCGATGGGCCCTGGTTTGATGCCGCTTCATCCTCGGTCACCACCGCCAGCAGCGCGCGCTATGCCCGTTGTGAGGCGCGCATCACCGAGTTGCCCATGTCGCTGATGCGTCTGGTGGGTCTGTTCACCACCATGCCAGCCAGCGCCTCGGCGGTGGCCTCGCTGCTGCCTGGTCAGACCGCCTGTACATTCCCCATCGCGATGTGCAAGGCTGCAGGTACCAGCGCAAGCAGTTCTCCGCCTTTCGGGCTTGTGCCGGGCGACTGGAAGACCAGTCTGCGTGGTACTGGATCGTCGAACGTCTATGGCTCCGGCAATTTCGGCTGGATCGATCTTTCGCCGCCGTCGGGTGGTGCCGATGAGCTGGCTGAGCTGATCGAGGGCAAGGGTCTATGCGATTTCACGACTGGAAGGCCGGTGGGCGAAAGCGGCGTCAAGGCCAGCCTGACGGCGTCCTGGAATTCCCGCTTTGGTCTGTATCGCCCCGGGGGGCCAGATGCGGCGGCCAGCGCCGGTGACTTCAGCGGATTTGCCTACAACACCGCCACCTGGCCGCGCGGTCGCGATGCCTGGTCAGCGCCCAACTCGGGCTCCGCCGCGGTTCCCTCGAAGAACTTTCGCGATAGCAGGGCTGCTTTTGAACCCTATCAGGGCAACAGCCAGACGGGCATCAAGGTCAACTACAGCCTGAACTGGACGGCGAATGAGCGAGCCCAGAAGGGCCGCGATCGACGCATCGTGGTTACCCCTATCGTTGACTGCTCGGCCTGGAGTGGCTCGGGTAGCGGTCAGCCGGTGGTTGAGGCCTGGGCCTGCACGCTGTTGCTCAGTCCGATCACCAATCCAGGTGGCGGTGGCTTCAGTACCGCGGTGGAGTTTATAGGGATGGCCAATCAGCCAGGTTCGCCGTGCGCAAGCTCGGGCATCGCCGGCGGCTCGGGTGCCAGTGGGCCCAAGGTTCCGGCCTTGGTGCAATGAGATGAGCCTACGCACGTCTAATCATCGCCTCGTCCGGCAGTTCGCCAGTCCACAGTCCGGCGCTGCCGCGGTCGAGCTGGCTTTCGTCGCTTCCATCCTGCTGGCACTGGCCCTGGGTATCGCTGAGTTTGGACGCGCGCTTTATACCTACGACGCGCTGATCAAGTCGGCGCGATCGGCTTCGCGTTATCTGTCCACCAATATTGGACCGCAGGCTCTCGAGCGCACCCGGTGCCTGGCGGTGTATGGCGTACCCCTGTCACCCTGTGAGCCGGCAACGCCTCCGCTGATCGAGGGGCTGGGTCTTGAGCAGGTGCGTATCGACTTGCCGTTCGATCTGCGCGCTGACAACGGCACGCTGCTCCTGCCCGCCACGCCTGGATTGTCCGGGCTGGTGGCCCGTGATGCAGCAGGGCTTACGGTAGACGGCAGCCTTGACCTGGTGACCGTCACCCTTGGACCCACAGAATCGCCGTTTCGCTTCAGTCCACTGCTGCCCTTCGTGCTGCCCGCGATCCGTCTGGGCCCCATCAGCAGCAGCATGCCGCTGGCTGCCTTCTGAAGTGAGCTCATGTCCATGACCCGTACTCAGCGTGGACAGCGCGGTGCCGCGGCTGTCGAGATGGCGATCGTAAGCCTTATTTTTCTGAGCCTTCTCCTGGCTGTGATCGACCTGAGCCGCTGGCTCTATGCCTTTAACGCAGCGGGTGAGGCGACACGACTGGGCGCCCGTCTGGCGGCAATCTGTGCCCGCGACGCGACGCGTCAGAGCGTCATTCGAGCGCGCATGCAGCCCTTTGTACCTGAGCTGACAGCCTCGCGGGCGGAGGTGGTTATCCGCTTTGACTACCAAGACGCCGACGGCCGTTCCGCCCCGTCGTGCGGGTCCAACGATTGTCGTCTGGTGAGCGTCTGGTTAGAGGGTCATTCGATTCGATCGATCGCCTGGTTCTTGCCGGGCGATCTTGGGCTGCCGACCGTGCGCAGCTCGGTCTCACGCGAGAGCATGGAAATCACCGAGGGCGTGTGTCGCGCCTGATCCTGTTGGGAGGAATGTCATCGATGTCGATCCGTGTCAGCGTTGTGGGTGAAGACGCAAACCGACTTGCGGGGATTGCCGCATCTTTGCCCGCCTCGACCTCTGGTGTTGAGGTCAGCACTCAGGCGGGTGGTTTGATCGAAGCCCTCGCCGAGATCGAGCGAGCCCGACCGGATCTGGCCATTGTGCATGCGCCTAACCTCGCGGAGTCTGATCTGGGGGTGTTCGAGAGCGCTCTGCTCGGGACGCCCGCAACGGCCACAATTCTTTTGTCGCCTCAGAGCTCGGCCAGCTTTCTGCGTCAGGCCATGCGGGTTGGCATTCGAGAGGTGCTGACACTGCCCATGATCAATGGCGAACTGGCGTCGGCCATCAGCCGGCAGATCGAGCGTCTGGGACTGCAGCGTAGCCCGGTTCCGGGCGGTCGGATTGTCGCGCTGGTTCCGGCCAAGGGGGGGGCGGGCGCGACGTTTATCACCAGTGCACTGGGCGCAGCGCTGGCGGCGCGCGGTCTGCGCACGGTTCTGGTTGATCTCAATATTCCCTTTGGCGATGCCGCCCTTTACCTGAGCGAGACGAGACCACCCGCTTATCTTGATCAACTGGCCAGGCAATCCGAACGGCTGGACGCAACCCTGCTGGATGCCTCATGTCTGGTGGTGTCGGAGCGTCTGCGTCTGCTGGCGGCGCCTGAAAGCGCTGAAAATTTCGCCGATGTCACTCCAGATGCGGTCGACCGAATACTGAACCTTGCCCGTTTGCGACATCGCTTCGTACTCCTGGATATGGGGCGAGGCGTAGATCCGGTCACGATTCGGGGCCTTGATCTAGCGGACGAGATCATTCTGGTCGTGCAGCTGACCGTTCCGTATCTGCATGCTGCACGCCGTCAGATTGATCTCTACGCCGGACTTGGTTACTCGCGCGACAAGCTCAGGCTGCTGGTCAATCGCCAGGAACGAGGCGGCGATATTGCCTTGTCCGAGGTCACGCGCACGCTGGGTTTGCCGGTGACCTATACCGTGCCTAACAGTTATCGGACCGTGGCGTGGGCAGTCAATCAAGGCGTACCGGTGATCGATAGTGCCCCTCGCGATCCAGTGAGCCGTGCCATGGGTGTTATAGCCCGGCAACTCTCGGACACACCGGTCGCATCGAATACACCCAGTCACGGAGGACACTGACATGTCGC
>JBIKMC010000378.1:0-3210 GCA_044359405.1 Burkholderiaceae bacterium
TCTCACGGTGATACTCATACAGGGGGCGTGGGGCATGATGGATCTGCGCCAGTTCGATAACTACATTACCCTGGGCATCTCCGTGCGTTGGCTGTATCTGTCTCTGTTTCTGGCGGGCATGGCCTGGCTGATTCGATCAGTCGGCATCGTCGTTGCGCAGCTACGCCAGCTGGTGAACCCCTCATGACACTTGCGGTTCTCATTGGCGGCCTGATTGTGCTCAGCTTTCTCGGGGTGCCCCTGGCGTTCGCTATTTTGGGTGCCTGCCTGCTCACCCTCACCATCTTCCGTCCGCACCTGCCCCTTGAGCTGATGGCTCAGCATGTAGTCAACGGTATCGATAGTTTTCCCCTCATCGCCATTGCCTTGTTTCTGTTTGCCGGCGAGTTGATGAATGCGGGTGGCATCACCCGCCGCATTGTCGACTTTGCAGCCACCCTGGTCGGGCATATTCGCGGTGGGCTGGGACATGTGACTGTGTTGGCCAGCATGATCATTTCCGGGATCTCGGGCTCGGCTGTGGCTGATGCTGCCGCCACCGGGTCGGTGATGGTGCCCGCCATGAAGCGAGCCGGCTTTCCCCCGGCGTTTTCAGCGGCGCTGTGCGAGACGGCGGCTGTGATGGGTCCCATCATCCCGCCCTCCATCCCCATGGTCATTTATGCCATTCTGGTTGAGGCCAGCGTCGGCAAGATGTTTGTGGGTGGTGTCATTCCAGGCATCCTCATGGGGCTGCTGCTCATGGTCATGGTCTGGATCATCAGCCGCAGACGGGGGTATGCCAAGGGCCAGTGGGGCGGCGTCGGGGCCATTGCAGCGGCCTTCGTGGCAGCCATTGCCGCACTGGCCACTCCAGTGATCATTCTGGGGGGCATTCTGGGTGGTGTTTTTACGGTGACCGAAGCGGGCGCCATCGCCTGCGCTTACTGTGCAGTGGTGGCGCTACTCGTTTACCGTCAGCTCAGCTGGGCTGAGTTCAAGCATTCACTCATCACCGCGGCCCAGGGTACGGCGTCGGTCATGATTATTGTTGGGGCGTCGGGCCTGATGGGCTGGATGATTGCTGACATGCAGATCAACAAAGAGGCCGCTGCGCTGCTGTTGAGTATCACCGACATCGACTGGGTATTTCTCACGCTGGTGAATGTGTTCTTCCTGATCGTCGGCATGTTCATGGACCCGCTGGCGGCGCTGATTGTCTTCGTCCCCATTCTGATGCCCGCAGTCAGTGCCCTGGGAATTGATGTTGTTCACTTCGGCGTGGTCATCGTCATCAACCTCATGATTGGCTTGTGCACGCCGCCGGTGGGTTATCTCATCTACCTCATGGCCAATGTCGCCGGTGAGCCGCCGCAGGCGGTCATTCGCGAGTCGCTGCCGTTTCTGGGCGTGTTGCTGCTGGTGCTGGTACTTGTCACCTACATTCCATCGCTCACGCTGGCGCTACCTGCTTTGATATTGGGCTGAAACGCCGACGGTCTGGCCAGCCTCGCTGGCAGACCGTGTTCGACTGAGTGGGTTCGAAGCGGCGCAGGCCCGAACAAGGAGACTTCCCAAATGACCCATGCCGTGGTGAGTTCGCCGCAACCCGAGGCCACCGAAGAAGGCCTTCGCATTCTGGCCTCGGGCGGCAATGTGATTGATGCTGCCATTGGGGCGGCGCTGGTGCAGACGGCGGTTGATCCCTTCATGTGCGGCATTGCCGGCTTCGGGTCCATGCACATTCACCTGCCTGATCGCGGTGTACATACCTTCATCGATTTTCACGGCAAGGCGCCCCTGGCGACCCGTGCCGATATGTGGCAATCGCTGATCGTTCGCGAGTGTGATGATGGATTCGGTTTTGTGCTGAAAGGCGAGGTCAACGAGATTGGTTATCAGTCGATGACCACTCCGCTGACCATCAAGGCCTTCGATGAGGCGCTCAGTCGCTATGGAACCCGATCGCTGGCGAGCTTGCTTGAGCCGGCTGCGCAGTGGTGCGAGCAGGGGTTTATGGTGCGGCCTCATGTGCATTCATTCTGGATGACACCCGCGCTCATGGGGCGCATCGCCCGAATTCGGGGGCTGCGCGATCACCCCGCCACAGCACGTATCTACATCAAACCGGACGGTAATCCGTATGCGGTGGGTGAGACGCTGCGCAATCCCGATATGGCAAAGACGTATAGACGCCTGGCCGCGCACGGGGTTGAGGATTTTTATCGCGGGGAAATCGCCCGCCAGATTGCTGACGATATGGCCGCCCACGGTGGCCTCCTCACGCTCGATGATCTGGCCGGCTGCTCGACGGTAACCGCCCAGCCTCTTCAGACGACGTATCGTGGGCATCGGGTGGCGACCAATCCCCTGCCGGGGGGCGGCCTCATGATCATCCTGATGCTGAATATTCTCGAGAACTTTGATCTGTCTGCGATGGGCCACAACTCGCCTGATTACATCGCTGTCGTGAGCGAGGCCATGAAGATCGCCACGGTCGAGAAAGATCAGCGCATGGGTGATCCCGCCTTTGTGCATGTGCCCCTGGAAGAAATCATGTCCAAGGCCTACGCAGCCCGGTTGGCCGAGCGAATTCGACGTGGCGAGAAAACACCGGTGCCGCGCGTGAATGCCGGTGCGCCTGAAAGCCGCAACACCACCCACATTTGCGTCGCTGACGACCAGGGCAACTGTGTATCGCTCACGCATTCGCTGGGCTCGGGCTCGGGCGTGGTCACTGAGGGTCTTGGCTTCATGTACAACAATTGCATGATGGTGTTTGATCCGCGTCCGGGGCGGGCGGGTTCATTGGCGCCGGGCAAGGCACGTTTTTCGGCAATGTCGCCCACCATCGTTTTCCGTGACGACAAGCCGTTTTTTGTGGTGGGCGCGCCGGGCGGCACCACCATCACCATGGGTAACCTGCAGGCGATTCTCAATGCGGTTGACTTTGGCATGAGCGCGCAGGAGGCCGTTTCAGCACCCCGGTTTGTGACCACCTCCGACACCATCGAGATCACTAATCGCATCCTGCATGACACCGAGCGTTCGCTTCGTGCGTACGGCTACCCGGTCAAGCGATGGCCGTTCAGCTACATGTTTCCGCTGGTGCATGCCATACGCCTGCGTGATGGTCAGCTCGATGGCGGTGCCGATCCGGCGGGTGATGGCCTGGCCGCGGGAGTAAGCGTCGCGGTCTGAGCCATCTGCGAGGCGCACCGGCGGGCGGGG
>JBIKMC010000110.1:0-10570 GCA_044359405.1 Burkholderiaceae bacterium
CAACTGCCCGAGCATCTTCGAAACACAGCGCCCACCTTGACCCGCGGTGTTAGCCGCTGACGGCCGGTCAGCCCGCCAGTCGTGCAATGCCCTGGCGCCCCAGGCTGAGTGTCACAACATCGCCTGACCGCCAATGACGATCAACCTCATGGCTGACCACGAAAATTTGTCCGATTGCGGTCTTCACGGTGAGCTCAACACGGCTACCCAGCCAGGCGTGGTGGATTACGACCCCCTGCAGACCAGCGGTTTCGTGGGGGCCTTCGCCAAGGCGATGCGGCGCATCTGAAACCTTCCAGGCCTGCGGTCTGACCGCAACCCGCACCGGCACCCCGTCGATTGCACTGGCCGCGCAGCCCTCGCGAATGGTCGGCGAAACACTCTCGTCATGCGTCACCCCGGTACCGGACTGTGCAACGCCTGGTAGACCCTCTAACACCAGATCACCCACGCGCACACGGCCGTCCCTGTCAGCCTCGCCATCCAGAATGAGCGCCTCACCCATGAAGCCCGCTACAAAAGCGTCTGCGGGCTGCTGGTAGACCTCACGTGCGCTTCCGCTCTGGGCGATCTTGCCGCGGTTCATCACGATAATCTGATCGCTCACCGCGAGCGCTTCTCCCTGATCATGCGTCACATAGACCACCGTGAGCTCAAGCCGCTGCTGCAGGCTGCGGATTTCATCGCGCATAGTCCGCCGCAGTTGCGCGTCAAGGTTTGATAGAGGCTCGTCGAACAGCAGTACCGCCGGCCGCAGAACCAGCGCCCTCGCCACGGCGACCCGCTGCTGCTGGCCTCCCGATAGCTCAGACGGCAGGCGCTGATCAAAGCCTTCGAGGCCTACACCTGCCAGACTTTCTCGCGCACGCTGATCAGCCTCTGGCCGGGTCAGTCCGCTGACATCAAGACCATAGCGCACATTCTCAAGAACCGTCATATGCGGGAAAAGTGCATAGCTTTGAAACACCATACTCACATTGCGCTCGGCTGGACCAAGGCGGGTGACCTCGACGCCGTCGATGAAGATTCGACCAGCGGTGGGCGTCTCGAGCCCTGCGATCATGCGCAGCGTGGTGGTCTTGCCGCAACCCGAAGGGCCCAGCAAAGTGGTGAGGCTGCCACGGGGAACGGTAAAGTCAATTTGATCGACCACCAGAGGCGAGGTCGAATCCCCGTAGCGTTTACTGACCCCTCGAAACTCGATCCCTGGCACCAGATCGGGCCTGCCTGCCATCGAAGCATGGGTCATTGGATCATTCATCATCGCTCCGCTCTCCTTGCCCGACGTCCAAGCTCGCGCTCACCCACAACACGACGAATCGCAAAGGTGACCAATGACATCAGCGCGATGAGCACGGTGCAGTAAGCCAGAGCCACCCCGTAATCACCATTACCGACGCGACCGATGATATAGGTGGTTGCCAGTTCGTATTGAGCGGTTACCAGAAAGATGACAGCCGACACGGTGGTCATAGAACGTACAAAGCTATACACGAGTGCGGCCACCAGGGCAGGTTTGAGCAGGGGAAGGACCACGCGACGCAGCGTCGTCAGGGTGCCAGCTCGCAACATCGTCGAGGCCTCATCGAGGGAACGATCAAGCTGCCCGAATGAGGCTGAACCCGCGCGCACGCCGACTGGCAGGCTTCGGAAGATGAAGCACAGCACAATCACCAGGCCCGTTCCGGTGAGCTCAAAGGGCGGAACGTTAAAGGCCATGATGTAACTCACGCCCAGTACGGTTCCGGGGATGGCAAAGGTAAGCAGCGCTGAGAATTCGAAGGCTGATCTTCCCTTGAAATCCGTCCGCGCGAGCAACCACGCGATCAGAAGACCGAGCGCAGCGCACAGCGGTGCTGCCAGCCCTGCCAGGCTGAGCGTCGTGAACAGGGACCTCCAGGCGGTACCAGCCCACACGACGCCAAACTCACCCCATTGAATATCAAACGCGGTCTTGAAGTGGGCCAGAGTCGGCGTGAAATCGCGCCCCCAGGTCTGAACGAATCCCCCTGCAAAGGCAAACAGATACACCACCAGGGTAAACAGCAACCATGGCAAGGCCGCACCGCGACACAACCAGAGCACGCGGCGCGGCAGCTCAACGGGTAACCCTGCATCGCCTTTTCCGGTGACCGTGGTGTAGCGCCGCTTGGTGAGCGCCAGACGCTGCACACCAAAGACAGCTAATGCGAACCCTGTCAGGAGCAGCGCAAGCGCGCCGGCCATGCCGGGATCCAGTGAGGCGCCGACAATGGCAAAAAAGATTTCGGTGGATAACACCGAGTACTGCCCACCCAGAATGATGGGATTACCAAAATCGGCAATGCTCTCGATGAACCCGACCAGAAACGCGTTGGCGAGTCCGGGGCTGATCAGCGGCAAGGTCACTGTGAAGAAGACCCGGGCTCGGGACGCACGCAGCGTCAGGGCCGCCTCCTCCATCGATGGGCTGACCGCCTGAACCACGCCTCGCATGATGAGAAACGCAATCGGCGTGAAGGCAAACATCTGCGCCAACCACACACCGAACAGACCGTAAAACCAGCGAGTGGGTGTGATCCCAAACGCCCATTCCAGCCATTGATTAAATAGCCCCGCACGTCCAAACAACAGAATCAACCCCAGACCCACCACAAAGGGCGGCGTAATGATGGGCAGAAGCGCCATCACGTTCAACACGCCCGATAAGCGCGTTTGACCACGCTCGGCCCATAGCGCAATCAAAGTACCCAGCAGCGTGGTTCCCGCAGCCGTAAGCATTGCCAGCCACAGCGTGTTCCAGGCAGTGCCGCAGCGGCGCTGGGAAACAAGACAGTCAAGGCTCCAGACGCGCCCGGTGGCGATTCGATCCAGGAAGGGGGTCACGCCGATGAGACCATCATCGGAGATCCAGGCTGCGGAGAGTGCCCGCACGACCGGATAAATGACGAAGAGCGCGAGCAACGTGATGCAGATGATCACCGCTGCACCAACGAACACATCCCCTCGGAATGCGCCCTGCCTTGCCAAACCAGCGCCCAGTAGCACCAGCAGGCTGAGCAGCACCAATGCGGCACCCCAGCCCATGCCATACTGGCCTGTCGGCAGATCGCCGAACACTGCGCCCAGCACCTCAAAACTCCAGCCGGTGGCGCCTATGGTGAAACCGGTCACCAGCAAACAGGCCAGACCGATCAGGGCTCCA
The DNA here is from genome assembly GCA_044359405.1 of Burkholderiaceae bacterium. Lineage (GTDB taxonomy): Bacteria > Pseudomonadota > Gammaproteobacteria > Burkholderiales > Burkholderiaceae_E > SYIM01. The sequence goes on from JBIKMC010000110.1 coordinate 3,185, forward strand.
GCCACCAGCAATATGCCGGGTGAGCGCCAGACCAACGCCCATCCACACATCAGCAAACCCGCCACACCGCCCAGGAGCCAGGGCCGGTCGTAAGCAAAGGCGTGGGTCAGACCATTGGCGGTTTCAGCCTCGTCAAAGAGCGCAGCCAGGGCCTGCGGCAGGTTGTGCTGCTGAAGAAAGTACCAGGGCAGCGCAAGGTAAGCCGTCAGGCCCAGCAGGACCCAGACAGCCAGCGCACGATCAGCCGACTTCAAGCAGGCTCAGCGGGGGAGGCTGTTGACGTCCTTTTCCCAGCGCTGAATCAGTCGTCGACGTTCTGCAGTCTGACCGTACTTGGCGTAGTCGTAGTCGATAAGCTTGATCTTTTTGAAGTCAGGCACACGCGGATCAATCGGCGTGTCTTTATGCGACGGCAGCTGAAACTGCAGCGTTGCAGAGGCCAGTGCCTGCGCGGACGGCGTCAGAGCCCATTCATAAAAACGCTTGGCTGCCTCCAGGTTTCGTGCCCCGCGAACGATAGACAGCGAACCGATTTCAGCGCCGGTGCCGTCAGCGGGCGTAATGGTCTCCAGCGGGAACCCCTGAGCCTTCTCGCCCGGACCATCGTGGACAAAGCTGATTGACACCGCCGTCTCGCCACGGGCGACCGCCTTGATAGGCGCGGTCCCCGAGCGCGTGTAGACGCTGATGTTGCCGTGAAGCTTTTTGAGGTAGTCGAACGCGGCATCTTCGCCCATGAGCTGTACCACGGTAGCGATCATGGTGTAAGCCGTGCCGCTGGAGGCCGGGTTGGCCGATTGAATTTCTCCCTTGTACTCGGGCTTGAGCAGATCAGCCCAAGTCTGAGGAACCGGCAGCTTTTTTCGGGCCAGCAACTCGGTGTTGTAGCCGAAGCCCAGCGGACCTGAGTAAATGCCCACCGTGCGGTATTTGGACTGGGCGGCCTGCTTTTGCGCCCAATCATGCAACTGCGGCAGGGTGGGTGAGCGATACTCGAGCGTCAGGTTCTGCTCGGCCGCCTGAAGATGCGGATCGCCAGTCCCGCCGAACCATATGTCCGTCTTGGGATTGGCACGCTCGGCCACGATCTGCGCAAGGGCCTCGCCCGAACCCTTGGCCGTCATGTTGACCTTGATGCCCTGGCTTCGCTCAAAGGTCGTTGCAATCATGCTGCACCAGGCCGCCTGGACCGAACAGATAATGTTGACCTCGCGATTGGATTGGGCCTGCGCCGGAACCAGCGCAAGGTTGGCCGCGACAAACACGACCGCAGCCGCGGAACGGCTCAGACGGGTGGCATTGGACATCTGGAGACTCCTTAGATCAGATCAGTGCCCATTGTGCCGCCACACCACCTCGCCTGGCAAAAAAGCGCGCCCGAGCCCAAGCCTGAGCCCGAGCAGGTTCGCCGGATTATTTTCGAATGGCAGCGAGGGCGGCCATCATGTCCGACACCGTTGCCTCGCCGACCGAAGCGGCATGCTTTTCAATGACGGGCTTCATCTTTTCACGCAGTTTGGCGACCTCAGCAGGCGCAAACTCGGTCACCTGCATGCCGTTTTTCTTCAGATTCTCCAGGATGCCAGCGGCCTGACCGCGTGATTGTTCGCGCTGATAAACAGCGGACTCCCGAGCCGCATCGCGAACAACTTTCTGCTGATCAGCGCTGAGTGAATCCCAGAATTTTTTACTGATCACGACTGACTGCGGGTTGTACTGGTGATTGGTAATGGCCAGATGCTTCTGCACCTCATACAGCTTGGCTGAGTTGATCGTGGCAAACGGGTTCTCCTGACCGTCAACGGCCTTCTGTTCGAGGGCCGCATACACTTCAGGCCAGGGTAGTGGCGTGGGATTGGCGCCTAGCGCCTTGACCCAGTCAACGTTGATGGGATTGGGAATGACGCGAAGCTTGAGCCCGGCAATATCTTCGACCTTATTCAGCGGGCGACGGCTGTTGGTCATATTGCGAAATCCGAGCTCATAGTAAGCCAGTCCGACCAGCCCTTTTTCTTCCAGCTTGGCGTGAAGTTTCTGACCGAACGGTCCATCAACGACGGTATCAGCCTCCTTGCCATTGGCAAACAGGAATGGAAAGTCGTAGATGGCGAACTCTTTGGCCACACTGGCGAAGATGCCGGAGTTCATGGAGGCCATCTCAAGCGTGCCCCCCTGCATGGCCGCTATGTTCGCCTGGTCACTGCCCAGTTGACCACCTGGGTGAAGATTCACTTTGATCGTGCCACCCGACTTGGCGGCAACAATCTCGGCAAATTTCTCCATACCCATGACGACAGGATGTCCCTTGTTGTTCTGATTGGCGAACTTGATCACTTTTTCCTGGGCGCTAGCAGCCCCCAAGACCGTCAGCGCGGCAACCGCAACCGCCGATTTCATCAGAAAGCGCTTCATAAAAACTCTCCGTTGTTGTATTGAAAAATAAATCAGTAAAACCAGCGCGCCGGCACCATGACCAGCTGTGGAAACGCAACCAGCAGAAACATCACTGCAAACTGAGCCAGCATGAACGGCATGACGCCTCGTGTCACCTCGTCCATACTGACCCTGCCCACCCCGGCCACCGTGTTCAACACGGTTCCCACCGGCGGTGTAATGAGCCCGATGGCGTTGTTGATCATGAACACCACGCCAAAATACACGGGGTCAATTCCGGCCGCTTTCACGACCGGCACCAACACAGGGGTGAGCAGCAAAATGGTCGGCGTCATATCGAGCGCTGTACCCACGATGATGACCAGCACCATGATGGCCAGCATCAGCAACCGGGGATGCTCCATGAGAGGGCTCAGCAATTCAGTCAGCTGTGCCGGCAGATTCGCCACGGTGATCAGCCAGGCCGAGACCATCGCCGCCGCTACGAGAAACATGACCACGGCGCTGATACGCGATGCTGAAATGAACAGGGAAACCAGATCTCGGACACCGATTTCCCGATACACAAACAGCGAAACAGCCATGGCGTAAACCGCCGCAACCACGGCGGCCTCAGTTGGAGTGAACACCCCAAACTTGAGGCCGAGTACCACGATAAACGGCAGCACCAGCGCCCAACTCGCCTCACGCATGGCTTGCATCACTTCCCGGCGCGATTTGCGCGGCGGCACCGACACCTGCTCACGTCGCGCCAGCCACCACCAGGTGACCCAAAGCGCAAGCCCCAGCATCAAACCCGGGACAATGCCCGCCAGAAAAAGGCGGGAGATTGAAACGCCACCGGCCACACCGAAAATCACAAACCCGATGCTGGGCGGAATGATTGGAGCGATGATGCCGGCCGAGGCAATCAGGCCCGCCGATCGCGCCCTGTCATGTCCAGCCGCGACCATCATCGGCAACAACAGCGAGGCCAGCGCAGCCGCATCAGCAACCGCCGACCCGGATAGGGCTGCCATGATGCAGGCTGCCATGATCGTCACATAACCCAGGCCACCCCTGACATGCCCCACCAGCGCCAGTGCCGCATTGACAATGCGCCGGGAAAGGCCACCCGCATTCATCACTTCGCCGGCCAGCAGAAAAAAGGGCACGGCCAATAGGGGAAAGCTATTGGCCCCTTCGATGAGGTTCTGAGCGAGGATCTGCGAGTCGAACAGGCCCAGATGCGCCATGAGCGCAACACCACACAGAAGCAGGGCAAACGCGACCGGCATTCCCACGGCCATCGCAGCCAGCAGCGACAGCACGAACACCGCAATGGTCATCGCTGCCCCCTCGCGTTCGATTGCGGGGGCTTGTCTGACTCATGGACCTGAGCGATGTCGCTGTCATGCACCTGCCCCGTCAGCAGTCGATAAAAGCCAAGCCCAACGATGGCGATCGACAGAATGGCGAACAGGATGCCGGGCACGTATAGCCAGGTCATGGCGATCTCGAGCACTGCACTGGTAGTACCCAGATTGATGCGCGCCTGCGTCCAGGCTCCGTGGAGCAGCAACACAGACACATAAAGCATGCCTACCTGCGTGATACCGAGACACCACCGACGTCCACGCGCTGACAGGCGATCGGTGAGCATGCCCGTACCCAGGTGGCCGTTGTCGCGCAAAGCCACCACCGCCCCCAGAAAGGTCGCCCAGACGAACAGCAGCCGCGCCAGTTCCTCCGAGACGGTGATGCCCGAATCAAACCCATAACGCAGCACGACATTGCCGAACACGAGCACAACCATCATGGCGAGGGCCCCACCCGCCAGGTAATCGATACCCTTGCAGACAAGGTCGATCAGCCGCTGCAGAAAGACAAGCGCAGACTGGGGCCGAGCCGCATTCAAGACGCGTGTCTCCTGAGTTTTTATGAGCGATCGGCGTGTACCGATTGGTACATTTTAAGCAGCACGCTGCAAGCTTTCAACCACGGTTAACCCATGTAATCGGTCAACCGTGCTCCATGAACTCGGCAAGTGCCTGTGCCGATGGCAGCGCGAATCCCGATTGGGCCACACGACTGGGGCCCAAGCCGGCCATCGCGCGCAGCTTGATCGCCATTTCAGCGGCCTTGACCAGAATCGTGACCCCGTTGACCACAGGCGCCCCGTCAACGTGAGCCCCAGGCTCGCCCCCGAACAACATCATGGGTATACCCCCGGTGGGGACGATGACATCGGCCCCGGCCGACAGCAATACACGAGCCTCGCGCTGAAAGCGCTCCCACATGTCGGCCTTGCGGGCGGGATCTGCGAAGGCATCCATCCACTGACCGATACTCGCGTCAACGGTACGGATACCTGCCACGCGTGCCCCCAGACCGTAGCGCGCAACCTGGTCAGCGTGAAGGGGTACGAAGGCCGGATTGATTGCGATCAGTCCGAGTTTTCGACCCAGCGTGCAGGCATGCAGAAGGCTGGTTTCCCCCAGACCCAGCACCGGGATGTTGACCGATGCGCGAGCCTCATAAAGCCCCACGTCCTGAAAATGATTCATGTAAAAGGCTGCGTAACCCTGCTGCTCAGCTCGGATCGCCGAACGGATCACCTCACGCGAAAAACGAAACTCTGAAAGCGCGTGCACGGTCGTGACCGACGGGGTCATCGTGTGAAACTCAACTTCGAAACCCGGATCGGTGCTCGCCTTGACGTGGGGCAGTAACGCGGCCAGATAATGCCGATGCCCCTGCTGGTCGGTAGCGCCCTGCGCCCATATACGTTGAATACGCTCAGTGCCGGCCATATGAGGTCTCCCTTCGGATAAGCGTTGCAGTATATCGAGCCCGCTGTGCAAAAATGAAAGGCAAACACTCAGGGGAGAACCGCGCATGAACTTACAAGGTGCTGAGCTTGCCGGCGCAGGCAACCAGCCGGCTGCGGGCAGCGCTGGGCTAACCCGAACGCCTCAGCCCGAGCAGACTTTTTTTGCCGACCCTGCGCATGATCGGCTGCTCGGCATGGTCATGACACTGGCCTCCGAGCTATGGGTATTGACTGATCGCGTCCATACGCTTGAGGCACTGCTGCAGTCACGAGGGGCGCTACGTCGCGAAGAACTGGATGCGTACGTACCGGATGAGGCTGCCAGCCTTGCAATCGCCGCTGATCGGCAAGCCTTCGTCAAAAGCCTGATGGATAACCTCATGGGCCTGCAGGCCTGCGTTTCGCCCAGCCGGTAGTACGCGATGAAGACTGATCGACGATTCGACGCTTATCAGCAATTCGTACTCGACACCAAGCTGTACTGGTCCAGCCGGATGTATCCCGCAGTGAAATCGGACTACCACAGCCAGATCCGTCAGCTCGCCGAGCAAGGTCACGCCCCGCCGACCGATGCCGATGCGGTGCAAGCGCTGCTTGGCCCGCAGACGCTTTACGCCTACTACGCGTGGTTTGAGCGTCATCTGCAGCGCATGAAATACTCAGGCCACCGCGGCCTGGCCCCTCATCACGCCCGCTACCGCGAGGAGATCGAAGCCAGACTGGAACAGGCTGATGCGACAGGCCTGCTGGAGCTCAACCCGCGGCTTTCCTACCCGGCGTACTACACAAGCTTTGACGTGCACCAGCATCCAGGAGGTCTCTGGAGTGATCCAATCGCCGGTGTCGTCTACGAACGGGGTGCCCGCAGCACCACGCCACTGCTGAAACGCCACGCCGATCTGCATGAGCGCCTGACCGAAGCGGTATTCAAGACCACTCGCCCACACAGACTCATCGATCTGGGATGCGGCTTTGGCAAAAGCACGGCACCGTTCTACCTCGCCTCGCCCGAACTCGACATCACGGCTATCGATCTGTCCGAGCCCTGTCTGCGTCTGGCCGCGATCACGGCCCATGGGCATGCTGCCCAACGGGTTCGTTTCGCACAGCGCGACTGTGCCGCGACCGGATATGCGGACGCAAGCTTCGATACCGTCACCAGCACCATGCTGCTGCATGAACTACCACCCGACCATTTACGCCGCATGCTCGCCGAATCGTACCGTCTGCTCGAGCCCGGTGGCATCGCGGTACATCTGGACTTTCTGGTTCCGACTGACGATGCTTTCGCCTGCTTCATTCACTACACTCATGGCCGCCGCAACAATGAGCCCTACATGCGGCCCCTGAACGAAATCGGGCTTTCCAACGTTCTACGCGAGACCGGCTTTCGCGAAATTGAAATACATGCATTCGAAGAAGCGCCGGGAACGCTCGCCCCCAATTACACCGCCTGGCGTTTCCCATGGACCCTGGTAACTGCCCGTAAATAAGGCACCATCGCAAAGCACTTGACTGTTTTCAACTCGGCGGCAGGCTGTGGGACACTTAAGCCCGCCGACAAACCTAACCGGAGACAAGCCCATGATTCGAGCCATTGTAGCCGCCACGCTGGCCTTGGCAGCCGCCCTGCCCCCCGCCGTCAGTCTGGCCCAAGACCGTTTGAGCGCTGTGCACGCTTTCCCTGCCAACTGGGTCTACTCGCGCAGCTTCCTCGATTTCGTCAAGAAGGTGAACGAGGCTGGTAAGGGCACCCTTGAGATCACGGTCCGTGGCGGCCCCGAGGCCATGGGCATGTTCGAACAGCCCAACGCCGTGCGCAATGGGGTCGTCGACATGGTCTATACGCCCTGTGCGTTTTATGCCGCGTCGGTTCCCGAGTGTGACGCGGTATCAGCGTCATCCATCGACGGGCCTGAAGCACGCAAAAACGGCGCCACTGACATGCTCAACAAGGCGCACCTTCAGCGTATGGGCGTGACCTATCTTGGCTGGTTTGACAGCGGTATCCGTTTTCATCTGTGGTCGACCAAACCCCTGAAAGTCGATGCTCAGGGCAATCTGGACGTGAAGGGTTTCAAAGTCCGGGGCAACCCCATCTACAACGCATTTCTCACCAATTATCTGGGCGCGCAGGTGCTCAACATGCCGTCCACCGACATGTACACCGCACTTGAGCG
>JBIKMC010000380.1:0-3181 GCA_044359405.1 Burkholderiaceae bacterium
AGTGTCATGGGATGTGCGGGCGATGCCTTAAAACCGTAGTACTCGTAAAACTGGCGGGCACGATCGTTGAGTGCATGCACAAGCATGGCTCGCACACCTGTGTTTTGCGATACCAGTACACAGCGCTGCAGCGCATCCTGAAGCAAGGCTGCCCCCAACTTCATTCCTTGCGCTCGGGCATCGACAGCCAAACGGGCAAGGACCATCACCGGAACTGGGTCAGGCATGTTCTGACGAATGGACCGGGTCGCATCTTGGTGCGCGACGGCACCTGCAGCCAAAGCGTAGTAGCCCATGACCTCACGATCCGGAGTCGTGACGACGAATGTGCGGCTGGCACCACTGGTCTGGTTGCCCAGAGCGCGGCGTTTGAGCCACTCGTCGAGCGTCGATTCGCCGCAGGCGAATGAAGTGACCTGATGATCGGGCGACAAAGACTCCGGGGCACGCAAGTTCATGCGCCAACTTTCCAGGGGGCCTTGACCGCCAGCAAGCGCTCAAGTCCTGGGTTAGGTTGTACCGGCGCATCCAGCATGGCCGTGAACTTCCGGAATTTGGCGTCATCGAGGCTGAAGAACACCTGGTCAAGGAGCACCGACTGAGCCTTGTCGCAGGCGGCTTCCAGCATGAAGTCAGAGCGGTTTTTCCCAAGCAGGTGCGCGGCCTGGTCGATCAGGTCGCGTTGCTGAGGCAGGGCTCGCAAATTGATGGCGGCGTCGCGCATGGCATCTCCAAATGAATACACAACAGATACACGAATCCTAACCGGATGTGTAGCTGATGTCAACACACGATCGGAATTGACCGCTGCATGAATGCCCAGTCACAACCAGCCAAGATCGCAAGGCAATACGCCGAGCAGGTGGTGGCCGGAGAAATCTTGGCCTGCCGGTGGGTGCAGCGGGCCTGTCAGCGACAACTGGATGACCTCGCCAAGTTCAAAGGCAAGGCGAGCCCCTACCTTTTCAACCCCAAGCTAACGGACAAGGACGGAAGGAGCTTCCAGCCAGCCGACAACCTCTGCGTTCAAGGTAAGGACTGCGCCACCGCAGAAAACGCCGGTTTGTGTGGGGGTCTTGTTAAACGCCGCGATGCCGAGTATCGGCAGTGCATAGGCGAAACCGCGCCATGAGCTTGACTTTTTGGCTCTATGGCGCGCTGACGCTGTTGATTGCTGCTGCCATTTCCTTAGGTCTGGGCTGGGTTGCCGGCTCCCGGCATGTGCAGGCTCGCTGTGACAGTGCCGCTGCCGAGCAGCGCTTGGCTGCTGCCGAGGCTCAAACACGCCAGGCTGAAGCCACCGTCCAGGTCGTGACCCAGTACGTCGATCGCGTTCAGGTCGTCCGCGAAAGGGGCGACACCATCTTGAAGGAGGTCCCAGTTTATGTACCCATCCAAGCCGATGCTGCTTGCACTATCCACCGCGGCTTTGTCAGCTTGCACGACGCTGCAGCCGCAGGTGAGTTGCCCCACGCCACCGGAGATCCTGATGCGCCCGCCGAAGGTCTTACGCTCTCTGCCGTTGCCGGAACCATCGCCTCCAACTACCAAAGCTGTCACGAAAACGCCGAGCAACTAAAGGCGCTTCAAGACTGGATCAGGCAGCTGCGTTAGCGAATCTTAGTCAATCAATTTCTCGAAAGACCCCGTCTTCTTCATCTGCTTTACCCGGCAGGTGGGGAGGGCGGGGTCTTTTGTCGTTTATGGCGCACATTCTTGCAGCATTGACTTGGCTTTCAAGGCGAATTGAGCCTTCATCGGGGCATGCATAACAAAGAAGCTAAATCGAGCAAGCACCCCGCCCAGGCGCTCACCGCCGCCCAGGTCGCCGACCGAATGGGGCTGACCACCCGCCAACTGCAAGACTTGCGGCTGCGCGGCATCGGACCGCCGATCGTGCAGCGGGGGCTGTCGATTCACTACGAACTGGCCGACGTGATGGACATCGAGCTGCACGAGGCGATGGCGATCATCGAACAGGTGCTGGCCACTGATCGGCCGTTGACCTTGCTGCGGGGGATGGCGGAGCATGGCGGTTTCAAAATCTCGCCGATCCTGCAACAGGTCAGTGTGCCAATACCGTCCCCAGTCACGGAGCCCATCCCGGTGCCTGTAAACCCGGCACCATACGAATTGCCCAAGTCGACAAGGAATGAGATAACCCAGGCGGCCGCACCCGAGCCACCGCCTGCGACCCCGGCCACGCTGACCGTGATCAGCAGTGCTGATCCTGCCATCCTCAGCACCAAGTCGTCAGCACTCAGCACTGAATCTTGGTACCTCGTCCACACCAAGCCCCGCCAGGAAGATGTCGCCCTCGCAAATCTGCAGCGCCAGGGCTACGAATGCTACCTGCCGCAGATGCGCATTGAACGCATCCGCCGGCGCAAGGCAGAAATTGCCACCGAGCCCATGTTCCCCCGCTACCTGTTCATCCGTCTGGACAGCAGCGACCAGGGCAAAAGCTGGTCGCCGATTCGCTCCACCCTCGGCGTGAGCCAGCTGGTGCATTTCGGCGCCCGGGCGGCCAGGGTCGATGACGCCCTGATTGAACTGTTGCGCCAACGCGAGCAAGCCATGCCACTGGATGCCATGTTCCACAGCGGTGACTCGGTGGTCATCACCGACGGTCCGTTTGCTGGCATCGAGGCGATTTACCAGACGGCGGACGCCGATCGCCGCGCCTTCATCTTGCTGGAAATCCTCTCCAAACCCGTGTCGATGCAGATCGATACCGGGCGCTTGCGCAAGGCCGGCTGAATCATCGGCGACCACCGTCGCTTTCTTCGCCTTTATTCCTTCTTTCTGCGCCGAACGCCTTGATACGTCTTGGCCTTCGAAGCAAACATGGCTCAAACGAATGAGCGCAGAAAGAACATGGCCACCACATCCGAACCCACCGCCGAACCACCGGCAACAAAAGCATCACCACCCGCCTTCCGCGCCGCCCAGTACGTGCGCATGTCCACTGAGCATCAGCAGTACTCCACGCATAACCAGGCCGACAAGATCCAGGAATATGCTGACCGCCGGAATATCAAGATCGTTCGCACCTATGCCGATGAGGGCAAAAGCGGCCTGTCCATCGACGGCCGGGCGTCCCTGCAGCGCCTGATCGCCGATGTCGAATCCGGCAACACCGACTTCAACCTGATCCTGGTCTATGACGTCAGCCGCTGGG
>JBIKMC010000100.1:0-11147 GCA_044359405.1 Burkholderiaceae bacterium
CCCTGCGCCTTGACCAGATCAAACGCGCCAGTCATCTTGGCGACCACATCTGCGTTGGTACCAAGCCACTCGCCATTAATCTCGTTACCCACCTCCCAGATATCAACCACATCCCCCAGCGCTGCCAGATACTGCTGAGTTCGCTGCAGATACTCGGCCACGCTCACGGTCTTCACGTAGAAGGAGTCGAGGATCTCGCCCATCACATGGCTCACCTGGTGAATCGCAACGGTCGCATCTCGGTAATAAGCTGGCGGGACGTTCTCGTCGAAAACGATTCGCGTAGTGGGTCTGCTGGACAGCGCTGACAGCGCGCCAACAATATCGTTGAGCCCGCTGATATCGTCGACGGTGACTCCCCAAACCGGGGTAGCTGGCCTTGGTGCCACAGGCGGCGTTGGTTCAACGGGCGTGGGCTCGACCGGAGCTGGTTCGGTCGGTGTCGGTGTCGGTGTCGGTGTCGGTGTCGGTGTCGGTGTCGGTGTCGGTGTCGGTGTCGGCTCAAGTGGAGTGGACCCTGGCGTGCTTGGCCCGGTCTGGGTCCCAGTCGGCGAGTCCTGCCCGGACTGCTGTTGAGCCAAATCATCGGCGACTGATCCGTTGGCGACCGATCCCGTTTGTGTCTGTCCGGACCCTGCGCCGTTAGCGGGAACCCGGTTGTTCCCGCCCCCGCAATCACTGACTGCAACCGTGACCATAGCAAGCGTCAGAAACAAAAGCCACCAGCGTACTCGACGACCCAGAAACTGCCTTGAGTAGCTTGTGTCCGAATCAACATGCGAGGTCAGAAGTGACGGTCGCGCGTCATGTCGGCGACCTGTGCGTGTGGCGGAACGAATCATGGCGGGACCTCCGCTTCAAGCATGCACGCACCCCGTCCCGCGCCGATACCAGCCAGCGCAAACTCGCGTCGCCCCGACACGCCATCGGTCAGGTCAATGCGATGCGTAACACCGCCGGTCTTGTCCGAAGTCGTTCGCCGTCTCCGATACTCACGCCATGCTGGTGGATGGCAGCAAGCGACAGCCTGCGCTGCCGCTTCCATCCGCCATCTGATCAGGCGCGCGCATGCCACACGTCAAGCACACCGAGGGTCTGAGCGACGCAGCCGTCCGCGATGCCCACACCCGGCACGGCTACAACGAGATCCAACAGCCTTCAGGACGGGGCCCGCTCCAACTGCTGCGTGACATCACACGGGAACCCATGTTCCTCCTGCTGCTGAGCGCAGCCGGCATTTACCTCACCATTGGCAGTCTGGACGAAGGCATTCTGCTCGCCAGCTTCGCCCTTCTTTCGATCGGTCTGACCGTCTTCCAGGAACACCGAAGCGAGCGAGCGCTGCAGGCGCTGCGTGACCTGGCAACCCCCAGCGTGCGGGTGCTCAGAGCCGGGCAAGTGCGACGCATACCGACCCGAGACCTGGTCCCAGGCGACTGCATGTTTCTTGATGAGGGCGAGCGCGTGGCAGCCGACGCAATCGTGCGGGACTCCAGCGGCATCACCGTCGATGAATCCCTGCTCACGGGTGAATCGGTACCGGTGCGTAAGCGGGCTTCTGAGGCCGACCACGATCTATCGGGGCTACGCCCTGGTGGCGACGACTCACCACTGGTCTATGCGGGAACACTGATCTGTGCAGGGCATGGGAAGGCCGAGGTGCTGAGCATCGGCCAGTCCACCGAGATGGGACGAATTGGCCGGGCACTCGAACGGGTTGATCTCGCCCCAACACCGCTACAACAGTCCCTGCGACGCTTGATTACCCGCTTCGCCCAGCTGGCATTCGGCATCAGCCTTGCCCTCTTTGTTGGGTATGGTCTGTCACGCGGCGATTGGCTGCAGGCTGCGCTGTCGGCTCTCGCTCTGGGTATGGCCATGCTGCCCGAGGAATTTCCGATGGCCTTCACCATTTTGCTGGCGCTGGCCGCCTGGCAGCTGGCTCAGCGCAAAGTGTTGGCCCGAAGACCCGTCGTCCTGCAGACCCTGGGAGGTGTGACGCTGCTATGCGTCGATAAGACAGGCACCCTCACCGAAAATCGGCTGCGTCTTGCCAAGCTGATCATCGGTAAAGACTTTCGATCGCTTGAGCCTGACACGAGCGATGCGTTGCAATCCAAGGACTCAGACCGCGACCGATTGATGGCAGCCGCTCTGCTCGCCTCTCGTCAAGACAGTCTGGACCCAATCGATCGCGCCATCGTTACCCTGGCACACGCTGATCAATCATCGGCTCAGCCTTCACGAATAGAACCTTATCTGGTGCGGGAATTTCCGCTGTCGCCCGAGCTCCCCGTGGTGGCACGGATCTGGCGTCACGCGGATGGTGAGTATCGAATCGTCGCCAAGGGTGCGCCCGAAGCGATTCTGTCACTGTGCCATCTGGACGAATCGGCCTGTGAGCCCTGGTTGCACGAGGTCGGCAGGCTCGCAGAGCGTGGCCTCAGGGTCCTGGCGGTCGCCGAGGGCGTGCACCCCGTCACCGACCAGATCAGCGAGACGCATGAACCGCTTTTTCATCCATTGGGACTGCTCGCTTTCGAAGACCCGGTTCGGCAAAGCGCCGCCCAAACGGTCGGCATCGCGCAGGCGGCCGGGATCAACGTAGCCATGATCACCGGCGATTACCCCGCGACAGCGCTGGCCATCGCCCGGCAGACCGGGATCGACACCCGGGCGGGCGTGCTGCGCGGCGACACCATGGATACGATGAGCGACTCAGCCATCGCCCAGGCCGTCGCCCATATTCGCGTCTACGCGCGCATCAGACCGGAACAAAAGCTCAGGCTTGTGCAACTGCTGCAGCGCCGGGGCGAAATCGTCGCCATGACCGGCGACGGCGTCAACGATGCCCCTGCGCTCAAAGCCGCTCACGTCGGCATTGCCATGGGTGAGCACGGAACCGACGTGGCGCGGGAAGCGGCTTCGCTGGTCTTGCTGGACGAAAATCTGGATCGGATCGTTGAATCAGTCCGTCGGGGTCGTCACCTGCAAGACACGCTCGCACGAGTTCTGCGCTATGTGACCGCCATCCACGTGCCAATCGCAGGTCTTGCCCTGATACCGGTCGCGACAGGTCTGCCGCCGCTGCTCCTGCCTGCCCATGTGGTTCTGACTGAAATGGTGGTAGACCCAATGTGCTCGGTGGCGTTCGCCGCGGCACCGGAACATCCACGGCTGATGAAAACGCCACCCAGTCAATGGCAAGGCCTGGGCGTCAAGCGCCACGACTTGATCCTGGGCGCAGCGCAGGGCTTAGCCTTACTCGTGGCGTGCCTGCTGGTGTACGTCATCAGTCTCGAGCGAGGCGCCGATACGCAGACCGCCCGAACGCTGTCCGTCATCGCGCTGACCGCCGGTAATTTGGCCTTGGTGGCCAGTCACCTGCTCGGACCGCGCCTGAACCTGAAGAATCTGATGCAACGCTCGATGCGTAGCTACTGGGCGATTTCAGGTGCGGCTGCCGGCGTGCTCACCACCTGCGTCATGTTGCCCGGTCCACGAACGCTGTTTCATCTGGCCGTCCCTGCAGCCATCGATATCACGGTCTCTTGCGCACTTGCCGTCCTCAGCGTTTTTGCCAGCGCCCGCGCACTGTCCAGCCTCTTCGGAATACGCGATTGACACAAGCGCGCTGCCGCGATTAGCCTGCGGGGCTCATGAGCATTGACTTCACCCCAGAACAGCACTCCATTCGCGCCGCCGTGTCGAAGCTGTGCGAAGCCTTCGGCGACGACTATTGGCTGGCACGCGATCGCGACGGGTGCTTTCCAGAGGACTTCTGTCGGGCGATCGCCGACCACGGCTACATGGGAATCGCGATGCCAGTCGCCTACGGCGGCAGCGGTCTCGGCATCACCGAGGCGGCCATCCTGCTGCAGACCATCGCCGAATCAGGTGCCGGAAACGGTGGAGTCTCATCTGTCAGCTTGGGCATTTTCGGACTGAACCCGGTCGTGCGCTTTGGTAGCGAAGCGCAAAAGATGCGCATGCTGCCCCCTATCATCCGTCGCGACGATATCGCCTGCTTTGGCGTGACTGAACCGAACACGGGTCTGGACACGACGCGATTGAAAACCCGGGCCGTCCGTCAAGGCGATCGCTACATCGTGCACGGGCAAAAGGTCTGGATCAGTACCGCGCAGGTCGCCAACAAGATTCTTCTCATTGCACGGACCAGCCCTGAGGGCGAGGGTCGTCCCATAGACGGTCTGAGTCTGTTCTATACCGACCTGGATCGCAGCAAGGTTGAGATTCGCGAAATCGAAAAGATGGGAAGACACTGCGTCGATTCCAATCAAGTGTTCATCGATGGCCTTGAAATACCCGTTGAAAACCGCATCGGCGAAGAAGGAAAGGGCTTTCGGTATCTGTTGCACGGCATCAACCCCGAGCGCATTCTGATCGCGGCGGGTCTCGTCGGGCTGGGCAGAGCAGCACTGGCCAAAGCCACCCAATACGCACGCGACCGCGTGGTCTTCGGACGTCCAATCGGGATGAACCAGTCCATCCAGCACCCACTTGCACATAGTTGGGCACAGCTGGAGGCCGCCAATCTGATGGTGTTTCGGGCCGCGCAACTGTATGACCGGGGAGAAGACTGCGGTGACTTCGCCAATGCTGCCAAGTATCTGGCGGGTGAGGCTGCTTTTGAAACCTGCAATACAGCCGTACTGACCCATGGTGGAATGGGTTATGCGAAGGAGTATCACGTCGAGCGCTACCTGCGCGAAGTACTCATTCATCGCATCGCACCGATCACGCCGCACCTCATCCTGTGCTACCTGGCCGAGCGCGTGCTGGGTCTTCCGAAATCTTATTGAGCGTGAACAGGTCAGCGAAGGTCTTTCATGAATGGTCCTCTGCACGGCATCCGAATCATCGATCAGTCCAATATGCTGATGGCACCCTATGCCACCCAGATCCTGGGTGACATGGGTGCAGACGTCATCAAGATCGAGTCTCCTGAAGGCGACCCCGTGCGCGGCATCGGTCCTATGCGCAATCCCGGTATGGGGGCCATTTATCTCAACGCCAACCGTAGCAAGCGCAGCGTGGTCATCGACCTGAAGCAGCCCGAGGGTCGCTCCGCCCTGCTCGACCTGGTGCGCAATGCCGATGTATTTCTAAGCAATCTTCGGCCTCGATCACTCGACGGTCTGGGGCTGGGCTGGAGAGACCTGTCGGCCATCAATCCACGCCTGGTATACGCCAACCTGTTCGGCTTCGCGCAGGACGGTCCGTATGCCGACTATCCCGCCTTTGACGATCTGATTCAGGGCGCAGTGGCATTGCCGTGGTTATCGCACCGAGCCGACGGCGGTCCAGCGCGCTACGCGCCCACCGCCATCGTTGACCGCGGTGTGGCGCTCTGGGCCGTGGGTCAAATCAATGCCGCGCTCTTTGCACGCGAGCGAGGTGCGGGTGGCCAGCACATCGAAATTCCCATGTTCGAGATGATGGCCAGCCTGGTATTGGCCGATCATCTGGCTGGCGAAACCTTCAGCCCTCCGATGGGCGAACCCGGCTACGTGCGCATGCTCAATCCGCATCGGCGCCCCTTCCAGACCCTGGACGGTTACATCTGCGTCATGATCTACACAGACCGGCACTGGGCCTCATTTTTTAAGGCTCTGGGTGAAGAGGCGCAGTACAAGGCCGATGAGCGCTATCGCAGCATGACCACGCGCACGCAAAACATCCAGGCCATCTACGGCGAACTGAGCGAACGACTGCTCACCCGCACCACCGCCCAGTGGATGGAACTGATGCGCGAGGCCGATGTGCCGGCCATTCCGATGCACACGCTCGCGTCGCTGATCGACGACCCACATCTTGCCCAGACCGGATTTCTGCAATCCCTTGAGCACCCCTCTGAGGGTACGCTTCGCGCCATCGCGTATCCCAGCCGCTGGACACAGACCCAGCCCGCGGCGACCCGCCCCGCACCGCGCCTGGGTGAACACACGCATGAGGTGCTGACTGAAATCGGCTATTCACCCGAGCGCATTGCCGCTCTTGAGAAATCAAAGGCTATTGGCTGTCTGAAGGCGGCTGCATGAACGCACACGCTGCAACACCGACTGGCGCGTCGACCATCAGTCGACTGAGCCATCGCCTCGAATCAGTCTTCGAAGCCCTGGCTGCGCTCTGCCTGTTTGCCGTCATGGCTATCGTATTCACCGATGTGGGTAGTCGTTACCTGTTTTCCAAACCTTATGCGTGGTCTTACGAACTGATCGGCATGTACCTGATGCCCGCCATGTTTTACTTCGCCTTGCCCGCCGCTTATTCCCACGGTCACCATGTCTGCGTAGACCTGCTGCGCGGACGCATGCCGCCTGCGCTCATCAATGTGTTCGAGTCCATCGGTTGCGCAGCGACAGCCTCGGTATTCGGACTGATCGCCTGGATTTTTCAGGCCTCAGCCCGCGAAAAATTTTTCGCTGATGCGGTCGTCATGGGTGTGCGTGAATGGCCCAGCTGGATACCTGATGCGTTTGTCGCGCTGGGTAGTCTGGCCATCGCGCTGAGACTTCTGGCGCGCACGCTCGCTCACGGCCTGGCTTTGGTCCGAGGCGAGACCTTTGCGGACGCGACCGTCCCGCCGATCGAGCGCCAGCCATGACCGCGACCCTGGTCATCGTCCTGCTGGTCATTCTGCTTCTGTCCGGTATTCCCGTCGCCTTCGCACTGCTGATCGCAGGCTCGGTGGGATTGCTGACTACGGGGGGTCTGGGCTTACTGAGCGGCATTCTGTCCACCACATCGCTGTCGACGGTCAACTCCTACGAGATGATCTCGATACCCATGTTTATTCTCATGGCTGAATTCGTCATTCTGTCGGGCATTGGCGAGCAGCTGTTTCGCGCGGCGGCCGTGTGGATGGGGCGCACACCAGGTGGTCTTGGTATTGCCACGGCCCTCGCCGGCGCGGGTTTCGGTTCGATCTCGGGCTCCAGCACGGCGGCGGCAGCCACCTTGTCATCAACATCGATCCCGGCCATGCTGCAGCATGGCTACGAGCCGCGCATGGCCTGCGGCGTCGTGGCCATCTCGGGTACCCTCGCGATGCTGATACCGCCCTCAATCGCGCTGATTCTTTACGGCATCATTGCCGATGTCAGCGTGGGTAAGCTGCTGGTCGGTGGCGTCATTCCCGGGCTTCTGGTCACCCTCACCATCGCGCTCACCGTGCTGTATCTGGTCTGGCGCGATCCCTCCTGCGCGCCGCGCGGGCCACGTTACTCGCTCGGGGAAAAATTCCACGCGCTGCGCGATATCTGGCCCATGCTGCTGCTGATCGGATCAGTGACTGGCGTCATCTATGCCGGCATTGCCACCCCTACGGAAGCCTCGGCCGCGGGGGCCTCTGGCGCGATGATCATCAGTGCCCTGCTGGGCAAGCTTGGCTGGGCCTCGCTGGGGCGCGCCCTGCTCAATGCGCTTCGCTCAAGCTGCATGATTTTCATGATTCTGGTGGGCGCTCATGTGTTCGGATATTTTTTCACGCTCACCGGTTTTACCAACGCGCTGGTCGCAAGCATCTCGGGCGCCGGGATTTCGGCATGGTTGGTGATGCTCGCCATCATCGTGCTGCTGCTCATCCTGGGCTGCTTTCTCGATCAGATTGCCATCCTGGTGCTCACCATTCCGGTGCTGCTGCCCGTGGTGAAAAGTCTGGGTTTTGACCCTGTGTGGTTCGGCGTCATCATGGTGATCACCGGTGAAGTCGGCATGGTCACGCCGCCGGTGGGCCTTAACGCCTTTGTAGTGGCGCGTTATGCCAAGCGACCGCTCGCCGAGGTTTTTATCGGAGTATGGCCCCACGTGGTGGCCCATATACTGCTCATCGCCATCTTCGTGGCATTACCCGATCTCATTCTCTGGCTACCTGCGCAAATGAACTGACGCGCGCCATCAGCTGACCCTGACGCTCTTAATACTTCAAGGAGGAGACTTACGATGCAACCCACCCGTACCTTCAAGCGCCTTGCGCTGGCGGCCGCAATCGGGCTGACCTCACTGTCGGCCCTGGCACAAACCACGACCATCCGCGTTGCCGACTCGCTGCCAGTCGGACATTTTTTCGCCGAGCACGGCCTCAAGTTCTGGATTGCTGAAGTACGCAAACAAACCAATAATGCGTTAGACATTCAGCACTTTCCAGCCGAACAGCTGGGCAAAGCCAAGGACATGCTGCAGTTGGCCATGACGGGCGTAGCCGATGCCGCGTACGTGGTCCCATCTTATGTCTCCGACAAGATGCCCCTTATGACGGTCTCTGAGTTGCCTGGACTGGCCAGCAACTCCTGTCAGGGCACCAAAGCTTTCATGCAGTTGGCCCGAGGCGGCGTTCTGGACAAGAAAGAGCTCGCCCCCAACGGGGTCGTGGTTCTGTTCTCGACCATTCTCGACCCGTACCAGGCCTACGCCAATCGTAAATTTGACTCGCTGGAGGGCTTCAAGGGACTAAAGCTGCGCACAGCCGGTGGCGCCCAGGGCGCCCTGGTGAAAGCCTTGGGTGGTGTCCCGGTGAATATGTCTGCGCCTGAGACCTATGAGGCCTTGTCGCGCGGCACCATTGACGGCGTGATCTTTCCCGCGGCCAGCCTCATCGCCTACGACCTTCCCAGCCGGCTCAAGTCGGCCACCCAGGGCGTAAGCTTTGGCACCGTGGTACTGACCTACGCCATGAGCCAAAAGCGCTTTCAATCGTTTCCGGCCAATGTGCAGGCAGCCATGCTGAAGGCGGGCGATGCAGCGGCGTCCAACGTTTGCGCCTGGCTCGACAATGGCAGCGCGGCCAACCAGCAAAAGATCACCGCAGCCGGGGTCAGCTTCTTCCGCCTGAGCGACGCTGACCAGAAACGCCTGGCTGAGGCCTCGGAAGTTGTGCAGCGCGACTGGGCCCAGGCCCTGGACAAGCGCGGCAAACCAGGTACCGAGGTCCTGGAAGCCTACATCAGTGCCTTGAAGTAACTCAGCAACCGCTGATCACGGGCGTATGCCGCGCGACGACATCCAGCCCGTGATCAGTTGTACCGCCTGAGACAGCTGCGCAGGCTGCCCGGCATAGTAGTGCGTGGCACCCTCGATCACGTGAAACTGTTTGTCAGCGGACGCGCTGGCCTCGTACACCATGCGCGGATGAGGTTGCGGCACCGCGTCATCGGCTCCGTTTTCAATCACCAGCAGCGGCGCTTTAACCCGCTGTGCGCAGCTGAGTGCATCGCCTTTGGAATCATCGATCGACCACTGCGATAGCCAGGAACGTAGCGTGCTGAAACGGGCCAAGCCCACCGGGCCGGTATTCACTGTCTCCGGGTTGCCCAGATAACACCAGCGCGGGCGTCGCCCATTCGGATCGAGTGCCGGATCAAGAAATCGCGGGTCAGCTAATGTTCGATGCACGATGAACCCGCGTTCAAGTTCGCCTGTTTTGCGTGCCCGCAACTCGCTCAGCAAATCTTTGACATGGGCGGTAATGCGGCGAACGCGGCCAAGCTGCGCCTGACGATAGTGCTCAACAAACGTTGATTTATAAGGCGGCTGATCAGGGTTGGCCGGATTGTAGATGTCGAGGGACGCATCCCGGTCATCGGGGTCGAGCTCATTGCGCACCGACGGATCGATCATGTCCACCAGCAGCCGTGCCCGCGACAGGTGCGCAGCCTGGTACACAATTCCATCAGCCGGAATCAGCCCGGCCCCGACGAGATCGACTGGGTCTCCTGCCGGCGTGTGAGTGATGGAGGGCCTTTCAGCCTGCTCCTGATAGAACATCGCCAGAGCGCCTCCGCCGCTCCAACCACCCAGGACCACCTGCTCATAGCCCAGCACCTCGCGTGCATGGCGAATGTAGGCACCCAGATCGAGCAGCACTTTCTCCAGGATGAGGGCGGTGTCGTTCTTTGCGTAGCGACTGGCCGCACACAGCACGTGAACGCCCTCGCGCGCCACCATTTCCCGAGGCAGGGGCAACAGCTGCAAGGTGGACGACGGGTGCATAAAAATGAGCAGCGTGCGCGAAGGCCTGCCCTCGGGACGCAGCAGCAGTCCCTCAAGATTGACCGCACCCTGGTTTCCTGAGAAGCCATAGGTTTCGGTGAAGGCCGCCCGTTCTTCGTAGCGGACATGGATCCAGTCGGTACACACGGTGTGGGCCGAAACGGCCGAGCTGACATCATTCATCGAACAGTGCTCGCACACGGAAAAGCCAGATTGTGCGCCAAGCCGGCCAGACCCGCGAACCCCACAGCCGGGACCGCCCCCCATGGGTAACCCGCGAACACCATAACCGGACCGCCCCCACTCTGGCTGACCCGCAAATCGCGGGCCATCGACAATTGTGGGCTTCCGGATATGATTCGCAGGTAATCGCACCCTAAATCGCACAACTGCCCAAACAAGCCGGCCAGTGACCGGTCCGACAGGAGACACTCTCATGAAACTGACCTCTGCCCTGCTGAGCGCAATGCTGATCGCGGCGACACCCGCTTTCGCCCAGACTGAAATCAAGTTTGGGCATGTCGGTGAACCGGGCTCTCTTTACCAGACCGTCAGTGAAGAATTCGCGCGGCGCGCGAATGCCAAGATGGGCAACAAGGCCAAGGTGGTCATCTTTGGTTCGAGCCAGCTGGGCGGTGACAAAGAGATGCTCCAGAAACTACGCCTCGGCACCCTCGATATCTCGCTGCCGTCAACCATCATGTCGTCTGAGGTCGATCTCATCGGCATGTTCGAGTTGCCGTATATCGTGAAGGACCGAGCCCACCTCGCTCGCATCGAAAAAGAGATTTTCTGGCCTGAAATCGCCCCGCAGATCGAAAAAAAGGGGCTCAAGGTTTTGGCGCTCTGGGAGAACGGCTACCGGCATCTAACCAATAGCAAGCGGCCTATCGTGGTCCCCGATGATCTCAAAGGCATCAAGCTGCGAGTGCCCGAAGGCAAATGGCGCATCAAGATGTTCCAGGCGTATGGGGCCAGTCCCAGCCCCATGAAGTTTTCTGAACTGTTCACCGCGTTACAGACAGGTGTCATGGACGGTCAAGAGAACCCGTTCACTCAGATCTATTCATCCAAGCTGCATGAGGTGCAAAAGCATCTGTCGCTATCGGGACACGTGTACAGCCCCGCGTTCATTA
>JBIKMC010000381.1:0-3179 GCA_044359405.1 Burkholderiaceae bacterium
GCCGCCGCATGGATCGCATCGGGTCTCTGATCATGGCGGCTGTGATGGCGCTTCTGGCCTGGCGCACGGCCCTCGGCGGTCTGAGCGCCTGGCGTACTGGCTCGGGCTCCATGATGATGGGATTTCCCGAGTGGGTGATTTACGCCTTCATGGTGCCGGCCATCGCGCTCAGCGCCCTCATTGCACTGCATCAGGCGATTTTCGATTCGGCTGATGCACCAGGGGTGGTCGACACGCCAAGCCCCACCTCATCGCATCAAGCTGTTCCAACGGAAACGCTCTCTACGACGCACGCGCCTACTCCATCGGGGAAACCGGCTCGCTCGGACACACCCGATTCTTCGCAGCGACCGGCTCACGCAAGGCATCCGTCATGACCGGCGCAGCACTGGCCTTGCTCATCTTCGGCATCATGCTGGCGCTGATGGCGCTCAGAGTACCGATCGCAGCGTCCATGTTCGTGGCGGGCTCAGCCGGGTACCTCATGTTGACCGGCTGGGGTCCACTGGCCAATTTTCTGAACAGCCAAGCCTTTGCCCGATTTGCCAGCTACGACCTGTCGGTCATTCCGCTGTTCATCCTGATGGGCAACTTCGCCACGCAAGGTGGCATCAGCAAGGCCCTGTTCGCTTTCGCGGCGGGCGTCATGGGACGGATGCGCGGCGGGCTGGCCATGGGCGCCGTACTGGCCAGCGCGGCGTTTGGCGCCATCTGCGGCTCATCGGTCGCCACTGCGGCCACCATCACCAATGTTGCGTATGAAGAGATGCGACGCCACGGATATAGCGGACGTCTGGCCACCGGGGTGCTGGCGGCCGGCGGTACCCTGGGCATTCTCATTCCGCCGTCGGTGCCGCTGGTCATTTACGCCATTCTCACTGAACAGAATATCGCCAAGCTGTTCGCAGCGGCCATGCTGCCCGGTCTTATCGCCATGCTCGGCTACATGGTCGCCATCGCTATCTATGTGCGCTGGGTACCCCGCCAGGCTCCCGATCATGACCAGATCGAGCAGGTCTCGCTCGCGCAGTCAATGTCGGGGATCGCGCCGATCGCGGCAATTTTTATCCTCGTTTTCGGCGGCATCTATGGCGGTCTCTTCACCCCTACCGAAGGCGCGGCTGTGGGTGCATTCGCGACCTTCGTCGCCGCTTTGCTGGGGCGCGAACTCACCTGGAAAAAGTTTGGCGAGTGCTTTTACGCCACGGCTGAAAGCTCGGCCATGATTTTTCTGATTTTTCTGGGCGCTGACGTCATGAACGCAGCACTTGCACTAACGCAGGTGCCGACGCAACTCGCCCAGGCCATCAGCGCGTGGGGACTGCCCCCGCTGATGGTCGTCAGCGCCATTTTGCTGCTGTATGTCGTGCTGGGTGCAGTCATGGATGAGTTGTCCATGATTCTGTTGACCATTCCCATTTTCTTTCCCGTCATCATGTCGCTTGACTTCGGACTCAGCCCCGAACACACCGCCATCTGGTTCGGCATCATGGTGCTGATGACGGTGGGGTTTGGTCTGCTGGCGCCGCCCGTGGGCCTTAATGTGTACGTGGTCAACGGCATCGTTCGCGGTCGCGGCGACGCTCTACCCATTGCGGAAAGCTACCGCGGTGTGATGCCGTTTCTGATCAGTGACACCTTGCGTACGCTGCTGCTGTTGCTGTTTCCGGCGATCTCGCTGTGGCTGGTACGACTCATGGACTGATGAATATATTTTCATAAACCTGAAGGAGACACCTCAATGACCACCCGACGTTCACTACTCAAGGCCGGTGCCGCTGCTTCGGTGCTCGCAGCGCCCGCGCTCAATCTGCGCGCCCAATCCATCATCACGCTTAAGTTCCATACCTTCATGGCGCCGCAGTCGCAGGTGTGGCTCACCATGCACAAGCCCTGGATGGAAAAAGTCGAGAAAGAATCCGGTGGCCGCATCAAGTTTGAAGGCTATCCGGCGATGCAACTGGGCGGCACCCCCGGGCAGCTCTACGACCAGGCGCGCGATGGGGTGGTCGATGTCATCTGGACGCTTCCTGGCTGGACGGCGGGCCGCTTTCCGCGCGTTGAGGTCTTTGAGTTGCCGTTCATGATGAACAACGCTGAGGCCACCTCAAAGGCGTACTGGGAATTCGTGCAGACCATGGCACCTGACGAGTTCAAAGAGACTCACGTGCTGGCTCTGCATGTGCACGGGCCCGGCATGTTTCACACCGCTGGCAAACAGATCAAGACCGTCAATGATCTGCGCGGCCTGAAAATTCGTGGCGCCACCCGGCAAATTACACGTATGTTGGCCTCGGTCGGCGCAACGCCCGTGGGCATGCCCCTGCCCGCCATCCCTGATGCCCTGAGTAAAGGCACCATCAACGGCTGCGCCATCCCCTGGGAAGTCGTGCCCTCGGTCAAGGTGCACGAGCTCACCAAGTACCACAGCGAATTTCCGTCTGACTCGCCCGCGCTTTACACCGCCACCTTTGTGATGGCGATGAATCGCGCGCGCTATGAATCGCTGCCGGCTGATCTTAAAAAGGTCATCGACAACAACTCGGGTATGGCTACCTCGGCCTGGCTGGGCAAGATTCAGCAGGACAACGATGCAGGCGGACGCAAGGCGGCGCAAGAACGCGGCAACACCATCTACACCATCACGCCGCAAGACGCGGCTGAATTTGCCAAGCGATCAGGCAACGTCGACGATGAGTGGGTGGCCGATATGGACAAGCGCGGCTACGACGGCAAGAAAATGCTGGCCACAGCACGTGAGCTCATCAAGAAGCACGGCGGCTGAGAAGCACAGCGGCCGAGCGGCGGGCGGCAGAGGAGCGCGCCGCCTGTACAGCATTGCGGTTGGACGGGGCCGGTCGCACGTATTGCATCACCGGCGCTTCATCCAGGGCGCCGCTCGCGAAAACAATGATCGAGCAATTGGTCGATCTGTTGCCATCCGTAAATATCTACTGAGCTTCGTGACTGAGCGCGGTCGCCGCCATAAATCAAGCTCGCATCGCACGAACCCACTAGGGCCTGAAACCGTTTCAAGGGTTTCATCCAGTCATCGGCGATGGTCAGGCCAGACTTACACTCGACGGCTGCAAGAATGTCTTCGCCACGGGCCACCAGGAGATCAATCTCGTTGCCGCCGGAGTCGCGCCAAAAATAAATCTCTTCATCACAGAGCTGGT
>JBIKMC010000003.1:0-36048 GCA_044359405.1 Burkholderiaceae bacterium
CTCGCCTGGCGGCGTTGGTAGATCGATTTGAGGACGAATTCGCCAACAGCATCACCCTGGCCGGCGGCGACAACTTCATTCCGAGCCCGTTCCTGGCAGGGGGCAGCGACAGCAGCGTAATCGCCGCGCTCAACAAGGCGACCGGCTCGACATTGGGCGCCAGCACCATACCCGCCATCGCTGCCGTCGATATTGCCCTGCACAACCTGATCGGGGTGCAGGCATCGACCATCGGCAATCATGAGTTCGACTTGGGGTCGCGCGTCTTCAGTGATGCGATAAAGCCAACCGCCACGTACAAAGGCGCGCAGTTTCCCTACCTTTCGGCCAATCTTGATTTCTCGGGCGACAACGATCTCAAGTCACTGTACGTCGACACCTACGGCGCGCCAGGGCTGGAGGACGCTTCATTGTTGGGCGGAAAAATCGTGCCGTCTGCCGTCATTGTGGAAAACGGGGCCCGCATTGGCCTGGTCGGTGCGACCACTCAGCTGATCGAGTCCCTTTCTTCGCCGTCGGGCACCGAGGTCAAGGGGTTCCCGACGGGGTCTGGCCCCAATGGCGAAGCCGACAACATGGATCTTTTGGCGCAACAGTTGCAGCCCGTGATCGACAACCTGCTGTCCCAGGGCGTCAACAAGATCATTCTGATGGCGCATCTACAGCAGATTGCCAACGAGAAATCGCTGGCGACCAAACTGAACGGTGTCGATATCATTTTGGCGGCTGGTTCGAATACCCGGTTGGGCGACTCGAACGATGTGGCGGTCGCATTTGCGGGTCATGAAGCGACATTTGCCGACACCTATCCGTTGGTCGCCACCGACAAATCGGGCGGGTCTACCCTCATCGTCAATACCGACAATGAGTTCACCTATCTGGGTCGGTTGGTGGTCGACTTTGATGCCGAGGGCCGTGTGCTGCTCGACAGTGTCAGCAAGAACAGCAGCATCAACGGTGCCTACGCAGCGACCGATGCGAATGTGGCCAAGGCCTGGAAGGTCGAGACAGGCCAATTGGGGTCTACCGCCTACGCCGACCAAACGCGCGCTGGGGCCGTTAAAACGTTGACCACGGCGGTGCAAGGGGTCATCGACAGCAAGGATGGCAATGTCTTCGGATACTCCAACGTGTATCTGGAGGGCGAGCGCATTGCCATTCGCAATCAGGAGACCAATCTTGGCAGTCTGTCGGCCGATGCCAACGGCTATGCGCTCGAGCGGGCGATCGGTTCCGCTGCCGAGCAGACTTTCATTGTCTCCATCAAGAACGGCGGTGGTATCCGCGCGCAGATCGGTGCGATTTCTGCACCGAAGTCAGATGGCTCGGTCGACAAGTTGCCACCCGAAGGTGGCGTGTCGCAGCTCGATGTGGAAAATGCGCTGCGCTTCGACAACAAGCTGATGGCGTTTGACACCACACCGGCCGGCCTCAAGGCGATGCTTGAGCACGGCGTGGCCTCGTTGGGTAGCCAGGGCCGCTTTCCGCAACTGGGCGGCGTCAGCTTCTCATATGACCCAGACCTTCCTGCCGGCGCTCGGGTGCGGGACGTGGCACTGGTCGATGGCGACGTACGCGTCAATCTCTATCAGGATGGCGTGGCGCTGGCCGGTTTGCCGTCCAAGATCACCGTGGTCACCCTGAACTTCCTGGCCAATGGTGGCGACTCTTATCCCATGAAGGCCAATGGCGAAAACTTCCGTTATCTGATGGCGCAGAGCGACGGCAGCTTTGCCCTGAGCGCTCCGGTTCCTGAATCGCTCGACTTTACCGCTGCGACGACCATCGACACGTACGTCAGCGGCGGCAAGGTCTTGTTGGGCGAACAGAAAGCCTTCGAGACCTACATGAAGGCCTTCCATGCGACGCCTCAACAGGCATATTCGGTCGCCGATACGCCTGCCTCGCAGGACATGCGCATCCAGAATCTGAACGAGCGCAGCGAGGACGTCTTGAATTCGGGCGCGTCGACCACACTCGTCGGCAGCAGCATCGACGGCCTTGGTGACGTCGTGACCCTTTACTTTGACTCGGCGCTTGATGTTGAGAACCGTCCGATTGCCTCGCAGTTCGCGGTGCTGCAGGGCGTTGCCGAGCAAACCGTTCAAAGCGTGGAGGTGTCGGGCAATCAGGTTCGTCTGAAGCTCGCATCCGCGCTCGCGACGACGGGTTCGGTACAGGTCAGCTATCGCGATGTCTCCGTGCAAAACGACGCCAAGACCTTGCAAACCGTACAGGGCG
This sequence comes from Burkholderiaceae bacterium, assembly GCA_044359405.1. GTDB lineage: Bacteria > Pseudomonadota > Gammaproteobacteria > Burkholderiales > Burkholderiaceae_E > SYIM01. The sequence continues at coordinate 2,242 of JBIKMC010000003.1, forward strand.
CCGACGCAGCTGATTTTCGTGGTGTCGAGGTGCAAAACCGCCTGTCCCTCCAGGGCACCGGCTCGGAGTTGTTCGCGCAGTCGTCGACCCTCACTCTAGCCGGCGCCGAGATCTCGGCCTTTGATCCCCTGAGCGACCGTCTTTTTGTAACCTCATCGAAGGGGCTTCAGGTACTCAAGGTCAATGCTGACCTGAGCATGACGCCGGAGGGCACGCTGGCGCTGGGCAGCAATGACATCAACAGTGTTGCCGTGAAGAACGGTCTGGTGGCGGTGGCGGTTGCAGCCAAGGACAAGACCCAGCCGGGTTCGGTGTTCTTCCTGAATGCAACGGCGAACCTGAGCGTCGATCAGGCGGGCGTGATCGCCTCGGCCGGTTTCGTCGAAGGCGAGGTAACGGTGGGCGCCTTGCCCGACATGCTGGTGTTCACAGCGGACGGCAACAAGGTTCTGGTGGCGAATGAAGGTGAGCGCAACACGCCAGCCGATATTGCTGCGACGCCGCCCAAGTCGTCGATCGATCCCGAAGGCTCGGTGAGCATCATCGATCTGTCGGCAGTGCTCGCACCCAACGCGCCGGATGATGCCCTGCCATCCGTGACCACCGCCACGTTCACGGCCTTCAATGCGCAACGCGATGCGCTCAAGGCGGAAGGCGTTCGGCTCTTCGCGGGCGAGACCGGTTTTGAAACCCTGACGGTGGCGCAAGACCTCGAGCCCGAGTACATCGCGATATCGCCGGATGGCCGTCAGGCATTTGTCACCCTGCAGGAAAACAACGCCATCGGCATTCTGGACATGGCGAGCGGTCAATTCACCGATGTCGTGCCGCTGGGCCTGAAAAGTTTCCTGGGCCTGCCCTTTGACGGGTCTGACCGGGATGGAGCCGGCAATGCCGTGTCCACATCCTTGCAGACCGACCAGCCCGTCGTCGGCCTGTACATGCCCGATGCGATTGCCTCGTTTGTGGGTGCTGACGGCAAGAGTTACTACCTGATCGCCAATGAAGGCGACGATCGGGACGATTTTTTGGAGCCGGACGAGACCATTCGAGTCAACAGCGCAAGCTACAACCTGGATGACGCCCGCTTCCCCAGCGAGGTTGCGCTTAAGACGAACGGCGAAATCGGGCGTCTGACGGTCTCCAATGCGCCGGGCAATCGGGGCGACATCGACGGCGATGGCGACATTGATCGCATTACCGCTTACGGCGCGCGCTCCTTCTCGATTCTGGATGCGGGCGGTGCGATCGTTTTCGACAGCGGTTCGCACCTTGAGCAGTTTTTCGCCGCCGGGGGTGTTTTCAACACCGCGTCGCCCGCAGCCGGTGGGCTGTTTGACGACACCCGGTCTGACAACAAGGGCCCCGAGCCGGAAGGCATCACGGTCGGACGGGTTGGCGACAAGACCCTCGCTTTTGTCGGACTTGAGCGTGGCGGTGGCGGGGTGATGATTTACGACGTCAGCAACCCGATGAAAACCTCGTTTGTGCAGTACGTTCGAAACCCCGCAGACGTCAGCCCCGAGGGGTTGAGCTTTGTTCCCGCCGAACAGAGCCCCAGCGGTCAGGATGTCTTGTTCGTGACCAATGAAGTCTCGATGTCGGTCACCGCTTTCCGTCGCATGCCCTCCGCGCTGAGCAAAATTGGCACCTTCAGCACCGGTGTTTACAACGAATCTGCAGCCGAAATTGTTGCGCATGATCCGGCCACACAGCGGCTCTTCCTGGTCAATGCGCTGGCGGCTGAAGTGCAAGTGGTCAGCATCGCAAACCCCGCAGAGCCCACCCTCATCGGCAAGATCGATCTCAGCAATTACGGCGGGCAGGTGAATTCCGTTGCGGTTCAGGGTGGACGGGTGGCTGTCGCGGTCGCGGCTTCCGACCCGGTTGCCGCGGGCAAGGTGGTGGTATTTTCGGCCGATATCGCCGTCAGCGCTACGGCAGCGGCGCCTGCCGGTGCTGTCGCCTTCGCTGCCGGCGTGGGCCCGGACATGCTCACCTTCAGCCCGGATGGCAAAAAGATTCTGGTGGCCAACGAGGCGGAGTCGATCGGTGCTACTCCGTTGACTGTTGCCAACGGCGGCATCACCATCATTACCCTGGGTGCCGACGCCGCAACGGCCTTGTCGGCCGCCACGGTGCAGCAGCTCGACTTCACCGCCTACAACGGAAAGGAGGGTTGGCTGCGCGAGCGTGGCGTGCGGATCCTGGCTGGCGCCAGCGCTTCGGATGACCTCGAGCCGGAATACATCGCAGTGTCGCCCGATGGCAGCCGTGCCTGGGTCACCCTGCAAGAGAACAGCGCTTTCGCGGTGCTTGATATCAGCAAAGCACCCGCCACCATCGTCGATATTGTGCCGATGGGCTTGAAGGATCATGCCCGCGGTGATCTGGTGATGTCCGCTTATGACGAACTCAGGGGTAGTGAACTCGCATCCATCGGTGTCGATGCGTTCGGGGATAGCGTACCCACCGGTGGTTTTTCGGGTCTTCAGTATCTGGGCAAGGACAGCAGTGGCAACCTGAGGTTTCTTACGGTCAGTGACCGCGGTCCCAACGGTGAGCCCATCAATGTTGATACCGATGCCGGGCTTGAGCGGCCTTTCCTGTTGCCCGACTACCAGGCCCGTGTATCCGAGCTTGAATTTGACCCCTCCACCGGCAAGATGTCGGTGGTCAGTACGATGATGCTGACCAAACCCGATGGCTCAAAGCTGACCGGCTTGCCCAACATACCTGGGGTCGATGAAGAGCCGGTACAGATCGTGCCAGCCGATTCGGCGCAGAAGTCGGGTACGTTTACCGACAAGGGCGTGACTTACGGCTATCGGACTCTGTCGTACGACCCATTGGGTGCTGATCTGGAAGGTGTTTACCGCCTCGGCAACGGAACCATGTGGATGGTCGATGAGTATCGACCTGCCGTTTATGAATTCGATGCTGACGGGAAGATGCTGTCACGGTATGTACCGGCGGGCACTGCAGCGCTCACGGCAGACACCGGCGACAACTTCGGTACCGAAACCCTGCCTGCCCACCTGAGCAAACGGCAGGCCAACCGTGGTTTCGAGGCATTGGCGGTGGATGAAGCCGGTGGGTACCTGTACGCATTTGTCCAGAGTCCGCTGGATGCGGTGTCGGGCAGCGCTGACACTGCGGGACCGCTTGTGCGTATCGTCAAGCTGGCCATCCGCGACCTGACAGTCGATGGTGCACCCGTCAGCAAGGGCACTGTGGCGGGTGAGTATGCCTATCTGCTTGAGCGTCCAGCGCTGCGATTGGGGCAACTCGACAAGATCGGCGACGCCGTTTTCAATGCCGAGGCCGGCACCATTTTCGTCTTCGAGCGAGACTCGGATGTCGGACTCGAGTCCAAGAAAGTGCTCTACGAGATCGATCTGCGGGGTGCCACCAATCTGAAAACGGCCACGCTCAGCATGCCCGCCGGCAAGACCGCGCTTGAGGAACTGTCGGTGGACGAGATGTTGGCCGCCGGTGTCAACCCGGTCTACAAGGCCGTGGTGGGCAATCTCAGCTCGACGGGCTACATGCCGAACGACAAGGCCGAAGGCCTGGCCCTGCTGCCCAGGGGGGTGCTGTCGGCCGAGCTGGGTCTCGCGGTGATCAATGATAACGACTTTGGCGTAAACGGAGACGGCACCGAGACCATCGGTCTGGGTCTTCTGAGTTTCAACGGCGCCAACGATCTGGATGCCGATGATGATGACGGTATCAACATCGCGCCGGCTCCGGTCTATGGCGCCTTCATGCCGGATGCCATCGCGGCGTTCAAGGTGGGTGGCAAGACTTACTACATCACGGCCAACGAAGGCGATTCGCGTGATGTCGATGTGGTCAAGGTGTCGGCGGCCGCCCCGCTGGTCGACGCCAGCGCGCAAGATGAACTGGCCAAGCTCGACGCAGGCCTTGAACTCGTCAAGGATGCCGGCGATATCGACGGTGACGGTGACCTTGACCGTTTGGTTGCCTTCGGAGGTCGATCGTTTTCGATCTATGACAGTCTGGGCAACCGCATTTACGACAGTGGCGATGCGCTCGAACGACTGATCGCCGAGGTGCTGCCCAACAACTTCAACGCCAGCAATGCCGCCTCGTCCAGTGGCAACAAGCTGGACAATCGAAGCGACAACAAGGGCCCCGAGCCCGAGGCTGTAACCACCGCCGAGATCGATGGCAAGGTGTACGCGTTCATCGGGCTCGAGAGGGTGGGTGGCGTCGCGGTGGTCGAGGTGACCGATCCTTATCATCCGCAATTGCTCAGCTATACCAACAGCCGAGATTTCTCCAAGACTGAACTGGCCGCTGGAGACCTCGGGCCTGAGGGCATCATCGTCATTGCTGCTGCAGCCAGTCCGAATGGGAAGCCGTTGGTGGTGGTTGCCAACGAGGTCAGTGGAACGCTAGGCCTCTACGATTTTGGTCCAATGAGTCCGACCGAGACCGATCCAACTGTCTGGCTCAACACGGCCTTTTCGACCAGTCTTGCGCCGAGCCAGGGGGTGATCCCGGTCTGAAGCGAACCAAGAAAGCCTGTCGCAGCCCGCATCACAGCATGAAGCCGAGATCTCCAAGTCCGAGATCTCAATGGCGGGAGCGTCTCATGCGCGATGCCCGGCAGGCTCTCGGACTTGCAGATCGGCCGGACGAGCGCCGCCGCGGACTGCTGGCGGCCTCTCCGGGTTTGCTGTTGTCGGTTGGCGTGCGATCCAGTCAGGCACAGGGTGCGACTGTCTTTCGGCTGGGTATCGCATCTGGACAGCCTCGCCCGGATCGCGTTGTGTTGTGGACACGACTCGTCGGCGAAGCGCTGCCTGCGGAAGTTCCGGTGCGTTGGGAGATTGCACTGGACGAGCAGTTTCGGAGAATCGCAGCCCACGGTGTAGAGGTGGCCATGGCTCAATGGGCGCACACCGTGCACGCCGAGCCTTCCGGTCTGGCGCCTGATCGTTGGTACTGGTATCGATTCACGGCTGCGGGTGAACGTAGCGTGGTGGGGCGAACCCGTACTGCGCCAGCGCCTGATCAGCGCGGGCACGTGGCTTTTGCGATTGCGAGTTGCCAGCGCTTCGACACTGGGTTCTATGCAGCCTGGAAAGCCATGGCGCGCGAGTCACTGGACCTGGTGATTTTTCTGGGTGACTACATCTACGAGTATGCCACCCGAGAAGACGCCGTCCGTCCGGTACCGGGTGGGGTGGTCAGCACGCTGGATCAATATCGCGACCGGTATGCCACACACAAATCTGATCTTGCGTTGCAGCAGGCGCATGCGGCCTTTCCTTGGCTGATCATCTGGGACGACCACGAGGTCGACAACGACTATGCAGCCTTGCAAGGTGCAACGCTGAAGCCCGACTTCAAGGCGCAGCGCGCGGCAGCGTACCAAGCGTGGTGGGAACATATGCCGCTGCCGAAATCGGCCCGTCCGATGGGCCCAGATTTGCGAATGTTCGGACATCTGGATTGGGGCACACTGGCCCGCATACACCTGTTGGACAGTCGCCAATATCGTGACCCCCAGGTATGCCCGCGCCCCGGTATGGGAGGCTCGAATGTCGTGACAAAGAGCGCCTGTCCAGCGCTCTTCAATCCCGAGCGGTCCTTGCTCGGCGCTCAGCAGGAGCGCTGGCTGGCTGCGAACTGGACAACTGAGCGCCCATGGAATCTTCTGGCGCAATCGACACTGATGGCGCGCATGAGCTGGAGCGATCCCAAGGACGGTCCTTTTTGGACGGATGGCTGGGACGGATACCCGCTGGCACGAAAACGGCTGTTGCGCACGGTTGAGCGTCGTCGGATACCGGGTGTCGTCGTTCTGGGCGGGGATGTTCATGCGCACTACGTCGCCGATCTGCGCAGCGACTTCGACGACAAAGGTTCGCCGGTCGTTGCGACCGAATTCTGCGGCACGTCGATCAGCAGTCCGGGTCTGGACCAGTCACGCATTGACGCGGCCGTGAGGACAAACCCGCATATCCACCATGCGCGCTCCGACCGACGTGGTTACACGGCTTTCGATCTCGACCAGAACCGCCTGCGCGCGCGTTTGATGACAGTGACTGATGTGCGTGATGAAGACAGTGAAGTGAGTGCCGACGCGCAGTACGTGGTGCTCTCGAGAAATCCCGGGGCTGTACGGGCGTAGCGCTGGCAGATCGGCGACATGTGTTGACATGTTGCTGTCAAGAACCCTACGGAGAATACGGCTCTAGAGCACGCTCGAGCATCAAGACGGAATCGATATTTCATGGCTCAGTTGTCTATTGATCGCATCAGCAAACGCTTCGGAAAGACGAGGGTTCTCGACGAAGTCAGTCTCGATATCGCCGATGGCGAATTCGTGTCACTCGTCGGACCGTCTGGCTGCGGCAAGACCACCTTGCTTCGTATCATTGCGGGGCTCGAGTACTCTGACACCGGGTCGGTCGCCATTGATGGCGGAAGAGTCGACCAGTTAGCGCCCCGAGCGCGCGATGTGGCGATGGTGTTCCAGAGCTACGCGCTTTATCCCTACATGACCGTACGCCAAAACATGTCGCTGCCGCTTGAAATGCGACGACTCACCCGTCTGCAGCGCCTGCCGGTATTGGGCCCCTGGATGCCAGGGGCTGCGCATCTTCGATCGGGCATCACTCGGGAGGTGGACGATCTGGCGTCGAGTCTGGGTCTCGACAAATTGCTCGACCGCAAACCCGCCCAGTTGTCGGGTGGACAGCGGCAGCGTGTTGCCCTTGGGCGCGCCATGGTGCGCCATCCCAAGGTGTTCCTGATGGACGAGCCTCTGTCCAACCTCGATGCGAAGCTGCGCGTCGCAACCCGCAGTGAAATCGCACAGCTTCACCGCAAGCTCGGTGCAACGTTTGTCTACGTTACGCATGATCAGGTCGAAGCCATGACCATGTCGGATCGTGTGGCGTTGATGATGGATGGGCAGCTGCTGCAGGTTGCTCCACCGCAGCAGATCTACGACGACCCTGTCCACCTCAAGGTGGCGGAGTTCATCGGTTCGCCCCGAATTAATGTGATTGCTGCGCAGGCTGATGGCGATGGTTTCAACATTGGCGCTCGGCACTGGAGACTCCCGGTCGCTGCAATCGCCGGCCGACGGTATTTCCTGGGCGTACGACCAGAGTCCTGGAGCGTCTTCGCAATGGGTTCCGTTGTCAGCTTGCCAGCCGCGCATCTCGTCGAGCTTGCCGTGACGGTCACCCATCTTGAAGCCCTGGGCAGCGAGACCTTGGTTCATGGCGTCGCGATGGGACAACAACAGCCCGTCGTGGCCAGCGTTGCGCCTGAGTTTGCGCGTGGCATGGTCCTCGGTGATGTGGTGCTCCTGCGCACCCCGGAAGCGCGTGTTCTGGTGTTCGATGAAAACGGTCGCCGCGTGAAGTCGCATGATCATTCTCAGGCGCGAGTGGCAGCGAATGCGTGAAGCCAACATATCGACGCAAGCGGCGGGTCCTCATACTGGCAAACGGGCTGAAGCGATAGCGGGTTGGGCTTTGGCTGCACCTGCGTTCACCCTGATGTGGCTGATGCTGCTGGGACCCGCAGTGGCGGTCGCATTGCTGTCGCTGACCGATTGGACATTCGGTGCGCCCGAGATCAGTTTCGTTGGCTTCGAGCAGTATCGAGAGCTGCTGGGTGATCGGGTGTTTTGGCAAAGTCTTCGGAATACTGTTGCCTACGTTTTATTTACAGTGCCCATTTCAGTTCTGATCGGGCTTGCACTTGCACTGCTTATCGAGGCAGGGGGGGCGCTACGGGGGCTGTACCGCACCCTGTTTTTTTTGCCGGTCACGTCGACGCTTTTGGCCATGGCCTTGGTGTTTCAATTTGCCATGCATCCGACGGTTGGCCTGATCAACCAGACGCTTTCATTCCTGGGGCTGCCGACGACGGATTGGCTCAAGAACCCAGCAACTGCGCTTTACGCGCTCGGTGTGATCGGTATATGGCAGGCCGTCGGTCTCAACATGGTGTTGTTTCTGGCGGGACTCAAGGCCATCCCGCGCGAACTCTACGAAGCGGTTGCCGTGGACGGTGCCGACTCTGCCTGGGAGCGATTCAGGCGCGTGACTTGGCCCATGCTCGGTCCGTCGCTGGTCTTTGTGGTGTCGATCACCGCGATTCGGTCGTTCCAGGTTTTCGATACCGTTGCCGTCCTGACCGACGGTGGCCCCAACAAGTCAACCTCGGTATTGCTGTATCAGATGTATCAGGAAGGCTTTCCGTTCCTGCGCTCAGCGTACGCGGCTGCGCTGACGTGCGTATTTCTCGCTTTTGTACTGACCCTGATCTGGTTGCAGACACGCATGCTGCATCGACGGGTGCATTACGTATGAGCCCTGTACAGCGCGCTTCGACTGGACGGTTATTTGGCGTGTTGCGCCATGTGGTGCTGATGACCTTCGGCCTGCTGACAGTGCTTCCGTTTGTGCTGATGCTCTCCATCAGCTTGAAACCACCGGGTGAAATTTTCTCACCTGAGTTTTCGCTATTGCCCAATACCTGGTACGCCCTTGAAAACTATGGAGCCGCCTTTGGAAAGCAGCCGCTGGCCCGTTTTATCTTGAACGGGCTGTTGGTGACAGGATCGATCTTTGCTGCGCAGGCCTTGGTTGCGCTGCCCTGTGCGTATGCGCTGGCGAAACTGCGGTGGAGAGGCCGTGACCTGACCTTTACCTTGGTATTGGCGGCGCTGCTGGTTCCGGCACAGGTACCGGCAATTCCTCTCTATATAGGACTCTGGAAGCTTGGTCTGCTCGACACCTATGCCGCGCTGATACTGCCTTCGACGATCTCGGTATTTGGCATCTTTCTGCTGCGGCAGTTTTTCGTGACGGTGCCCGATGACCTGATCAACGCGGCCCGGCTGGATGGTCTGGGAGAGTTTTCGATCGCCTGGCGAATCATGATGCCTACCGCGGTGCCGGCTCTGGTGTCCTTTGGCCTGCTGTCGCTGGTCTGGAATTGGAACGACTTTTTCTGGCCCCTTTTGGTGGTGCAGACCGAAACTCTCGCAACTCCGCCCTTGGGTGTCGTGTATTTCAGCAACGCGGAAGCGGGCACCAACTACGGACCTTTGATGGCAGCGGCAACTGTCATCACGTCGCCATTGGTTATCGCCTTTTTGCTCGCGCAGCGCTGGTTCATCGACGGCGTCACGATGACGGCCGTCAAGTAGTTGCACGTTTGGGTCACTTCAATCCCTTTTGAGAGCGCAATCATGAAGCAAACGCTGAGTAGTCCCGTCCGCCGCAAGCTTGTGAAGGCCGCATCCGCCGCCGGCTTGACGATGCCCGCCATTGTCCGCGGGCAAACGTCGACCATCGAAATCACGGTTGCATATTCGATTCCGGTGCTGTTCAAGGATCTGATGGAGTCGATCGCCCGCGAGTTCATGAAAGTAAACCCGAATATTCGGGTGACGCTTCGTGCGCCGGAAGAAGGATATGAGCAGATACTGCAACGCAATTTGCGTGATGCCATCACCAATACCCTGCCCGACGTTGCCTTTCACGGATTGAACCGGCAGCGTACGTTGCTTGAACGGAACATTCCGGTAGATCTTCGCCCTCTGATGCAGGCCGATCCAGAGGTTTCAAAGCTCGGTTTTTCACCGTCGCTGCTGTCGTTGGGCGAGGTTGGCGGAAAACAGACCGGCATTGGTTTTTCTCTGTCGACGCCCATTCTCTACTACAACACCCAGCTCGTTAAAGAAGCTGGTGGCGACCCGGGCAATCTGCCCAAGACCTGGGATGAGGTCATCAAGCTCGCTGCCGCAATCCACGATCCAGCGCGCAATCGCAACGGCATGTTCTTTGATTGGACCATCACCGGAAACTGGTCGTGGCAAGGTCTGGTTTTCAGCCACGGTGGCAGCATGCTGGATGCCAAGGAGGCCCGTGTCGCATTTGGTGAGGAGCCCGGGCGGCGGGCGATCACCGTTCTTCGGCGTCTGGTGGATGATGGGCGCATGCCCGATATCCGGCCCGACACGATGTTCCAGGACTTTTTCGCGGGGCGAATGGGTATTTCGATGCAGTCGACTGCGCAGCTGGGGCGCTACAACCGCGAAATTGGCGGCCGCTTTCCGCTGGTGTGTGCACGCTACCCGATCTCGGCAAGCAACGGACGTCTTCCCGCTGGCGGCAACGTCGCCATGATGTTTGCCAAAGATGGCGTGCGGCAAAAAGCGGCCTGGGAGTTCATCAAGTTCGCCTGTGGTCCGGTGGGGGCGACCATGATGGTGAAGGCTACCGGCTACATGCCCGCGACGTCGGTTCCCGCGACCCGAAAGGACATGCTCGCTGACTTTTACGCTGCCAATCCCAATCATCTGATCTCGATCGGCCAGCAGGATGTGATTACTGGCTGGTATGCCTTTCCTGGCCAGAATGCACTGCGAATCACCGACGTAATCAACGATCACTTGCAGACCGTCGTGGCAAAGCGCGAGTCGGCTGACTCGGTGCTCACGAAAATGGTGGCGGATGTCCAGAAGCTGATTCCCGCGCGAGGATGAAACCATGTTCAAGTTCATCCATCTGACCGATACCCACCAAGTCAGGCCTGGTCTGACCTTGTATGGTCTGGAACCCTATGAGCGACTCCAGGCAGCCGTTGCCAGTATCAATCGCGAGCATGTCGACGCGGAATTTGTGATGATTACCGGAGACTTGACGCACTGGGGTGAGGCAGAGGCCTATGCTTGCCTGCGCCGAGCACTTGCTCCCTTGACGATGCCGGTTCGCCTGCTGATCGGCAATCATGATGACCGCTCAAATTTTTTGCGTGAGTTTTCCAATACGCCGATTGACTCGAATGGCTTCGTTCAATACTGGTTTGACAGTGGCCCTATTCGGGTGGTCGCCCTTGACACGAACGAGCCCGGTGTGTCGTGGGGCGCTTTTTGTGATCGGCGCGCAAGCTGGCTCGCTGGTGTCTTGGCCGAGGCGACCGCGGCACGGCGGCCGGTTCATCTTATGTTGCATCACCCGCCCTTTCCGGTCGGGATCGATTCGATGGACCGCATCAGCCTGCGCGACCCTGAGCCTTTAATCGAGGCGATTCGTCCGTTCAAGGCAACGGTGAAGCATCTGTACTTCGGGCATGTTCATCGACCTATTTCGGGGTGCTGGCAGGGAATCCCTTTTTCAACGGTCAGGGCGACGAATCATCAGGTCGCACTCGCCATTCGGGCTGGCGAAAAAAAGGTACCAGGCAGTCACGAGCCACCTCAGTATGGTGTGGTTCTGGTCAACGACGAGCAGACAGTCGTTCATCTGCATGACTTTGCCGACGAGTCGCCCAGGTTTGACTTGTGATGAACGTTCCTTGGGTGGGGCCGACCGAACCGCTCAGCCAAGCGAATGTCATCCTGTTCGATCTCGATGGAACGCTGGTGGATACCCTTCCCGATCTTGTCCATGCTTTACGACAGACCTTGGTCGGGTTGGGGCTCTCAGCCGTGTCTGACGATCTCGTTAGACAAAGTTTGCATGGTGGGCTTGAAGCGACGGCCCGGGCCGCGGCGCGCGTGCTGAGTCTGGACGAGTCGCTGGCACTGACCTTGGCTGAACGCTATGCCGAGTGTTATCGGGACATCAACGGCAGCTACGCGAGGCTCTATCAAGGAGTTGATCGGTTGCTGAGCGATCTCCAGCTCGACGCAGGGGTGAGACTTGGTGTCTGTACGAACAAAAGCGCTGCTGAGGCCCAGCGACTATTGCGTGCTCTGGGCATCGACCATTTTATGCAGCAGGTGGTTGGCGCCGATACCTGTGAAGCGCGCAAGCCTTCGCCGATTCCTCTGCAGTACGCCATGAGCTGCCTGGAGGGTCGGCCTGAGACGACCTTGATGATCGGCGACAGTCATGTCGATGCGGGCGCCGCCCGGGCTGCCCACGTCGGGTTTGTGCACTTTCGATCAGGCTATGGCCAGGTTGATCCGCAAGAATTTCCGGTACTGGGGGCTTTTGATCATTATGACGACCTCAACCGCGAGTTCGGTCAGAGCCGATCGGCGTCCGGGCCTGCGCGGCTGTTTGTGCCAAAAGATCGCTGAACCGTCTGATGATTTGCTCCCAGCCGTTGTTGATAGCCACCTCGCGTGCGACGCAGCCAAGAGACCGGCGAAGAGATGCATCCGATGCGAGTACCGTAGCCAGTTCGATGAACTCCTGCGGCGACGCAACGGGTGCAAGAAGCCCGCTGATGCCATGCTCGATCAACTCTGACGCCGCTGCGCAGTCAAAGGCAAGCACGGGCAGTCCGCTGGCCATGGCTTCGGGGACGACATTGCCGTAGGTTTCGGTCAGACTTGGGAAGAGAAAAGCATCTGCCGACGCATAGTGGCGCGCCAGGTCTGTGTCCCCTTTTTGGCCGACAATAATTGCATTGGGAATTTGTTGCGTCAGAGCTTGCCGCATTGGTCCGTCGCCTACGATAAGAAGTCTGGCGCGAGGCGAGCTTGTTACCTGTGAACGATAGGCTGAAATTAGAAGGTCGAGGTTTTTTTCGGCAGCCAGGCGACCTACGTAAGCGAGTACGACGTCCTCTTCACCAACGGACCAGGAGGCGCGCAGCCCGTCGTCCCGCAGGGAGGGGTTGAAGCGGGTTGAGTCGATACCACGGCCCACCACATGCAGTCGTTCAAAGCCGAGGCGCTCCAACTGGCGGGCCAGAGCACGTGTGGGAACGGTCGTGGCGTGCGCACGATTGTGGAATCGACGCAGATAGGATTCGATGAGGTACTCGAGAAAGCCGAGACCGTAATGTTTCGTATAGGCGCCGAAATTCGTTCGGTAGTCGGTGCTAACAGGAATATTCAGGGCCTTGGCGGCACGCAGTGCCGACCACCCAAGCGGACCCTCGGTTGCAATATGAACGATGTCGGGGCGATTTTCTTGCCACGTGGCCTTCAGACGTCCGTATGCAGGCAAGCCCATCTGGAATGCTTGGTACCCCGGAATCGGCAGTCCACGCACGAGGTGCTGGACCATGCCTTCAAGGCCAAGAGTCGTCGATTTTGAATGACGATCGTAAGGACGTATGAGTTCGATATCGTAGCCGAGTGCCTGGAGCCCCTGAGTGACCCGACAAAGGGTGATGGCCACACCGTTGACGTCGGGCGGCCAGGTCTCTGTAACGATCGCCAGCTTCATCAGGCTTCGAGCGCCTGGGCTCGTCCCGCGATCGTGCGGGCTTCTCGCAGGCCTGGGCATTCATCAGATGTGCGCATGTCCGCAGGATGAGGGCCGAATACAACAGGATCGTGACATCGATCGGCCATCGGCGGGTCAAGTTGCTGATCACGGAATCGTCATACCAATTTCATCTTTCGCTCTCATACTCCGCAGCGCGCTTAATCGCGAAATCTCACTCATCAGGAGACAGCGGTATGAACCGATTTCTGGCTGAACTGAAGACGCAGCGTTGGGATGATCATCGCCTTTACCACCACTGCCGTATCAACCAGTCCCTGCATCTGATCAGTGCCCTGGCCTTTTTGGTCGCATACGCCATGCTTTTGATTGAACCGGCTTATGCAGCTCTCATTGCGTGGTGCATTTCGATGACCACTCGCCAGGCTGGACACTTCTTCTTCGAACCGCGGGGCTATGACCATATCAACGAGATGAGTGATGAGCACAAAGAGGCAATCAAGGTGGGCTACAACATTCAGCGCAAGATTGTGTTGATGTCTCTTTGGGGCGCAGTCCCGATGGTGCTGTGGATCGAGCCAGGCGTCTTTGGCCTGATCACACCTGCCGCCAGCCTCAACGAATTTGTTAAAGATGTGGGCATGGCCTGGCTAGCCCTGGGTATCGCTGGTCTACTGTTCAGAACGGTTCAGCTGGCCTTGACCCAGGGCGGATTGAAGGCCATTGCCTGGGCCAGTAAGATACTCACTGACCCCTTCCATGATGTATGGCTTTATCACAAGGCGCCGCTTGCACTGTTGCGTGGTGAGCGCTTCGACCCAATGTTTCACGTGATTCATCGCTCTCACTGAAGTGGGTTGCTCCACGGCAGTCAAGTACCGTGGAGAGTTTGGCGGCTATCTGGTCAGCCCAACATGTTTAAATCGACCAGTCCGTCAGCGCAATCCGAAAACCGATTCGAACATCATCGCACGCCTTATATGGGCGTTGGTCGTCTCAGGACCGTCCCACCAGCCGTCAGCCTGCATCTGGCGAGCTGCTGCGAGAAACTTGGTGCAGACTTTCTTGAATTCGTTGTCGTCATAATCGAGGCTGAAGATGAATCGTCCCGTCCCGACCCAGCTCAGCAGCAGTCCTTCAAGACGCAAGTAAAACTGCAGCATCCAGTTGTAACGTGCGGGCTTGTCGTAGACCACGGTCCAGACGCTGGACAGGTTGGCTACCCGGACGGGAAGTTGTGCATCGGCGAGAGCCGTGTTGAGCCAGGCAGCCCGCGTGTTCCAGCGCTCATCAAGGTCTTGGTACAGCTGCAGAATCTCTGGCCCTTCGATTGCCCTCAGGAAGGCATTCATGCTCGCCATGACGTAAGGGTGCGCGTTGAAGGTTCCGCGCGCGAAGCAGATGTCGGCAGGACGCTCTCGACGGTACCGCGTCATCAGGTCGGCACGGCCGCAAACCACGCCGACCGGCAGTCCGCCCCCCAGGGTCTTGCCGTAGGTAACCATATCGGCTCGTACATTGAAGTATTCTTGCGCCCCGCCCGGCGCAAGCCGGAAGCCCAGGAACACCTCGTCGAAGATCAGGACAATGCCGCGCTCGCTGCAAACCTGCCTAAGCTGCGCGAGCCACTGACCATATCGTTCGCGGTCGGGTCTTGCCCAGCGTCCGCTATCGACCAGCGACGAGTCTCCGGGCGCAGGTGCATTGGGGTGCAGCGCCTGCAGTGGGTTGATAAGCACGCACGCGATGTCAGTGCGGGTTCGCAATACTTTGAGGCTTCGCTCATCCATGTCGCGCAGCGTATAGGTCTCGCGCGGCTGCGAAGGATTGCCCGGTCCGGGCTGAACGTCCTCCCACCAACCGTGATAAGCACCGCAAAATCGTACGAGATACGACTTGCGGGTGTGGTACCGCGCCAGGCGAACTGCCTGCATCACGGCCTCGGTTCCCGACATGTGAAACGACACCTCGTCCAATCCGGAAATCGCCCGCAGTCGGCGTGCGTTATCCAGCACCACCGGGTGGTATGCGCCCAGAATCGGGCCCAGATCGGCGACCAGCGCCTGACTTTCGGCGATACAACGCTTGTAAAACTCATGACCGAGCAGATTGACCCCATACGAGCCGGTCAGGTCATGCAGGAGGTTGCCGTCCAGATCAGTCACGATCGGCCCGGCGCTGATCGCTACGAAGCTGCTCGAAGGCAGCGCAGCGCCAACCGTATCGGTAAACGGGAAGGGCACTCGATATCGGCTGGTGAAGTTCAGATCAGAGATGAAATCACGTGCCTGTGCGCTCATCGCGATTCCCTTCTCGAACTGACTTTGCCATCGCCGGGACAAACGCTCGAACGCCTGTCGCCGTTGCTGGACGAGTTCCTGCGAAGCACCGTCCGCGCTGAAGAACCTGTCGTTGTCGTAGTCAACGCGCCTGACCAGTCCGGCAATTCGTTTCGCGATTCGGGAGTGGCCCGCCAACGACCGATGCTTGGCGCGCGACAGGTTGATTCGTTGGTGCACCTTGGGTGTAAGCCAGGCGAGGGCGCCCAGCGCGAGTGCAGACAGCGCGAAATGTTCGTCCACGGTGTTGATGCTCCGTCGGATGGGTTTTGGTGAACCTTCTTTCTAAACAATGACCTTGACAATCCGATGAAAGCATTTCTTCGACGCTTGGCAGCCAGTGAGGACCTCAACTTTCTGCTGACCAACAGAATCCCGCGCATTTCCGTGACACTGGCGGTCGGCTGGCTCAGCAGAATCCGTCACCCGTGGGTAGCGCGCTCGTGTATCGCCGTCTGGCGCTTGTTCACAGACCTTGATCTTTCCGATTCGAAAGAGAAAAGGTTTGACAGCCTGCACGCGTGCTTCACGCGCGAGCTGGTGCCGGGTGCGCGCCCGGTCGATTCCCGACCCGACGTGGTCAGCAGCCCTTGCGACGGCATTGTCGGTGCCTGCGGCGAGGTCAGGGAAGACATGCTGCTTCAGGCAAAGGGTCAGCCGTACCGGCTTGGCGAATTGTTTGGGCCAAGCCAAAACCCATCTGATTTCATCAACGGCTCGTACGTGACGTTGAGGCTGACGTCTGCCATGTATCACCGCTTTCATGCGCCCCATGATTGCGAGGTGGAGCATGTGACCTACCTGAGCGGTGACACCTGGAATGTGAATCCGATTGCCCTGGCTCGGGTCGAGCGGCTGTTCTGTCGGAATGAACGAGCGGTGATTCGTCTGCGGGTGGGCGAAGATCGTCTGCCGGTCGCGCTGGTTCCGGTCGCTGCAATTTTGGTGGCCAGTCTGAGGCTCAGCTTCATCGATGTGCAGCTGCACCTGCGTTATCGTGGACCCAATGAGATTCCCTGCTCGGCCAGGCTGCGCAAAGGTGAGCAGATGGGATGGTTTGAGCATGGTTCCACCATCATCGTCTTTGTTCCCAAGGGAGTGCGACTGGCCTCGCATATTCAGCCTGGAGTTCGGGTACGAATGGGCGAGCCTTTATTCGAGCTGCCGCCGGACAACAGGCCCTGCCTGTCATGAATTCGTCACGTGTCTGTCACGGGTGCGTCAACTTGAGCGGCTTCAATCGAACCTATTTGAACCTGATGGGGCGATTGATGAAGATCAGCGTATTCGGCGCGGGCTATGTGGGACTTGTTGCGGCCGCCTGTTTGGCCGAAATGGGCAACAGCGTCTTGTGCGTCGAGCGCGACCCTGAACGCCTTCGCATGCTCACAAACGGCGTGATGCCGATTCATGAGCCTGGACTCGAAGCCTTGGTCGAGAAAAATTGCCGCGCCGGGCGGTTAGTCTTCACCCATAGCGCGGAATCAGGAATAGCGCACGGTACCGTTCTGTTCATTGCGGTTGGCACGCCGCAGGGCGCTGACGGATCAGCAGACCTCAGCCAGGTTCTGCCGCTTGCAGCGGCAATTGGTGATCAGATGAAGGATTACAAGCTCATCGTCAACAAGAGCACCGTGCCCGTCGGAACGGCTTCAAGGGTTGAGCAAATGGTGGGCGATGCACTTGCTCGACGCGGTCTGAACCTGGCGTTTTCAGTGGTCTCAAATCCGGAGTTTCTGAAAGAGGGTGCGGCGGTGGGTGACTTTATGCGCCCCGATCGAGTGATATTGGGTTGCAGCACCGAACGCGCTGAATTGCTGATGCGGTCGATTTACGCCCCTTTTCTGCGAAATCGGGATCGAATTATTGTCATGGATGCGCGGAGCGCCGAAATGGCCAAATACGTCGCCAATGCAATGCTGGCAACCCGTATCAGTTTTATGAACGAAATGGCAGTGCTTGCCGAGCGCGTGGGCGCAGACATCGAGCAAGTCAGAGTGGGAATTGGCTCTGACAGCCGAATCGGCACGCACTTTTTGTATGCCGGGTGTGGGTGGGGTGGATCCTGCTTTCCTAAAGATCTTAGTGCTCTCGCGTATTTGGGGCAGGAGTCCGGTGTCAAGATGTCCATTATTCAGGCCGTGGTCGAGGTAAATTCGCGCCAGCGTTCATTGCTTGCGCAAAAGCTGATCGATCGTTACGGCTCGGACCTGACCGGTACGACGGTCGGCGTTTGGGGTCTAGCCTTCAAACCCGGTACTGACGACATTCGAGAAGCGCCTAGCATCACCCTGATCGATGAACTGCTTGAGCGTGGCGCCCGTGTCCAGGCCTATGACCCGATCGCGGCTTCGGCAGGGCTGGCCCGCTGGGGCGCCCATCCGGCCTATGTGGCCAGCTCCGATGCGATGGCGGCGGCAACGCAAGCGGATGCACTGATGATCGTGACCGAGTGGCGTGAGTTTCGCAGTCCGGACTTCGTCGAGTTGGGAAACCGCATGAGGCAGCGATATATTCTGGATGGTCGAAATCTGTTCGACCCACGCTTAATGGCCGATACGGGCTTTGATTATCGGGCAATCGGACGACCGGTTGTTTCTAGCTCTGATGCGGCGCAGTCGGCGAACGCGGCTTACAACCCAGCCTCTGATCGTCCCTGGCCCGAAGCAATTGCCGCCTGACGATTCGCAGACGGAATTGAAACGCGGTGCGTTGAAAAACTCTCGGGCGAAAGCGGGACAGGCTTTACTGGAAGATTCTCGGGCGAGATTGAAACAGGCTTCGCTGAAAAACTCTCTGACGCAGAGCTCGCCTGCTGTCGCCGGTGTTGGCTGCGGTCGATGATGCTGAGCCGCCCGTCCTCCCATTCGACGAGAGCGGTCAGGCTTTCAACCCAGTCGCCATCATTGCAATAAAGAATTCCATCGATATGCCGCATTTCGGCGTGGTGAATATGGCCGCAGACCACGCCATCGACGCCGCGTCGTCTGGCTTCGCGAGCAACGGCACTCTCGAAATCGCTTACATAGCTGACCGCCCGCTTGACTTTTAGTTTCAAAAATTTGGAGAGACTCCAGTACGGAAGTCCCAGGCGGCCGCGCATCAGATTGAGATAGCGATTGATTTTCAGGGTGAATTCATACGCAATATCGCCCGCGTAGGCGAGCCAACGAGCACATTGAATAACACCGTCAAACAGATCGCCGTGGGTGATCCATAGGCGCTGCCCGCTGGCGGTGACGTGGATGCAGTCTTCTACAACATCGACCCCGCCGAAGTTGTGCTCGACATAGCGACGGGCGAACTCGTCATGGTTGCCGGGCACGAAAACGACACGTGTTCCCTTGCGAGCCTTGCGCAGCAATTTCTGCACGACATCGTTGTGCGCCTGCGGCCAGTACCACGAGCGGCGAAGCTGCCAGCCATCGATGATGTCGCCTACCAGATAAAGCGTCTCGCAGTCGACCGATCTCAGAAATTCAAGCAGCGCCTCGGCCTGGCATCCGGGCGTTCCGAGGTGAATATCGGATATCCAGACGGTGCGGACTTGCAGAGACGGAGGGGTTTCGTCGGCATTGGCTGGGAGAAAGGATCTGTCCATGGGACGCATTCTCGCGACCCAACGTGACGATTTGTTGAAAACAAAACCGCCGTCGGTCGACGGCGGTGAGCTGTATCTGACGAGCCCCCGCGCGGCGGGGCTCCGGCAAATCAGGCCGCAGGCGCGTCTGCTGCCTGCGCGACCTGAATCGCAAATTCTTCGCGATTGCGGCCCTGTTTGAGGTACTGGTCAAGCCACTTGGGAGGCCGACCGCGTCCCGTCCAGGTCAAACCTGATGCTGGATCTTGAAACTTCGGTGCCACTTTTCCCCCCGATTTGCGGGCGCCTGCTTTGCGGGGTGCTGAGGATTTGGCCGGACCACGCCGCCCTTTGACGGGCGCTGCTGCCGTCATATCGGCCACTGATACGCCAAGTTTCTTCATCAGGGCGCGAACCTTTTCGACCGCCCTTGCTTTTTTATTGTCGCGCGCTGCTTCGAGTGCTTTGGCCTGGGCCTGAAGCTTGGCGATCTGTTTTTGAATGGTTTCGTACGACTGGCGGGGCATTATTGGCTCCGGTATTTTGAGGTGGTCGGCAATGTAGCAGCTTTAATTCAAAAGGCAAATATTTTCTGCGGTACTGCCCAGCCATTTCGTGTGCGACTCTGATATTGATCCCGTTTAATTTGACCAATCATTAAAAATCCACCGTTCCGGCTTGATTGAATATCAAGCATTTTGGAATGAAATCGAATCGCGATTTTCCTCGAATAACTCAGGGGGGTATGCAAGGGCACTGGTCGGTACCCGGACGGGGTGAAAGTCTTGGCGAGGGCCAACATCAGATCTCAGTAGTCTCAGACCCAGTCCGGATACCCCGCACATTCAGAACCGCAGATCAGAGATTCACCGAGAGTTTGCATCGCTGGCCAAATGGCGCACAATGAAGGGTTTTCTAGGTCGGTACACGTACCGACTTGTCAGCATCCTTTTGTCACCTCACGAAGCCGCCCACCGCTTGAACACCGACACTGCAACACACGCCGCCAGCACCGGCGAACCCGTACCCAACGCTGCCTCTGAGTCCGCCGTGCTTTTCACCAGCTTCGGTCTTGCCGAGCCCATTTTGCGGGCGGTGACTGAGATGGGTTACCGTGAACCTACCCCCATTCAGGCGCAGGCCATCCCGGTGGTCATGCAGGGGCGTGACGTCATGGGAGCGGCGCAGACCGGTACCGGAAAAACGGCTGGCTTTGCCTTGCCCATCCTGCAGCGATTGATGGTTCATGCCAACACCAGTGCCTCGCCGGCTCGTCATCCGGTGCGTGCGCTGGTGCTTGCGCCCACGCGCGAGCTGGCTGACCAGATTTTTGTCAATGTGCAGGCGTACGCGCGTCACAGTGGATTACGTGCGGCGGTTGTTTTCGGCGGTGTTGATATTCAGCCGCAGATAGCAGCGCTGCGTCAGGGCTGTGAGGTATTGATCGCCACACCCGGGCGTCTGCTTGATCACATGGGCCAGAAAACTGTCTCGCTGGCCCAGGCCGAAATTCTGGTGCTTGACGAGGCTGATCGCATGCTCGACATGGGCTTCTTGCCAGATATTCAGCGAATCATCAATGCCTTGCCTGCGCAGCGGCAGAACCTGATGTTCTCGGCGACTTTCTCCGAAGACATTCGCAGGCTGGCCGCGACCTTTCTGCGTAATCCGGTTTCTATTGAAGTGGCCAGGCGCAATGCCGCCGCAGATACCGTTGAACAGCGCGTGTTCCGTGTGCGTGATTCCGATGAGAAGCGTGCAGCGGTCGCGCATCTGGTGCGTACTCGCGCGCTCAGTCAGGTCATCGTCTTTACCAACACCAAGATCGGCGCCAGTCGCCTGGCCCGTCAGCTTGAGCGAGATGGGCTCAACGCCAGTGCCATCCATGGTGACAAGTCGCAGCAAGAACGCCTGACCACCCTTGAAGCCTTCAAGAAGGGTGAACTCAGTATCTTGGTGGCCACTGATGTCGCGGCACGTGGTCTAGACATCGCAGAATTGCCGGCGGTCATCAACTACGACCTTCCCTACAGTCCTGAAGACTATGTGCACCGCATCGGCCGAACCGGGCGTGCCGGGGCTAGCGGCCTTGCCTTGTCGTTGATGTGCGGTGATGAAGATCGGCTGCATGCCGATATCGAAAAGCTGCTCAAGCGCAAGCTGCCGGTTGAGACTCTGACCGTTGAGGTGCCACGCTCGCCCGACCCTGATTCGCGCGGTCGACGTGATTCGGCCGATCGGAGCGATGCGGGCGGTGCGCCACGTTCTCGCAGTCGCACGCGCGACGAGGCCTCAGCCACGCGACGCAGGCCCGAGCCGCCGGCGACCAAAGGGACGGTCGGCTACTCGAGTGACCCATTTTTTTACCAACCCTATGAGCCCTCAGAGCCTCAGGCTGAGTCGGCCGCACCCGCACCCGCATCGAGTGGACCAGCCCGGCCGTCCGCCCGGCCGGCGCGCCCGGTTGCTGCCTTGCTGGGCGGTGGTAAACGCTGAGACGTGAGGCCGCTGCACGAACTCGATGCCCGCGCGGTGGTGGGCATCTTCACGGATCTCGACGATACCCTCACCACTGAGGGCAAGCTTCGCGCCGATGTGCTGGCCGCCCTTGAACGACTGCATGCGCATGATGTTGCTGTGGTACCGGTGACCGGCCGTTCAGCAGGGTGGTGCGATCTCGTTCTGCGGCTTTGGCCCGTGCAGGCGGTCATTGGCGAGACCGGAGCGTTTTACATGTGCCGCGAGGGCGGTGGTGTGCGGGTGGAGTTCATGCAGACTCCCGCTGAGCGCGAGGCCACCATGACTCGGCGCGAGTTGGTTGCTGCGCGGGTACTCGAGCAATTGCCGCAGGCGAGACTCGCCGGTGACCAGCCCTACCGGCTCGTTGACCTTGCCATCGATATTGCCGAGGCGGTTTCACCGTTGGGGGCCGATGAGGTTGCGAGTATCGTCGCGGTGATGCGAGAGGCTGGCATGCATGCGCAACCCAGCAGCATTCATGTCAATGGCTGGTTTGGACATTTCGACAAGGGAAAAACCGCGCTGACATATCTTGCACGCGAGGCCGAGATCAACCGGCGCGACCCCGGGCAGTGGGTATGCATTGGCGATGCGCCCAATGACCAGTCATTGTTCGACGCAATACCCAACTCTGTTGGTGTTGCCAACCTGCGTCGACACGCTGCGCGCATGCAGATATTGCCGCGCTACGTGACCCGCGCCGAATATGGCGCGGGTTTTGTCGAACTGGCTGATTACGTTCTGCGGGCCCGGGCGTAGCTGGCAATACGCGCGCCGTATGCGTGTGCCGTGTCCAGGTCGCCTTTGGGCGGGCTTTGTTCGGCCGGCACATTGTCAGCCTGCGCCATGACGCCGATGGACGAGCCGATACGGTTGGCAAGCTCGGGGGCACCCGGCGTGGCGGCCGGCATCATGCCGGTACCGACCCAGATCATGCTGTGCTGCATGGCCAGCGTCACGAAGTACATGAGCGTGCTGTACTTGTCGCCGCTCATCGACAGCGAGCAGGTAAAGCCGCCGGCAATCTTGTCTTTCCAGGCCTGGGTAAACCAGGCCTTGGAGCTGGCATCTGCAAACACCTTGAACGGACCCGAGGCACCTCCCATGTAGGTGGGTGCACCGAAGACGATGGCGTCGGCTGCAGCCAGTTGTGCCCAGCCTGCATCGTCGATTTTGGACACATCGAGTAGCGAGGCCTGGGTGCCGGCCACGGATGCGGCTCCGGCGTGGACTGCCTCGGCAACTTTACGGGTGTGGCCGTAGCCTGAGTGGAATGCAATGACGACAGAACTCATGGTTGATCCTTGAAAATGAGTTGGTGAAGGACCCGGCTGCTGATGGGTTCAGTCGGGGGGTAAAGCGCAAACTCGCTACCTCATCAGGGTAGGTCGAAGACGATGAGCTCAGCCGCTTCGCCGTTACTGACGACTAAGGTGTTTTCTTCGACCAGCTTGGCCGCATCGCCTGCGTTCAGAGCAATGCCGTTCACGGTCAATGTGCCCCGAGCCAGATGGGCGTACACCCGACGCCCGGGGCTGATCGCCAGTTGTGCGCACTCCTCGCCGGTGAACAGGCCCGAGTAGACGCGCGCATCCTGATGAATCTTGACCGAACCCTCGGCAGCCTGGGGCGACGCTATTAAAGCTAAGCGGCCTCGCTTGGCGTGGTCATCGAAAACACGCTCTTCGTAGCCTGGTTCAATGCCGACCCGGTCAGGGTGTATCCAGATCTGCAGCATGTGGGTCGTGTCCCGCCCCAGGTTATGTTCTGAATGGCGAACGCCGGTGCCTGCGCTCATGCGCTGCACATTGCCGGGACGGATCTCAGACAGGTTGCCCATGCTGTCTCGATGCGTGATGGCACCTGAGAGCACATAGGTGATGATTTCCATATCGCGATGGCCGTGCATGCCGAAGCCAGTGCCGGCCGCGATCCAGTCTTCGTTAATGACACGCAACGGGCCAAAGTTGACATGCTGTGGGTCTTGATATTCAGCAAATGAGAAGCTGTGCTTTGACTGCAGCCAGCCCAGATCAGCCTGACCGCGCTCATGGCCACGACGGACTTCGATCATGAAGAACACTCCTTGGCGAATTGGCCTGTAGGCTAATTGCTGAATCGATTGCGCATCGTCGATACAATCGAGGGCAAGCATTCAAAATTTTTGAACGTAGACCGTTTTTCAAAAGATCGATGCCCTTGAATACCAAGACAGCCGTTCGATCAAAACGATATGGGGGTCGTGACGGCGCAGCGTCTGATGCCGTGCCTGCAAGCGAGCATCCGCTATCGTTGCCGGCTCTTCAGATGCTGGACCTTATCGACCGGCGGGGCAGCTTTGCCGCTGCCGCTGCGGCACTCGGCAAAGTACCCTCGGCCCTCAGTTATCAGGTGCGCCGGCTGGAAGAGACCCTCGATGTGCTTCTGTTTGACCGGCGCGGCGCGCGAGCACGGCCCACGGCGGCGGGGCGTGAGTTGTTGCGAGAGGGACGTCGCCTGTTGAATGAGGCGGATGACCTTGCCGGACGTGTCCGGCAGCTCGCGTCCGGCTGGGAACAAGAACTACGAATCGCGGTCGATGCCACGCTGCCGTTTGATCGCCTCATTCCCTTGATTGACGACTTTCATGCGCAGGGCACACCTACCCGGTTGCGTATCGCCCAAGAGGTTCTGTACGGCGGGTGGGATGCCCTGATCGAAGGGCGTGCCGATCTGGTGATTGGGGCACCTTACGATGCGCCTGCGGCGGCTGCGCACTCGGGGCGGTTTGGCATGCAGGTCATGGGTGAAGTCCGATTTGTCTGGTGTATTGCGCCTTCCCACCCCTTGGCCACGCAGGCTGAACCCATCAGCAGCGAGGTCTTGCGCGGGTATCGGGCAGTGGCCATTGCCGATACCTCGCGTGATATGCCAGCGCACACGACGGGACTACTGGTGGGACAACCTCTGCTCACTGTGGCCAGCTTTGAGCAGAAGCTGGCGGCGCAGTTGTCGGGCCTTGGATGCGGTTACTTACCCGAGGTTTTGGCCAGACCCTATCTTCAGTCGGGTCAGCTGGTCAGCCGGCGTCTGGCCGAACCTCGAGCCCGAACCCTGTCGCGTTATGCGTGGCGCAAGTCTCCCGCGGGCAAGGCCCTGGCCTGGTGGTTGGGGCGGTTGGCAGTGGCACGGGTACGCCAGCGCCTCCTGTCCGTGTCTCTGCCATCAGCGCGTGGCGCAAACACGCTGTCGGGCGCCGAGTCAGCGGCACGCCCGCATCCGGGGCATCGATTGCAGCGGGCGTCTTGACAGCAGACCGCTCATGCCTGAGTACGTAGGACGCTTTGCCCCCTCGCCAACTGGCCCGCTGCATGAAGGGTCGCTGGTCACAGCTCTCGCCAGCTATCTTGATGCGCGCGCCCATGCAGGCCAGTGGCTGATCCGTATCGAGGATATCGACACACCGCGCTGCATATCGGGCGCGGATCAGGCCATCCTGCATGATCTGGCGGCGCTGGGCATGCGGTCTGATCATCCGGTCCTGTGGCAAAGCCAGCGGTCTGGTGCCTACGCCAGGGCCTTGCAGCAATTGCAGAGCGCTGGGCGGGTCTATCCCTGTGCCTGTACGCGTCGTGAAATCGCCGATTCCCGCCTCAGTGGGTCGTCCGCACCAGTTGCCCCTTTTAATGCGTCGTCCGCGCCGGCCACGGGCGAACTCGTCTATCCAGGTACCTGTCGCGCCGGGCCCGCCCCAGGCCGCACCGCCCGCGCGCTTCGCGTTCAGGTCGGATCTGACCCGATCACCTGGATCGATCGCCGCCAGGGCCAGCGTTGCTCTTTGCTCGAGCAGGAAGTCGGGGACTTCGTATTACGCCGCGCGGATGGCCTATGGGCTTATCAGCTGGCGGTCGTGGTCGATGATGCCGAACAGGGTATCACCGACATCGTGCGCGGCGATGACCTCATTGATTCAACCGCCCGTCAGATCTATCTGCAGCAGCTGTTGGGTTTGCATCGGCCCCGCTATCTGCACATTCCGGTCGTAGTGGCCGCCGACGGGCGCAAACTGTCAAAACAAAACGGTGCCCAGCCATTGGATCTTTCGCAGCCGCTGATCACGCTGAGCCGTGCCGCCGCGCATCTCGGCCTGAACGTGCCGCCCCTTGGAAATCTATCTGACTGGTACACCCAGGCAATAGCCTGCTGGAGGGCCGCGACGGGCTGACTGGTTCAATGCTTGGCGGCTGAGGGGTGTCCTCGCACTGTTGTATTGCGCCCAGCTTGCGACCTTCAGCAAGCCTTGGGTAAGCCCAGGCGCATGCTTAAAACCACCGCTGCGGATCAACGGCCCTTCCTTCATAGAGCGCGAGCCAGCCCTTGACGATGCGATAGAGCGCCCAGAGGCTGACGGCCAGCAGAATCGGAAAGCCGATGATCACCAGGATGAGCACCCAGCCGATCAGCGAGCCCAGCAGTGTCCACCAGAAGGTCTTGATCTGCCACTCAATATGCGTGGCCACCCAGGTGCTGGCGAACTCGCGGCGCTTGAGGTAATTGACGATGATGGCCGCCAGCGCTGTCACCCCGCCTACCAGGGGGGATAGTGCGTAAAGCGCGTAACAGATCATGGCGATCCTTCTCGCCGACGCCAGATCAACCTCGGGCATGCGCGGCGAGGGAGGAGGGGATGTGGGAGTTGGTTCGTTCATGGCGACTTTTTGTCTCGGGGTATACGACCCATCAGGTGGAACTCAGGATTAGGCATCAGCCCGGTGGCGTTGGCGATGCGATTGGATAATGCAAACAGAGCCGCGATGGCGGCAATATCCCAGGCGTCTTCGTCATTCAGACCGTATTGCACCAGAGCATCCAGATCGCTGGCCTCCACCTCATGCGAGCGCAGCGCAACCTTCAGGGCGAAGTCAATGATGGCGCGCTGCCGACAAGACAGGGGCGCCTTGCGATAGTTGGTGGCCAGTTGATCGGCGATGACCGCGTTCTTTTCGTAGATGCGCAAAATCGCCCCGTGCGCCACAACGCAATAGAGGCATTGATTGGCCGCGCTGGTGGCGACCACGATCATTTCTTTCTCGTTTTTGGTCAGCCCGCCCTCGCGCAGCATCAGCGCGTCGTGATAGGCGAAAAATGCTCGAAGCTCCTCGGGGCGGCGGGCGAGCTTGAGAAAGACATTGGGGACGAACCCGGTTTTTTCCTGCACCGCCAGAATACGCTCTCGAATATCGGATGGCAGCTTCGCCGGGTCGGGCAGGGGGAAGCGCTGTTCGAGTGTGGTGCCGGAGGGGGTGTTGTTGGTGTTCATAGCAGGCCCTGGCAAAGTCAGACAGATTGAGGATCGATCGGTCCCGACTGCTGCAATCTGTGCAGTCGAGCGTACAGGCCATCCGAGGCCAGCAGTTGCGCGTGCGTACCCTGTTCAACGATTCGACCGGCATCGATGACGAGAATTCGATCAGCGCGCTCTATGGTCGACAAGCGGTGCGCAATGACTAGGGTGGTACGGGCATGCATGACCCGTTCGAGCGCTGTCTGTACCGCGCGCTCGGTGCCCGAGTCAAGCGCTGAGGTTGCCTCGTCAAGCAGCAAAATAGGTGCATTCTTCAGCACCGCGCGGGCAATGGCCAGGCGTTGGCGCTGCCCGCCGGAAAAACGGGTGCCGCGCTCGCCGATCTCCGTGTCCAGTCCGAGCGGAAGCTGCCGCACCACATCATCAAGCGCAGCCACGGCCAGCGCTGCCCACAAGTCCGCGTCACTAGGTGTATGTGGCACCGCCACAGCCAGATTGGCCCGCACCGTGTCATTGAACAGAACGGTCTCCTGCGAGACCAGAGACATCTGGGCGCGCAGGCTTTGCAGGCTGAGCGCGTTGATGGGTACTGCGTCGATGCGAACTTCCCCGCCGGTTGGTTCGTGAAAGCGCGGCAATAAATTGAGCAATGTGGTTTTGCCCCCACCGGACGGCCCGACCAGAGCAATAACTTCGCCGGGCGCGATCTGCAGGCTGACATCGGACAGCGATTCGCGCGCGGCGCCCGGATGCTGAAAACTGACGCGATCAAATTCGATCTGTCCCCGCGCACGGCCCAGTGCCTGGCTGCCTGGATCGGGTTCGCTTTGACGATCGAGCAGTTCAAACACTTTTTCGGCTGAAGCCAGACCGCGCTGCAGCGGCGCATTGATATCAGCCAGATGTTTCAGGGGTGCCAGCAGCATCAGCATGGCGGTGATGAACGAGACAAATCCACCCACCGTCGTCTGGTTGCCGTCGGACTGCATCAGCGCGATGCTGACCACGGTAGCGACCGCGATCGCCGCACAGAGTTGCGTGATGGGTGTGGCGGTAGCGCCAGCGATCACCATGCGCATGGCCACGCTGCGCAGCTTGCGTACCGTCTGATCAAAGCGCTGCCCTTGTCGGTCGTAGGCATCGTAAATCTTGATCACTTTGTAGCCCTGAACGCCTTCTTCGACCGCGCGTGTAAGTTCACCCATCTGTTCGAGACTTCTGCGACTGAGTTGGCGCATGCGTCGACTGACGACGCCGATGACGATGGACAGCACCGGAACCAGCAGCAGGGCGATCAGGGTGAGTTTCCAGTTGAGCCAGAAGAGCCAGGTGAGAAGCCCCAGTACGACCAGTGAATCGCGCACCAATACCGTGATGACATGCGTGGCGGCTTCGGTGAAGTTGTTCACTTCGAAGACGATGCGGGAAATGAGCAGACCTGAGGCCTCACGCTCAAACTCGCGCGAGGGCAGGCGCAGCATGTGCGAAAACATCTGGCGCCGTACATCGGCCAGCACGTGGTAGGACACCCAGGCAAGCGCGTAATGACCGCTGAAAGTTGCCAGTCCCCGGAGGATAAAAATGCCGATGATGGCGGCGGGCACCACCCAGATGGGGATGCTTTCGCGGGCTACGAAACCTTGATCAAGCAGCGGTTTCATCAGTGCAGGAAACAGGGGTTCGGTTGCGGCCGCGACGATCATGGCTGCGATGGCAGCGGCAAACCCCTTCCAGTAGGGCCGGGTGTAGCGCAGAAGCCTTCCATAAGTATGCAGGGATGACTTCACCGGTTTCAATACTCGACCGTGATGGTTTCGGGGTGAAGCCTTTCGTCGAGTGCCTCGAGAAGGCCCTGCTCGGGACGCACACGCCATCCGTCTCCCAGTTCGATGGCACAGCGCGCAGTTGCATTGCCGTATTCAACCACCACGGGTAGCGGACCGGCGCTGGTAGCTGCGGCCCCGCCGGATGCCTGGCTCAACGCCGAAAACGGTGCGATTGCGCCGCGCAAGGCGGGCGCGTCGGCGATGCCGTTCAGACGAATGCGAAGTCGCTTGCCGAACTCCTGGCGGGCGCCGGCCAGATCGAGGACGCGTTCTGCAACGACGCGTTGTCCGCCGCTGTAGTCATCGCGACTTACCTTGCCTGAGACCACGAGCAACTCATCGTCGCGAAAGAGTCGGCGTTGGGACTCATACAGCTCATTGAACACCGAGATGTCGACCTTGGCCGAGCCGTCGTCAAGCGTGACGAAGAGCATTTTGCCGCGGCGTGTCATCTGGGTTCGCTGAGCCGCGATGACACCGGCCAGCCAGATCGGCTGAGGTGCCGGGCTGAGGTCGGCGAGACGGGTTCGCACAAACCGCCGCACCTCGGTCTCGTGGGCACTGAACAGGTGACCGCTCAGGTAGTAGCCCAGGGCAAGCTTTTCTTCCTGGAGCCGCTGCCGCTCAGTCCAGGGTGGCACCGCAATCCAGTCGCTGGCCGGCATGTCGGCGGGCTGATCAGCGAACAGACTGACCTGATTGCGGGTGGCCGCCCGCGCCTCGGCCGAATCGAAGGCGCGGCTCACATTGGCCAGCAGCTTGGCGCGATTAGGTTCAAGGCTGTCGAACGCGCCTGCCCGCACCAGGGCCTCGACCGCGCGACGGTTGACGACGCGCCGATCGATACGGTCGACGAAGTCATACAGGTCGCGAAACGGCCCGCCCTCGCCACGAGCTGCCTCGATGTTGAGCACAGCGGCCTCGCCTGCGCCCTTGACAGCGCCCAGTCCGTAGCGGATGGTGCGCTGATCGACGGGGGCAAAGCGAAACGTCGACGCATTGATATCCGGCCCCAGCATCTGCACGCTATTGATCTGCGTGTCGGCGACGAACAACTGCACCTTGTCGGTATCGTCCATGTCGGACGACAGGGTGGCCGCCATGAACTCGGCCGGGTAGTGCGCCTTGAGCCAGGCCGTCTGGTAGGTGACTACCGCGTAAGCGGCGGTGTGCGATTTGTTGAAGCCATACTCGGCAAACATGGCCATCAGGTCGAAAAGCTTGTTGGCCAGTTCGACCGGATAGCCCTTGGTCTTGGCGCCATCGACAAACAGGCCACGGTGCTGCGCCATCTCCTCGGGCTTTTTCTTGCCCATGGCACGCCTGAGCAGATCAGCGCCGCCCAGCGTGTAGCCACCGATGATCTGAGAAATCTGCATCACCTGTTCCTGGTAGACGATCACGCCGTACGTGGGTTCCAGACAGGGTTTCAGATCGGGGTGGAAGTAATCGATGGACTGCTGACCCTTTTTGCGCAGAATAAAGTCGTCGACCATACCCGAGTTGAGTGGCCCCGGACGGTAAAGCGCCAGCACCGCGATGATGTCTTCGAAGCGATCGGGCTGAAGCTTTTTCAGCAGCTTCTTCATGCCATCGCTTTCCAGCTGGAATATGGCCGTGGTGTTGGCCTGACGCAGAATCTGGTAAGCGGCCGGATCGTCAAAGCTGAGCGCGTCAAGGTCGACCGGCGACTGCGGATGGCGCGTGTTGATCAGCGACTCAGCCATGCGGATGATGGTGAGGTTACGCAGCCCCAGGAAGTCAAACTTGACCAGGCCAACAGCCTCAACGTCGTCCTTGTCGAACTGACTGATGACGCCGCCCTCGGCGCCCGGCTGCTTGTAAAGCGGGCAGAAGTCGGTGAGCTGACCGGGCGCAATCAGGACGCCCCCTGCATGCATGCCTACATTGCGCGTGAGATCTTCAAGGGGCTCGGCCAGCGCCAGCAGCTCGCGAACCTCATCCTCGTTGCGCTCCCGCTCGGCCAGTACGGGTTCTTCAGCACGGGCTTTTGCCAGCGACAGCGGCTTGTTCTGGACTACAGGGATCAGCTTGGAGAGCTGGTCACAGAAGTTGTAGCCCATGTCGAGTACCCGACCTACGTCACGGATGACCGCCTTGGAGGCCATGGTGCCAAAGGTGGCGATCTGTGAGACCGCCTGCTCGCCGTATTTGTGACGTACGTATTCGATCACCCGGTGGCGATTGTCCTGACAAAAGTCAATATCAAAGTCGGGCATGGATACCCGCTCGGGGTTCAAGAATCGCTCGAACAGCAGTGCGTAGGGAATTGGGTCGAGGTCGGTGATGCCCAGCGCATATGCCACGATCGAGCCTGCACCCGAGCCGCGACCAGGTCCCACGGGCACGCCATTGGTCTTGGCCCAGTTGATGAAGTCGGCCACGATCAGGAAGTAGCCCGGAAACCCCATCTGGACAATGGTGTCGCACTCGTAATCGAGGCGGGCCCGGTAGGTGGCGAGCTGATCTGGCGAGAGTCGGCACTGGCCATCTGGGCCATGCACGCGCTTTGTCAGACCTTCGTGCGCGCACTGACGCAGGAAGTCGTCGAGGGTGACACCTTCGGGTACCGGAAACTGAGGCAGGCGCGCCTTGCCCAGGGTCATGCCCAGACTACAGCGCTGTGCGATGGCAACCGTGTTGGCCAGCGCCTGGGGCAGGTCCGCAAAGCGTTCGCACATTTCCTGCTGCGACAGAAAATACTGTGACGCGCTGAAACGCTTTTGGCGACGGGGATTGGCGAGTATTTCGCCTTCTGCAATGCAGACCCGTGCCTCATGGGCACGAAAATCACCCTCAGCCAGAAATTGCACTGGATGGGTGGCTACCAAAGGCAGGCCCAGCCGCGATGCAAGCCAGGCCGCCGCGCGGGTGTGCGAGTCGGTATGCGCTTCGCCCGTGCGCTGCACTTCAAGGTAATAAGAGCCAGGCAGGCGCGTTGACCAACGCTGGGCAAGGGTGAGGGCGAGCGACTCATTGCCGGCCATGAGTGTTGCGCCAACATCGCCTTCATGGGCCCCCGACAGGGCGATCAGGCCATCGGCATACGATTGGCCATCGCGGTCGGCCGCGTCAAACCAGTCGGCGCGGAGTTCGCCGCGGCCGCGGTACTCGTTGTCCAGCCAGGCGCGGCTGAGCAATTCGCACAACTGTCGGTAGCCGCGTTCATTGCGCGCCAGCAGCAGCAGCCGGAAGGGGCGATCGCGGTCAGCGTCATTGGTGAGCCAGCAGTCTGCGCCGCAGATAGGTTTCACCCCTGCCGCCCGGGCCGCTTTATAAAACTTGATCCAGCCGAACAGGTTGGCCAGATCGGTAATGGCAAGCGCCGCCTGTGCGTCATCACGCGCAGCGGCGATCAGCGGATCGATCCGGACGATGGAGTCGCTGATGGAATATTCGGTGTGCACCCTCAGGTGCACGAAACGGGGTTCGGCCATCGGTAGAATTTTACCTTTCGCCAACCTCGCCGGGATCCGGCCCGAAAGATTTTTCCCATGCTCAATCTGCGTCCTGCCACGCGTCGCGCGGCTGTTCTACTGCTGCTTTTTTGCGCACTGTTATGGAGCTCGGCTGGGGTGATCACCCGTCATGTCGCTGCGGCGGAAGGCATGGAGCTGACCTTCTGGCGCAGCTTTTTCTGTGCGCTCACGCTATTGCCCATCCTGGCCTGGCATGAGCGGGGCAACCCGCTCAAACCGGTGCTGGCCATGGGCTGGACCGGGTTGGCTTCTGGCCTGATGTGGGCGGTGATGTTCACCTGTTTCATGATCGCCATTGCGCGAACCAGCGTTGCCAACGTGCTGCTGGTGGTGGGGCTGGCCCCCTTTCTGGCGGCGGTTGCCGCCTGGCTGGTACTGCGCGAGCAGGTTGGACGGACCACCTGGATTGCGATCGCCCTGGCCGCGCTGGGGGTATGGTGGATGGTGCGCGACGGCGTTTCGACCGAGGGCGTGCAGGGCATGCTGATCGCTCTGGGGGTGCCACTCGCCTCAGCGATCAACCTGGTGATGCTGCGCAAAATGGGCGCCAATATCGATCTGGCCCCAGCCGTCCTGGTGGGTGCATTGCTGTCCTGTGCCATTTCGCTGCCCTTCGCCTGGCCACTCGAGGCAAATGCCCGTGATCTGCTGCTGCTGGCGATTTTGGGCGCCTTTCAGCTGGCCATCCCCTGCTGGCTGATGGTAGGAGCAGCCAATCGCCTTGCCCCGCACGAGGTCGCGCTGATCGCCCTGCTGGAAGTGGTGCTGGGGCCCCTGTGGACCTGGCTGGGCGCGGGCGAGGCGCTGCCCATGGCGACCCTGCAAGGTGGTGTGGTGATCATCGCAGCCTTGGTGGGCAATGCGCTGCTGCAGCCACGCCAGGCGGTGCTCACATGAGCACGATGTCGTACTGCTCCTGCGAGTAAAGCGTTTCGACGTGCAGGGCCACCTGTCGGCCTATCGTGTCGCACAGGCCAGCCAGGGACTGGGCCTCTTCCTCGAGAAACAGGTCGACCACAGTCTGCGAGGCAACCACTCTGAACTCCCGCGGAGCGAACTGGCTGGCCTCACGCTGTATTTCGCGAAGAATTTCAAAACAGACGGTGCGCGCGGTCTTGATCTGGCCGCGTCCCTGGCAGGTGGGGCAGGGCTCGCACAAGATTCGCGCGAGCGATTCGCGTGTACGCTTGCGTGTGATTTCAACCAACCCCAATGAGGTGAAGCCGTTAACCGCAACCCGGGTTCGATCGCGTTCGAGCGCCCGGCGCAGTTCGTCCAGCACCGCGCTACGATGTTCAGCGTTGGCCATGTCGATGAGGTCAACGATGATGATCCCGCCCAGGTTGCGCAGGCGCAGCTGACGGGCGATCGCGTGGGCAGCCTCCAGATTGGTGCGGAAAATCGTATCGTCGAAGTTGCGCCCGCCGACGTAGCTGCCGGTATTGACATCGATGGTAGTCATGGCCTCGGTCTGGTCGATGACGAGGTAACCACCCGATTTCAGATCAACCCGCCGCGATAGGGCGCGGGCGATTTCATCTTCCACGCCGCTAAATTCGAAAATAGGT